>JAGOHA010000012.1 GCA_017996395.1 Acidobacteriota bacterium | reverse complement strand
GACCATGAGCAGCCGGTTGGCGGAGGGGATCTCCCGGTAGTTGAGCAGGACCAGCAGACTCAGCAGGCCGATGAACACCAACACGGCCAGATCAGCCGGTCGCAGGCCGGGTCGGTCCAGGGCCTGGGTTTCGGTTCGGACGTAGTCAGTCGAGCTGTCCATGGTCCTTGTACCAGTCGATCGTTCGGCGGATCGCTTCGTCAATGGTCCACCGGGGTTGGAATCCGAAATCCTGCGTCGCCTCGGCCGGTGAACACACCCAGTAGGCCGCCCGCATCTCGCGGACCTTCTCCAGGTTCAGAATCGTCGGCTTCCGCGCGATGCGCCCGGCAAGCTGGGCAGTTAGGGCCACCAACCAGACAGCGGGGATCGGGATGGTCACCTGGTGGCAGGTCCGGCCCAGCGCCCCGGCGGCGATCCGTCCCAACTCGGACCACCGGTAGCTCTCAGTGTAGCACGGATAATACGATTTGCCCACCGCCGCGTCCGAGCCGGCTGCAGCCACCATCGCGGCGGCGAGATCCGGCGCGTACACCACGGACACGCGCTTCCGGTCGTGGCCGACGATGGGTAGCCAGCCCCGGGCGACGGCGCGGAAAAAATGCAGCACATCGGTGTCGCCCGGTCCGAATACCACCGGCGGGCGGAACACGGTCACTGGACAGACAGCCGCCAATGGCCGGACTGCCGCTTCGCCCTCCAGCTTGCTCCGGCCGTAGTGGGTCAGGGGGGCGGGGGAATCGTACTCGGGAGGCGGTTCGGGAGTGGCGCTGGGTCCCATGGCCGCCAGCGAGCTGACGTGCAGGAAGCGCTCCGGGGCGCGGGCCGAAGCCCGGACCGCCGCGACGATCGTCCGGGTGGATTCGACATTGCCCCGGTAATACGCCGCGGGATGAAGCGCCTTGGTGACCCCCGCCAGGTGGTACACGTGGGTGGCGCCGTCCACAGCTCGTGCAGCACAGGCCGGATCGGCCAGGTCTCCCGGCACGGATTCGATGTTGCGGGAATCGGGGAACAGCGCCGAAAACTTGGCCGGATTGCGGACAACGGCTCGAACCGCATCGCCGCGCTCCAAGAGCAGAGGGACCAGGTGGCGGCCGATGAAACCTGTGGCACCCGTGACGAGGGCCAGGCGCATGTCAGTGGATGATGCCGAAGGATTTGCCCAGCTTGGCCATGATCTCGAGCAGTTGCTGAATCTGCGACTCGTTGTGGGTGGCCATGCAGCTTATCCGGACCATGCAGCGGTCGGCGGCGGGCTTGAAGATGGGGTTGGTGTAGATGCCGTTGGCGAGGAGTTCCTTGTGGATCTGGCAGAGCAGCAGTTCGTCGTCGACAATCACCGGCACGACGGGTGTGATGCCGGGGATGACCTCGAAACCCAGCGCGGTGAGGCCCTCGCGGATGAGCCGGGCGTTGCGCAGCAACTTCTGGCGGCGCTCCGGTTCGTCCTTGATGATCTGCAGCGAGGCCCGGGCGGCGGCGACCGACGGCGCCGGCATGCTGGCCGAGAAGATGAACGGCATGGAGTGGTGTTTCAGGTACTCCACCACCGCGCGTTCGGAGGCGATGAAGCCGCCGGTGGAAGCGAACGACTTGCTGAACGTGGCCATGATGATGTCGGTGTCGGCCGTGACATCGAAGTGCTCCACAGTGCCGACGCCGTGTTCGCCCAGCACACCCATGCCGTGGGCTTCATCGACGTAGAGCCGGGCGCCGTACCGCTTGCACAGAGGAACAATCTGGTCGAGCGGCGCCGTGTCACCCTCCATGCTGAACACTCCGTCCACCACGACGATCTTGCCCCGGTTGGCGGGCAGGGCGGCCAACTCGCGTTCCAGGTCCTGCATGTCATTGTGTCTGAAACGGCGGTGGTTCTTGCTGAAGGACGCCATGGTGCCGTAGATGATGCTGGCGTGGACGCTCTTGTCCAGCACCGCGAACACGTCGCGGCCCAGCAGGCTCGACAGGCAGCCGTTGGTCATGAACCCGGTACTGAAGAGTACCGCCGCTTCCTTGCCGCAGAAGGCGGCCAGCTCTTCTTCAAGCTGGAGGTGGATGTCCAGGGTCCCGTTCAGCATCCGGGAACCGGAGCAGCCGGTGCCATAACGCTGGATGGCGGCTACGGCCGCCTCCTTGACCTTGGGATGGCAGGTGAGGCCGAGGTAATTGTTGGAGCCGAACATGAGCACCTGGGAGCCGTTCATCATCACGATCGGTTCGGTGCCCACATACCCGCTGAAGGCGGTGAAGTACGGATACAGCCCCAGCGACTTGAACTGCTCCGGACGGTTGTACTCGTAGCAGCGCTTGAATACGTCGCCCGTTCCGGCGTCCGCGACTGGCTTTTTCCTCTTGTCCGAAGCGGGCTTCATGCGGAACTCCTGGGCTGATGGAACATTTGTGGAATTCTAGTATGATTCGGATTGCAGATCAAGATTTATTACCAGTTACGGCACGCCGCCGCCGTATCAAATAGATCAGCGCAACGGTTACGATGCCCGCGGCCAGGACCGCGTAGTTGTACTTCTCCACGATGTCCACCACCTGCTTCCAGCGAGAACCCAGGTAGAAGCCGGCGGCGAGCAGCAGCGCGTTCCAGACCAGGCAGCTGACCAGCGCCGCCAGACCCACCCGGATGTACGGCAGGCGCGTCATGCCGCAGACGATGCTGATCACGGAACGGGCGCCCGACAGGAAGCGGTTCACAAGGACGATCCACAACCCCCACCGGACAAACCAGGCGTCCACCTGTTCCATGCGGGCACGGGGGAAGAACCGGTAGTTCCGCCCGTACAGGAAGTCGCGGCCGAACCGGAAACCCACCCAGTAGAGCCCCATGAACCCGGTGAGCGATCCGGCGGTGGTGGCGAGGAGGACCAGGGAGAAATCCAGGTAGCCGATCCCCACCAGATAGGCACCGAAGAGTGTCACCGTGTCGCCTGGTACGGGCGGCACCAGGTTCTCCACCACCGCGCTCAGGAACAGGATGGTGTAGATCCACAGGGGGGGCAGTTGCTGCAGGCTGCTGATGAATGCGTCCATGTCCCCCGGCTAGCCCCACAGGATCTTGTTCAGGGACAATTGGGATGACAGCAGCGGATGGTAGGGGAGGACACGGATAAAAAAGCCGAAATTCCCGGTCTTCTGGCAGCGGATCTCGCCGGAGAACCGGTAGACACCCTTGTCAATCTCACCTTGGAAAATCAGGGGAGACAGGTCGTGATTCTGCAGGTTGTCGTTGGCGTCCACCGGCCCGAAGTAGGCGTCCACCTCCACCTCCTCGGGCGAGATGCGGCCCAGCTTCAGGTCGGCCTGTACGGGGATCGGCGCCCCGATCACGTAGTCGCCATTCTGCCGATACTCGACGTTCACGATCTGCACCTGATCCCAGCCGTCCAGCAGCTTGCGCCGCCATTTGGCCAGCTCCGCGGCGCGGGCCATCTTCTTCTCGGTCATCACCCGCCACTGCATGGCCGCCTGGACGTAAAACTGCTCCACGTAATCCTCGAGCATGCGGTGGGTGTTGAACGATGGGATGAGCGTCTTCATGGCCAGCTTCATCTTCTGGATCCAGCCGCGTGGCAGGTTGTCCCGCCCGCGGTCGTAGAACAGGGGGACGATCTCGTTCTCCAGCAACGTGTAAATAGCCTCGCTCTCCACCTCGTCATGGTAGTCGGCGTCGGTATACTCCTCGCCCATGCCGATCGCCCAGCCGTTGTCGCCGGTGTAGCCCTCGTCCCACCAGCCGTCCAGGACGCTCAGGTTCAGGCCGCCGTTCGGCGTGACCTTCATGCCGCTGGTGCCGCAGGCCTCCAGCGGGCGGCGCGGGTTGTTGAGCCAGACGTCGACGCCCTGCACCAGGTAGCGCGCCACGTTCATGTCGTAGTCTTCCAGGAAAACCACGCGGTGGCGGAATTCCTCCCGCCGGGAGAGATGGATGATTTGGCGGATGATCTCCTTGCCGGGATTGTCCTTCGGGTGGGCCTTGCCGGCGATGATGATCTGGACCGGCTGCTCGGCGTGGTTCAGAATGGCCGCCAGGCGCTCGGGATTCCGAAAGATCAGGTGGCCGCGCTTGTAGGTGGCGAACCGGCGGGCGAAGCCGATGGTCAGGGCCTCCGAGTTGAGCACCTCGGCGGCGACGCCCAACTCTTTGCGCGAAGCGCCGCGCCGGACGAGCTGGCGATGGAGCCGGCGGCGGGTGAACGCCACGAGGCGTTCCCGCCGGCGCTCGTGGGTGCGCCACAGCTCGGAATCGGGAATCCGGTCGATCCGCTCCCACACCCGCTTGCTGTCGGGATCCTCGAACCAGTTGGGGCCGATGTAGCGCTGGTACAGGGTGGACATTTCGAATGAGATCCAGGAGGGGATGTGGACACCGTTGGTGATGTGGGTGATGGGGATGTCCGACTCGGGGACGTCCGGCCAGATGCCCTGCCACATCCGCCGCGACACGGTGCCGTGCAGTCGGCTGACCGCATTGGTGTGGGCCGAGAGACGGATGGCCAGGACCGTCATGCAGAACGGTTCCGCTTCGTCGCCGGGATTCTGGCGGCCCAGACTCATCAGATCCTGGAAGGATAGACCAAGTTGCTGAACGTAGGCGCCGAAATACTTCTCCATGAGGTAGCGCGGGAACATGTCATTGCCCGCGGGCACGGGCGTGTGGGTGGTGAACACGCTGCTGGCGTAAACCGCCTCGCGCGCATCGTCAAAGGAGACCTTGTGCTGGGTCATCAGAAGCCGGATCCGCTCCAGGGCGGCAAACGCCGAGTGCCCCTCGTTCATGTGGAAGACGAGGGGATTGAGTCCAAGGCGGCCGAGGGCGCGGACGCCGCCGATGCCGAGCAGAATTTCCTGGCGGATGCGCAGTTCGGTGTCACCGCCGTAGAGTTGGGCGGTGATCTCGCGGCAATCGGGCGGATTTTCAGGCAGGTTGGTGTCCAGCAGGTAGAGCGGCACCCGGCCCACGTCGACCTTCCAGAGCTGAGCGGTCACGGTCACGCCCGCCAGATCAACGGTGACGGTCAGCGGTGCGCCGGCGTCATCCCGGAGTGGGATGACCGGCATGTTGTAGAAATCGTTGACGGGGTAGTGCTCCTGCTGCCAGCCGTCGTTGTTGAGGTATTGCTGGAAATAACCCTTCTGGTACATGAGGCCGATGCCGTAGAGGGGCAGGCAAAGGTCGCTGGCCGACTTGAGGTGTTCGCCCGACAGGATGCCCAGGCCGCCGGAATACAGCGGCAGACACTCGGTCAGTCCGTACTCGAAGGAGAAGTAGGCGACCTGGAAATCGGTGGGCCGCTCCAGGTTGAAGGTGTAACGCTGGCTGGCCTTCATGTACTGGTCGAACGTCTGTTCCAGCCGGTCCAACTGGGACAGGAACCCCTCGTCGGTGAGCAGCTCCTGGTACTTCTCCTGGCTGAGCATGCCGAGGAACCGGACCGGGTTGTGCTGCGCGGCATCCCACAGATCGGGATCCATCCGATGGAACAGGGAGATGGCGTCCTGGTTCCAGCTGAACCAGACGTTTTGAGTGATCTTCCGCAGGGCGCCCAGCCGCTGGGGCATGCTGGGCAACACTCTGAAATGTCTCAAAATGCGCATATTCCATCTCCCGGTCTGAGGTCGGTCGAATCCGTATTGTATAACGGCGTCAGCCTGAACGAAAGCTTGAATACTCAGCGGGCCCGGAACCAGCGGGATTGGAATTCAGCGCGCTCCAGGCCTGCGGATCGTGCGTACTCGCCCACCGCCTGATACTCCTCGGCGAGGAGAGCGCGTTGAAGCAGGGGATGCGCACGCGCCTGGTGGCAGGGGTGGTACTGGCTCATGATGTTGACGTACACCCGGCGTGATACCGACTCAGCCAGAAAGCGCAACACCGCGATACTGTCCGCCGTCATGCCGGGCAGCACGAGGTGGCGCACCAGCAGGCCCCGGATGGCGACGCCGTCCGGTCCGATGACCAGATCCCCGACACCGGCCTGCATCGCCCGGACGGCTTCCCGGGCCCGCTCCGGGTAATCGGGGGCGATGGTCCAGCGCGCCGCCGCCGCCGCATCCAGGAATTTCAGATCGGGCATGTAGATGTCCACCACCTCGTGCAGCAACCGGATGCTGGCGGCGCTGTCGTATCCGCCCGAATTGTACACGATGGGCACGCGCAATCCGTCCGTCGCGGCCAGGGCCACGGCCTCCACCACTTGGAGAATGACGTGGGAGGGGGTGACCAGATTGATGTTGTGGCAGCCGAGCTGTTGCAATCGCAGCATGATCCCGGCCAGCTCACGGGCGTCCAGCGGCTCGCCGCCGTCGCCGTGCGAGATATCGCTGTTCTGGCAGAACACGCAAAACAGGTTGCAGTGGGCGAAGAAGATGGTGCCGCTGCCGGCATAACCCGAGATGGGTCCCTCTTCGCCGAAATGGGGGGACGCACTGGCCACGACGGCGTGGCGGCCGGTGCGGCATCGACCGCGCGCGTCGGCCAGCCGGTCGACACCGCAGGCATGGGGACAGAGATCGCACGACCGGGCGTGACGGCGAAGCGCTGCCAGCAGGGCGGGGAACCGTCCGGCGGCCAGGGTGTCCAGGTAGACGGGCCGACGGGTGCCGTTCATCTTCAAGCCTCACGCGGGGGCCGGGCGGCCGGCGTTTGAAACAATCGCGCGGTGAGTCCAGTATACACCGGTTGATTTCCAGGACTTCCATTGCCGGCCCGATTCGTATCACGGCCGTGCGCACGGATCCCGGTTGCGATGGCTATTGTATAATGAGCGTGAGATTATTGACGGTCTGTTGCATCCTAAGAAACAGCGCGCGCATCCACCGGGCATGAGAGGGAGCAGCGGATGGTGCAACGAACCCTGACCATTCTGGCCGTCATCGGCGTTCTCGCAATCTGGGGAGCCGCACAGACGCAGACCGCCGACTCGGACATGTACTCATCCATCCGGGTGAACGTGGACAGTGTGCGCGTGCGCGTAGCCGTTTCCGACTCCCTGAACCGGTTCGTCACCGGGCTGCAAGCCGAACATTTCAAGGTGTACGAAGACAAGGTGGAGCAGGAGGTGGTGAACTTCACCAGCGAAGCGTCGCCGGTGAGCATCGGCCTGATCTTCGACACCAGCTACAGCATGAAGCCCAAGATCAACAAGGCCCGTCAGAGCGCCATCGGGTTCCTCGATGACGGGACCCGTCAGGACGAGTTCTTCCTGGTGCTCTTCAGCGACCGGGCGCGGCTGGCCCAGGACATCACCACCGACCTGCGGCAGATCCAGGGAAAGATTTCCGACTCAGAAGCCCGGGGCAGCACGGCCCTGTTTGACGCCATTTACATTGGCTTGGACAAGATCCGCCAGTGCCGCCACGCCAAGAAGGCCCTGATCGTCATCACCGACGGCGAGGACAATCACAGCCGCTACACTTTCGCCGAGATCAAGGAGTTCGCCCGCGAGGTCGACTGCCAGATTTACGTGCTGGGCGAGCACGGCACCGAGGGCTACGGCGAAGGCATCGTCCAGGAGCTCAGCCGGATGACGGGCGGCCGGGTGTTTTTCCCCAACTCGCTCGAGGAGCTCGACTACTTCGTCGAGCTGATCCATTCCGAGCTGCGCCACCAGTACGTGCTGGGTTATATCCCGTCCAACACGCGGCGGGACGCCACCTGGCGCAAGATCACCCTCAAACTGGATCCGCCGCCGGGTCTGCCCAAGCTCTTTGTCCATCATCGCGAAGGCTATTATGCGCCGCGCCAGTGACGTCGGCCGATGCGTGGCGCTGGTTCTGATCGCGGCCATGTGGATGGGCGGAGCCGTCCTGGCTCAGGACCGGCAGCGCGATGACTATCGCATCGGCGTCCAGGTGCGGATGGTCACCCTCGACGTGACGGTCCTCAACGAGGCCGGCCAGCGGGTGGACGCGCTCAAAGCCGACGACTTCCGGGTTTACGACGAAGGGGTCCTTCAGGAGCTTGCCCTGTTCCATCCGGCTGATCTGCCGATTTCGCTCGGGCTGGTCATCGACACCAGCGGCAGCATGCGGGAGCGGCTCAACCTGGTCAACGAGGCGGTGCTGGCTTTCCTCAAATACTCCAACCCGGACAACCAGGTGTTCGTCGTCGATTTCGCCCACGACCAGGCGGAACTGCTGCTGGACTTCACCCAGGACCGGGACGACGTGAAGGACGCCATCCTCGAGCGGATGCTGGCGGGCGGCGGCACGCCGCTGTGGGATGCCCTCTACCTGGGCATGGAGCATATCGCCCGGGGGAAATTCGAGCGCAAGGCGCTCGTGGTCATCTCCGATGGCGAAGACAAGGACAGCCACTACGGATTTCCCGACGTCCTGGCCAAGGCCAGAAACAGCGACGTCCAGGTCTACTTCATCGCGCTGCAGAAACGCCGGGCGGAGACACTCTTCGATCTGGACGACGTTTCCCGGGATGCGGCGGGCCGCGAGATGTCGGACCTGGCCGACCTGAGCGGCGGTCGCCTGTTCGTGCCCGCAGACCTGCAGGAACTGGACCGGGTGACCGCCGGTCTGGCCACCGAGCTGCGCCACCAGTATCGGATCGGTTTCCATCCAACCGCCACGCCAGCCCAGGCGTCCTTCCGGCGACTCGACGTCAAGTTGACCCAGCCGGGAACTTTCAAAATTTATACACGACGCGGCTATTTTCACCCCGGTCGGTGATACAATACCGTCCGTTTACCACACTGACTCCAGATAGGGCAGGGACGCATGCTCAACAATCTTCGCAAGGAGAAGCGGGTTCCCATCCGTCTCAGACTACACCTGCAGGCCGAGGACGGCCGCGGGCGCGCCATCAGCGCCAACATCACCACGGTCAACGTCAGCAAGAGCGGCATCTGCTTTCAGAGTGAACTACCGCTGCCGTTGCAAGCCGGTGACAGCCTGCAGGGACGGCTCGAGAGCCCGCAGTTCAAGACCGATATCCACCTCCGGGTGATGTGGATCAACGGCAACTTGTTGGGCGGTCACCTGGAGACGACTCCGGCCAACTGGCCGATCCGCTGAGCCGAGTCAAAAATATCATCAATGGCATTGTCCGCAGGCAGGCGGCGGGTGCCGGTCCGTGACGGCGCGGGCAGAGGGCGTTCAGGATGAGGTGCGTTTGGGGAAGTTGTCCTCGTTGTGGTGATTCATCAAGTCGTCGATGGTCAGCAGCATGCCTTCGCGGGTGAAGGAGGATGTCTCCGTGATGTAGGTGTCCATGCGGATGGCATCCTCCGGGCACGCCTCCACGCAATAGCCGCACATCACGCAGATCCCCAGGTCGATGTCGAACGATTGCGGCCGCTTCTCGATCCGCGGGTCGGGGTGCTCGTCCGCCACGATGTAGATGCAATGGGCCGGGCAGATGGTCTCGCACATCATGCAGGCGACGCAGCGGGTGGAGCCGTCCGGGCGCTTCATCAGGCGGTGGCGGGCGCGCAGCCGGCGGGCCACCGGGCGGGGATCCTCGGGATACTGGAAGGTCACCGCCCCCCGTTTCCCCTTGGCCAGGCCGACCCGGTGGAGGATGTGCACGGCCAGGTTCGCGAAGTGGTGCCGGGTCGTGATGAGCAGGCCGCGGAGGATCTCCGGCAGGTACAGTCGCTCCAGTATGTTGAGTTTGGGCTTGGCCATCCGGCTCACCTGCACACCAGGATGATCCCGGTCACGAGGATGTTGGCGATGGACAGCGGCAGCAGGAACTGCCACCCCAGGCGCATGAGCTGGTCGTACCGGAAGCGGGGGAGCGTCCAGCGGATCGTCAGCTGCAGCCAGCAGAAGAAAAACAGCTTGACGCAGAACGCGCCCACCTGAATCAACCCGACGGCCAGCGGCGTCAGCCCCCAGTGCGTGCCGCCCGGCAGATGAAATCCGTCCGCCAGCAGGTACGGGACCTGCCAGCCGCCGAAGAACAGCACGGTCACCAGGGCGGCCACCACCACCACCTCGATGAAATCGGCCAGGAAGAACAGGCCGAATTTCATGCTGCTGTACTCGGTGAAGTAACCGATGATTTCGGACTCGCCTTCGGGCATGTCGAAGGGGTTGCGCTTCGATTCGGCGATGCCCGCGGTCAGGAAAATCAGGCAGGCCAGCGGCTGGAGAACCACCCCCCAGGCCGGCAGGAATCCGAAGAGCTGATGCCCCTGGTAGTGGATGATTTCGTTCAGGCTCAGGGAGCCATAGACCATGATCAGGCCGATCAGCGAAATGCCCAGCGTGATCTCGTACGACAGCATCTGGGCGGCGCCGCGCATGGCGCCGAGGTAGGCGAACTTGTTGTGCGACGACCAGCCGGCGAAGAAGATGCCGTAGATGCCCAGCGACCCGAGCGCGAGCACATACAGCAGGGAGATGTTGGAATCGAAGATCCACAGGTTCAAGGTGGTGTCGCCGAGCGGCAGGGCCGGCCCGAAGGGGATGCAGGCGAATATCGCCAGGGCGCAGAACGCCGAGATAAACGGCGCCAGGGTGTGGAACAGCCGGACGCCCCGGGCGGGGACGAAGTCCTCCTTGAGAAACATCTTCAGCGAGTCGGCGATGATGTGGAACAGCCCGATGGCCCGGAAGCCCAGAATGCTGGCGCGATTGGCGCCGATCCGGTCCTGCATCAGAGCGCTCTGCTTCCGCTCCATCCAGGTGAGCAGGGCCGCCAGGGTGAGCACCACCGACAGAATGTACCCGGTGACGATCAGGGCGTGCGCGATCTCACTCATGGCGGATCATGGCTCCATAGGGTGTCAGGCTCTCGTGGCTCAGGCCCCGAAACGCGTCCACTTCGGCGGCCAGCTGGCGGAAGATGGCCGCGGGACCCGGGAACGCCAGGTCGATGCCGAGGCGCTCGGCCAGACCCTGGTGAACCGACCATTCCGGCGCCGCATCGCCCAGGGGCGGTACGGCCAGCTCGAACTTCTGCACCCGGCCCTCGATGTTGGTGAACGTGCCCGCCTGTTCGGCGAAAACGGCCAGGGGTACAACGAGGTGGGCGGCGGCGGCCGTGGCGTTGTCATTGGTGCCCAGAAAGACGAGGCGCGTGCCCGCGGCGAGGAGCTTGTCCCGCAGGGGGCCGGGCAGGTCCGCCCGGTTGACCAGCAGCAGCTCGGGCGGCTCGGCGCCCAGCGCGGCCCCGAGCCGGTCCGGGGCGACCGGGTCGTTCTCGGCGAGGCCGAAGAGGATCCGGGCGCCGCGGGCGTTGGGGTGCTTGTCCTCGCAGATCAGGAAGTCGTCGGCGTCGCCGGTCCGCAGGCCCGTGTCGGGGAGCAGGCAGCGGACGCCCAGCGCATCGCGCATCAGCTTGCGGGCGGCGAACAACTCCTCGTTGGAGGCGTCCGCCGACAGGATGTACGCGGTCCGGCCGGCCCGGGAAGCCCGCAGCCAGTCGGCCAGCCGGTCCAGGGCGTCCTTCAGGTACAGCTGGCGGACGCCGCCCTCCTCGCGCAGCGCGGCGAACCGCAGGCGGTGGTCGTCGATGAACGGGTAGCAGTAGCGCCCGTCGTCGCAGAGCCAGAACGCGTTGACGTGCGGGTTCGGTCGCGGTTTGAACCGCAGGACGCGGCGGCCGCCGGCATGATGCGGCCGCTCGGGATTGAAGTGGATGGCGATGTTGCAGCCGCGGGCGCAGCCGGGGCAGACAGACGGCGACTGCTTCAGGTACCAGACGCGGCAACGGAATCGGAAGTCCCGGCAGGTCAGCGCGCCGACGGGGCAGATGTCCACGATGTTGGCCGAATAGCGATTGTGGAGCTCGCCGCCGGGGAAGACGTCGATCTCGGCGTGGTCGCCGCGGTTGAAGATCGCCATCTCGTTGGTCTTGGTGATTTCGCGGGTGAAACGCACGCACCGCGAACAGAGGATGCACCGTTCCTGGTCCAGCATGACCCAGCGGCCGATGGGCGTGGCCTTCTTGTGCTTGACCACTTTGTTTTCGGCAAACCGGCTGTCGTACCGGCCCACCAGCATGTAGTATTCCTGGAGGCCGCATTCGCCGGCCTGGTCGCAGACGGGGCAGTCCACGGGGTGGTTGATGAGCAGGAACTCGAGCACGTGGCGGACCGCCTGGCGGACGCGGTCGTTGTTGGACCAGACCACCATGCCGTCGCGCACCGTCGTGCCGCACGCGATCTGCAGCTTCGGGACGCCCTCGATCTCCACCAGGCACATCCGGCAGTTGCCCGCGACCGGCAAGCCGGGATGGTAGCAGTAGTGGGGGATGTGAATGCCGTTGTCAAGGGCGGTTTGCAGGACCGACTGGCCGGGTATGGCCTCGATGGTGCGTCCGTTGATGGTGACGGTGATCTTGTCCATGGCTATTAAACCGGAGCAGGCACTACGGACCGCTTGTGCCGGACGTAGTGCTCGAACTCGTCGCGGAATTTCGTCACGAAGCTGATGACCGGCAGGGCCGCGGCGTCACCCAGCGGGCAGATCGTGTTTCCCAGGATACCTTCGGCGACGTCGCGCATCACGTCGACGTCCTCGGGCCGGCCGTCGCCGCGGATGATCCGGTTGATGATCTTGAGCAGCCAGCCGGTTCCCTCGCGGCACGGCGAACACTGGCCGCACGACTCGTCCTTGTAAAAATGGATCAGGCGCTGCAGCGCCCGGACCATGCAGGTGCCGTCGTGCATGACGATCACGCCTGCCGATCCCAGCATGGAGCCGGCGGCGGCGACGCTCTCGAAGTCGAGGGCGATGTCGATCTCGTCGGCGCGCAGCACCGGCACCGAGGAGCCGCCGGGGATGACCGCCTTGAGGGCGCGTCCGTCGAGAATGCCGCCGGCATCCTCGAAGATCAGTTGCTTGAGGGAGTACCCCATGGGGCGCTCGTAGACGCCCGGCCGGGTCACGTGGCCGCTCACGCCGAAGAGGCGGGTGCCGCCGCTGCGGTGCGCGCCCACGGCGGCGTACCAGTCGCCGCCCTTCTCCAGGATCGCGGGCACGTTGGCCAGCGTCTCGACGTTGTTGATGATGGTGGGGCAGCCGTACAGGCCCACCACGGCGGGGAAGGGCGGTTTCAGGCGCGGATATCCCTTCTTCCCCTCGAGCGATTCGAGGAGCGCCGTCTCCTCGCCGCAGATGTACGCGCCGGCGCCGGTGTAGACCGCCACCTCGAGATCGAAGCCGCTGCCGAAAACCCGCCGGCCGAGACAGCCCCGGCCGTAGGCTTCCTGGATGGCCGCCCGCAACCGGCGGATCTGGGGAATGTACTCGCCGCGGATGTAAATGTACGCCTGGTGGCAGCCGATGGCGTAGGCGGAGATGAGGATCCCTTCCAGCAGCAGGTGGGGATCCTTCTCCATGATGTGCCGGTCCTTGAACGTGCCCGGCTCGCTCTCGTCGGCGTTGACGCACAGATACACCGGCCGGTCCGAATCTTTCGGGATGAAGGACCACTTCAGGCCGGTTGGGAAACCCGCGCCGCCGCGGCCGCGCAGGTTCGATTTTTTCACCTCGTCGGTCACCTGGGCCGGCGTCAGCTCCCGCAGCACCCGCCGCGCCGTGGCGTAGCCGCCGGTGGCTTCGTAGACCCCGATGGTGTGGGAGTCCGCCAGGTCGAACCGCTTGCTCAGGATGCGCTCGCTCATATTCCTCTATGACAGACCGGCCAGGATCCGGTCGATGCTCTCCACCGTCAGGTCCGGGTGGAACTCGCCGTCCAGCAGCATGACCGGGGCGTGGTCGCACATTCCGAGACACTCGACCACCGACAGGGTGAACCGGCCGTCGGTCGTCGTTTCGCCCGGCTGGATACCCAGACGATCGGCCAGATGGTCGCGCAGCGTCTCGGCGCCGCGCAGCCAGCAGGACAGGTTGCCGCAGATATAGATGTGATGGCGGCCCACCGGCCGGTTGTTGAACATGAAATAAAATGTGCTCACTTCGTGGACGATCTCAGCGGGGATGTCCAGGTAGGCGGCGAGCGGCTGCTCCAGCTCCGAGGGAATGTGGTTGTGCTCCGCCTGAACGGCGTGCAGGGCAGGCATCAGGACGCTGAGTCCCTTCGGGAACTGCTCCTTGAGCGCGTCGAGCGTCTGTTTCAACTGGTCCGAAAGCTCCATGGCGTCATCCTTGCACGTTTCGGCCGGCGCTCGAACGGCTCACCGGTCCAGCTCGCCGCCGATCATGTTGACACTGCCGAAGGTGGCGATGATGTCGGCCACCATGCCGCCCACCAGGATCTGCTCCAGCGAGGAGACGATGGGGAAGCAGGGCGGATGCACCCGCACCCGGTAGGGGTAGCCGGTGCCGTCGCTCACCACATAGAAACCCAGCTCGCCGTTGGCGCCCTCCACGGCGGCGTAGGCCTCGCCGGCGGGCGGACGGATGCCGTGACAGTTCATGACAAGCATGAAGTGATTCATCAGCGACTCGATGTTGCTGTACGTCTTGCCCAGGGAGGGCATGGCCGCGGTTTTGTCGTCGGCGATCACCTGGCGCTTGTGGCGGTGCTCCTGGCCCTCCATGTTCGGGCTGAGGCGGGCTTCCCGGTCGATCAGGCATTCGGTCCGGGCGTGCTTGGCCGCGTCCACCATCTGGTTGGCGTCGAGATACTCGGGCGGGATGTCCGCCTGGTGGGCACCGGGCGCCATCTGTTTGAAGCACTGTTCGCAGATGCGCAGGCTCTGCTCCATCTCCTCCATCCGGACGAGATACCGGTCATAGTTGTCGCCCCGCGTGCCGGTGGGCACGGCGAATTCCACCCGGGAGTACATGTGGTACGGTTCGGTTTTGCGCAGGTCGTGGGCGATCCCGGTGCCGCGGAGGAAGGGGCCCATGATGCCGTAGTCGAGGGCGTCGGCGGCGCGGATCACGCCGGTGTCGCGCATCCGGTCGTAGAAGATCCGGTTGCGGGTCAGCAGGCCATGCACCTCGGCGATGTTCTTCCGGATGGTCTTGAAGAAACCGAGCGCCTTGGGGATGAATCCCTCGGGCAGGTCGGCGCGGACGCCGCCCACCCGGCCGTAGGCGATGGTGATCCGGGCGCCGGTGACGTCTTCCACCAGCTCATAGATGAGTTCGCGGGCGGCCATGAAGTAGAGGAACGCGGTGAAGGCGTTCAGCTCCATGGCCGAGGCACCGACGCAGGTGAGGTGGTCGCCGACGCGGGACAGCTCGGCCATGATGGTGCGGATGTACTCCGCCCGCTCCGGCGGACGGATGCCCATCAGTTTCTCCACCGCCATGCAGTATCCGAAGTTGTTGATCAGGGGCGAGACGTAGTTCAGCCGATCGGTGTACGGCATGACGCCGTTCCAGCCCACGTGCTCGGCGCTTTTCTCGAAAGCCCGGTGCAGGTAGCCGATCTCGATCTCGGCCTTGCGGACCGTCTCTCCTTCGAGCTCGGTCACGATGCGGATGATGCCGTGCATCGCCGGATGCGACGGGCCGATGTTGATCACCATCCGGCGGGCGTCGTCGTCATCCTCGGCGGCGGCCGCCGCCGGGTTGTCGCGGCGTTCGACTTCGGGATCCTGCTTCATGTCGTCCGCCATACAACCTCAATTCATGGGTCCGATCAGCGGCTGGCGCTTCTTGATCGGATAGTCTTTGCGGAGCGGGTGCCCCTCGAAACCCTCGTACATGAGGATCCGCTTCAGGTTCGGATGACCCCGGAAGCGGATGCCGAACATGTCCCAGACCTCCCGTTCGTACCAGTTGGCGCTTTTCCAGAGCGAGGTCAGGGAGTCCACCTCCGGCTGATCCTCGGACACCGGAAGCTTGACGCGCAGACGGGCCCGGCGGGGCAGGGAGTAGAAGTGATAGACCACCTCGAAGCGGGGCGTCCGGCCGGGATAGTCGACGGCGGTCACGTCCATCAGGACGTTGAACTGAAGCTCGGCGTCGGATCGGAGAAAAGCGGCGACCGTTGCGATCCCCTCGGGGCGAAGCACGACGGTCTCGTCGCCGTGCTGGTCATGGGCGTCGAGAAAGCAGTCGGCAAACCGGGCGCGGAGAATCTCGGTGGCGCGACCCATGCTCAGTACTCCTGCCTCTGTTTCTGGATCTTTTCCTGCAGCATCATGATGCCCTGGATGACGGTTTCGGGACGCGGCGGGCACCCCGGAATGTAGATGTCCACGGGAATGAGGGTGTCGATTCCCTGGACCGTGGCGTAGTTGTCGTAGAAGCCGCCGGTGCATGTGCAGACGCCGAACGCGATCACCCATTTCGGTTCGGTCATCTGCTCATAGACCCGGGTGAGCACGGGTGCGATCTTGTGGGAGATGGTGCCCACCACGATCAGTACGTCGGCCTGCCGGGGCGAGAAGCGGGGAAACGCCGCGCCGAATCGGTCCAGGTCGTAGTGGGAGCTCGACACCGACATGTATTCCATGCCGCAGCAGGCGGTGACGAACGGGTACATGAAGAGGGAGTACTTGCGCGACCAGCCGATGGCGGCGTCCAGCTTGGTGGTGACGAAGCTGTCGTCACCGAAGACACGGGTGACGATCCGCTTCAATCCCACAGCAGCGCTCCTTTCTTCCAGGCGTAGACCAGGCCGGCAACCACCACGGCGAGGAAGACTCCCATCTCGACGAGGCCGAACACGCCGAGCTTCTTGAAGATGGTCGCCCAGGGATAGAGGAAAGCGATTTCGACGTCGAACAGCAGGAAGAGCAGCGCGACCAGATAGAACTTGATGGTGAAGCGGCCCGAGAAGGGCTGGATGTCGCCGATGCCGCATTCGAACGGCTCATCCTTGACGACTGAGCGGCGACGGGGGCCGAGCATGACCGACCCGGCGATCATGAAAGCGACCAATCCGCCCACGATCCCCAGGTAAATCAAGATCGAGATGGCTGTCGGGTCCGTCATGCCGGTGTCCTCGCGCCGATGGTGGATCCGTTGGCCATTGTACTGTCACCGTTGAAGATTTGACAATTAAAAATTCAGCGATCTTGATCCGGACGGCCCCGGCGGCCGGACGGCACCTGTCTGCCAGCCAGCGCAACACAGTTGCAAAGGACGGCGCTTTGGGTTATGTTGCCACGGTAGCTGAGTTCCAGCCCGGCGCGGACGGATGAGCGACCAACAGAAGCATCCCGGAACAATGAAGGTGCTGTTGACCGGTGGCGGTACCGGCGGTCACGTGTATCCCACGCTGGCCCTCCTCGAGATCCTCCGGAGCCGGTTCTCCGTCGGCGACGTCCTGTACGTGGGAATCCGCGGCCGGGCCGAGGAGCGGATCGTCCCGGCTCACGGTCTGCCGATCCGCTACATCGACAGCGCCCCGTGGAGCGGCCTGCAGCCGGCCGTGATGGCCCGGGCGCTCTTCCGCATCGGCCGGGGCGTCCTGCAGTCCATCCTCATCCTGCTGAAGTTCCGTCCGGACCTGATCCTCGCCGCGGGCGGCTACGTCAGCGCGCCCATCACGCTGGCGTCGTTCCTGCTGCGGCCCTTCGTGCGATCCCGCCTGGTGGTGGACGAGCAGAATCTCTACCCTGGGCTCATGAACCGGATCGCCTCGCTTTTCGCCCACGCGGTGCTGGTCAGCTTTCCCGAGACCCCGTACTACATCTGGAACCAGCGCTGCGTGTATACCGGGTATCCCGTGCGAGACGTGTTCACGGTCGCCGCCGACCGCGGGGCCATTCGCACGCGCCTCGGCGTTCCGCCGGACGCCCTGATGCTGCTGGCGTACGGCGGATCCATGGGATCCCGTTCCATCAACCGCCTGATCGCCGAGTCGCTGCCGGAGCTCGCCCGGTGCGGACGCCGGATCGTGCTGGTCCACGCGGCGGGGCTGGCCACCGGCGAATATGACGCCTGGGAGGATACCCGGGCGCTGACGCAATCCCGCGGCGGCATCGCCCTGGCGCCGGTTCCCGGGACGGATGGCCAGGTGGGGCACTCCATCGACGGCCTGCTGGAATATCGCCTGACACCGTACCTCCATCAGATCGTCGATTACCTCCATGCCGCCGACCTGGTGGTGAGCCGGGCCGGTGCCGGCACCCTCGCCGAACTGGCGGCGCTGGGCAAACCGGCCATCGTCATCCCCAAACGCGGATTGCCGGGCGACCATCAGGAACTCAACGCCATCAGTCTGGCGGAACGCGGCGGCTGCGAGGTCTGCTTCGAACGCCCGGGCCCGGACGGCGTCGATTTCGTGGTCCACGGGGAGTTTCTCGACCTCCTGCTGGCGCTGATGGCGGACCCCGCCCGACTGGCCCGACTGGGCGAGCAGGCCGGCCGGGTCTTCATCCGCGATTTCAAAGAGAAGATCTGCGACACGGTGGGCCGCCTCCTCGAAGGGCGGGAGGTGGACTACGTGCTGGAGTTCGAGCTGCCCAAAGGGCTGAAGATCCAAAAGCAGATCGACGCGCTCACGGCCTTCCTCCGCACCGAGCCGCCGGGGAGCCTCTACCGCCGCTACTACGGGATCCAGGTGGACACTGACCTCAAGTCGCCGGACTGGCAGATCGTCAATCGCGGCATCAAGCTGTGCGGCGCGCTGCAGCGCACTGACAAAGTGTCCGACTTGTACGGCTTCTTCGAGAGCGGCAACGGGTTCATCCGCCGGAACGCGCTGGCGGCGATCCGTGAGATGAACGTGGATTACGGAATGGTCGTGAGCCTGGTCCGGCGCGGCCTGGACGATCCGTACTTCGAAGTGCGCGCCGGTGCCGCGGCCATGGCCGGTCAGTATTTCGACCAGCTGGCCGGTCATGCGGATGTGCTGCTGCGGCTGCGCGCTCTCGCGGCCAGGCGGTTCGAGGTGTCCGAGGTGCAGGCTGCGGTCATCCAGGTGCTGCCGCTGTTCTTCCCGCTGGACGATTATTTCACCATGGTGGACCGGTTCCGGTTCGCCCGCAACGTGCGCCTGCGCCAGGCGGTCCTCAGCGGCATTCAGCGGGCGCTGGCGGCGGGCCGCATCCGCCGCGAGGACATGGACCGCGTCCGCCAGTTCGTCAAGGAGATCCTCATAACGACGTCCAGCTTCAAGCCCGAATTCAGCATTCGGGAAAGCTATCGGGAGCTGTACGACAAATTGTCTTGAGCCGGCGCCGGAGGCCGGCGGGAGCAGGGAAGGCGTGTCCATTTTTATCATGCATTTGTTGAAAGAATACGGCATATCCTACGGATATTTCAGATTGTTCGAATATCTAACATTTCGGACGATGCTGGCCGCGATCACCGCCCTCCTGTTCGTCATGATCTTCGGACACCCCGTCATCGTCGCCCTCTACCGGCGGCGGTTCCGCGACACAGGCGGCGATTACGCCTCTCTGGACGCCAGCTCCAAGCGCGGCACGCCCACCGGCGGCGGATTGCTCATCATTCTGGCCGCCATGCTGGCCCTGCTGCTGTGGGGCGACTGGAACAGCTCCTACCTGCTCGTTGCCGTGGCCGCCTTCCTCTACTTCGGACTGGTGGGTTACCTGGACGACCTCCAGAAGGTCCGCTTCAAGTCCTCCCTGTTCGGGTTGGGGCAGATGGCCAAGACGTTCATGCAGCTCCTGTTCATCGTGCCGTTTGCCCTGTTCTTCATCTCGTCCTGGAACCCGGTGCCGGCGGCATGGCGCACGCCGGTGCTCCTGCCGTTCGTCAAGAACGCCGTGTTCGAACCCGCCCCGCTCCTGTTTGCCGCATTCATCGTGTTTGCGTACTTTTCCATCGTGAACGCGGTGAACATCACCGACGGGCTCGACGGCCTGGTGAGCGGGCCGTCCATCATGACCCTGTCGCTATACGGCATCTTCAGTTACATCCTGGGAAACACGGTCCTGTCGAGCTACCTCCTGTTCCCCTATTTTCCGGGGAGCGGCGAACTGGCCGTGTTCTGCGGCGCGCTGATCGGCGCCCTGCTCGGATTCCTGTGGTACAACACGTACCCCGCCGAAGTGTTCATGGGCGACACCGGTTCCCTGGCGCTGGGCGGCAGTCTGGCCGCGCTGGCGTTCCTGACCCGGCAGGAGATGCTGTTCCCCATCGTGGGCGGTGTCTTCGTGGCGATGATCGGCTCATCGCTGCTCCAGGAGAAGGTGGGCATGCGGCTCGGCCGGCGGATCTTTCTGCGGGCGCCGATCCACCACAGCCTGACGCACAAGGGCGTGGCCGAGCCCAAGGTGGTGACCCGACTCTGGATCATTTCAATTTTGCTGACCATCTTGGCCGCGCTTTCGTTAAAATTGCGCTAGGCGGATCAGGAAAGGACGGTACGGAACACCTTGACTGACGAATACCAAGACCAACCCGACGACCGGGACCCTTCAGCGGAGGACGTGCAGCCGGCGGAAGCACAGCCGGAAATCACGCCGGAAACTCGGCGGCGCAGCCGCCGGTTCGTCTTCTGGGTGGCGTACACCATGCTGCTGATCCTCTTCGTCTCGCTGGGGGTCCTTGTCGGTTTCTATCTCAGCTACGTGGTGGACCTGCCCGAGGTGGAGGCGCTGGAGGATTACCAGCCCAGCGTGGTGACGGAAATCTTCGCCGACGACAACACCGCCATCGGCCAACTCTATCTCGAGCGCCGCAAACTGGTCTCCCCCAACGACGTCCCCCCGCATTTCAAGCAGGCGGTGATCGCCATCGAGGACAAGAGCTTCAACAGCCATTTCGGCATCGACATCCAGCGCATCATCCAATCGGCCATTCTCGACCTGTTTCACATGAAAATCGTCCGGGGCGCCAGCACCATCACCCAGCAGCTCAGCAAGCTGCTGTTCCTGAGCCCGGAGGTCAGCCTCGAGCGCAAGATCAAGGAAGCGATCCTGGCCATCCAGATCGAGAAAAACTATTCCAAGGACCGCATTTTCGCTTTTTACGCCAACAAGATCTATTTCGCCCACGGCAACTACGGCATCGCCTCAGCGTCGGAGTTTTATTTCGACAAGTCGGTGAAGGAGCTCACCTTGTCCGAATGCGCCCTCTTGGCGGCGATCATCAAGAACCCGCGGCGCTATTCGCCGCTGCTCTCGCCCGAAAATGCCAAGAACCGGCGCAATCTGGTGCTGAAGGAGATGTGCGACGAGGGCTTCATCACCACGGCCCAACTGGAGGCGGCCCGCAAGGAACCGCTTCGGATCGTCGGCAAGGAGATGGACAAGAATTTCGCCGGCTACTTCGTAGAGATGGTGCGCCAGTACCTGCAGCGCAACTATTCCAACAAGCAGATCTTCACCGAAGGACTGAAGGTGCACACGACCCTCAACCGGGAGATGCAGGCGAGCAGCGAGCGCGCCATGAGCGAAGGGCTGCGGTCGTACGACCGACGGAAAGGCTGGCGGGGTAAGCTCCGCAACCTGCTGGACGAGGATCCCAGCCTGCGGCTCGATCGGTACCGACTGCCGGACTGGCGGGACGAGCCGGTGGCGGGGACCGTCCGCACCGGACTGGTGCTCGAAACCGGACCCGATCGGGCGGTCGTGATGATCGCCGACTACACCGGTGAACTGGGGCGCGATGGGGTCAAGTGGACGCGCCGCAAGGCGGTGGATCAGGTGGTGCGGCGGGGCGACCTGGCCGAATTCCGGGTGGTCAAGGTCCACCCCGGCCAGCGAAAGCTGGAGCTGTCCCTGGAGCAGGTGCCGGCGGTGCAGGGCGCCTTCCTGGCCCTCGAGAACCGGACGGGCGCCATCAAGGCGCTGTTGGGTGGCTTCGACTGGACGCTGAGCAAATTCAACCGGGCGGTCCAGGCCAAGCGGCAGACCGGCTCCACCTTCAAGCCGTTCGTCTACACCACCGCGCTGCTCGCCGGCGCCACGCCGGACGACGTCGTGCTGGACGAACCGTTGACTCTCGTCGACGACCTCGGCGTCGAGTACGCGCCAAGAAACTACACCGAAGATTTCAAGGGCAACATCACACTGCGCCAGGCGCTGGCGGAATCCATCAACATCCCCGCGGTTCGCATCGGCCTGGCGGTCGGCATCCCCAACGTCATCCGGACCGCCCGGAAATTCGGCATCACGTCCCAGTTGCGGCCGTATCCATCGATCGCCCTGGGCGCGTTCGAGATCACGCTGCTGGAGCAGGTGTCGGCCTTCTCCACGTTCCCCAACGACGGCTACCGGATGGAGCCGTATTTCATCCAGCGCATCGAGGACTACCACGGCAACGTCCTCGAAGAGCATAAAAAGAACGTGCACGAGGTCATCCCCGGCGACACGGCCCGGGACATGATCTCGATGCTGCGCGGCTCGGTGGAGTTCGGGACGTCCCAGAAGGCCAAGTCCCTGGGCGCGCCATGCGCGGGCAAGACGGGCACCACGAACGATTTCACCGACTCCTGGTTCATCGGATTCACCCCGTCGGTGACCGCCGGCGCCTGGGTGGGGTTCGACGAGAAGAAATCACTGGGCGACGATGAGACGGGCGCCCGCGTCGCCCTGCCCATCTGGATCGACTTCATGAAGGACTACCTGAAGAATCATCCGCCCGAGCGGTTTCCAGCCGGGACCGAGCCCTACCTGTCGAAGGCGCCGACGTCCGGCGAGCCGGTGATCGGGCCCCGCCGCAAGGTGATCGAAGAGGACCTGGACTGAAGGGATGGAGGCTTCATGCACGCGACCATCGAATGGACGGCCGACGGCGTCGTGATGATCGACCAGCGGCTGCTTCCACACCAGGTGACGTTCTGCCGCTGCCGCACCCATCAGGAGGTTGCCGATGCCATCCGCGACATGGTGATCCGCGGCGCCCCGGCCATCGGCGTCGCCGCGGCGATGGGCATCGCCCTCGGGGCGCGGGAGATCCCCGCCGGCCTGGACCGGAGCGAACAGTCGCGGCGCTTCGACGCGGTGTGCGGCGCCATCACCGGCACGCGGCCCACGGCGGTCAACCTGTTCTGGGCAGCGGACCGGATGCGCCGTGTGTTCGATGGCTTGCGGGACCGGCCGTGGGGCG
Source organism: Acidobacteriota bacterium (assembly GCA_017996395.1). Classification (GTDB taxonomy): domain Bacteria; phylum Acidobacteriota; class JAAYUB01; order JAAYUB01; family JAAYUB01; genus JAAYUB01. The sequence continues at coordinate 28,530 of JAGOHA010000012.1, read as the reverse complement.
AGGTGGCCGACCGGCTGGAGGCGGAGGCCTGCGCCATGCTGGACGAGGACATCGCGTGCAACCGGCGCATCGGCGCCTTCGGTCAGCCGCTGATCCCGGACGGAGCCACGGTGCTCACCCACTGCAACGCCGGCGCCCTGGCCACGGGCGGTTACGGGACTGCGCTGGGGGTCATCCGGGCCGCGGCGGAAGCCGGCAAGCGGATCCGCGTCATCGCCGACGAAACCCGGCCGTACCTGCAGGGCGCCCGGCTCACCGCGTGGGAGCTGCAGCAGTTGGACATTCCGGTGACGGTCATCGCCGACAACATGGCGGGATACATGATGGCTCATGGCGAGATCCAGGCGGTCGTCGTCGGCGCCGACCGTATCGCTCGCAACGGCGACACCGCCAACAAGATCGGCACCTTCATGGTTGCGGTGCTGGCCCGGTATCACGAGATCCCTTTCTATGTTGCCGCGCCCGTCTCGACGGTGGATCTGACCCTGGATTCAGGGCAGGCGATCCCCATCGAGGAACGGAGCGCCCGAGAGCTCACTCATTTCCGTGATCTCCCGGTCACGCCCGCCGGAGTGGCCGTTCGCAATCCGGCCTTCGACGTGACCCCCTGCCGGCTGATCACGGCCATCATCACCGAGCGCGGCATCGCCACGCCTCCGTTCGACGACACGCTGCCCCGGCTGGCAGGCACCGATGACGCTCCGTGCTGACGGACCGCCCATCACCCTCGGCATCGAATCGTCTTGCGACGAGACCTCTGCGGCCGTGCTGGACCGCGACGGCCGCCCGCTGGCCAACGTGGTGGCTTCGCAGATCGCCCTCCACGCCCCGTACGGCGGCGTGGTGCCCGAGTTGGCCGCCCGGGCCCACATCCGGAATATCCGGCCGGTGGTGGCCGAGGCCTTGCGGCAGGCCGGCATCGAGCGACGCGCCATCGGCCTGGTGGCGGTCACCCAGGGGCCGGGGCTCATCGGGTCGCTGCTGGTCGGGCTGAGCTACGCCAAGGCGCTGGCGCGGGTGCTGGAGATCCCGGTGGTCGGGGTCAATCACCTGGAAGGCCATTTCTTCTCGCCGTTCCTCGAGCATCCGGACATCCGATTCCCTCTGATCGCCCTCGTGGTGTCGGGCGGCCACAGCAGCCTCTACTACACGGCCCGGTTCGGGTCCTATGAGCGGCTGGCCGCCACCCGGGATGACGCCGCGGGCGAGGCGTACGACAAGGTGGCCAAACTGCTGGGACTGCCGTATCCCGGCGGCCCGTTCATCGACCGGGCGGCATCGAACTGGGCGGGTGACGTCGTGGCGTTCGCCCCGCCGAAAATCTCGGACGGTTCGCTCGATTTCAGCTTCAGCGGCCTGAAGACCGCCGTGCTGTACCGCGTCCAGAAGGAACGGCTCGACGACGCAGCTGTTCCGCCCGCCGAGAATCCGGCGGTATTGGCCATCCTCAAGGGGTTTCAGCGGACCGTGGTGGGGCACCTGCTGCATCGGGTCCGCCATTTCAGTCTGGAACGACGTCCACGGTCGCTCATCCTGTGCGGCGGCGTCGCCTGCAATTCCGAGCTGCGCCGCCGCAGCATCGAACTGGGGCAGGAACTGGGCATCGACGTCTTTCACCCGTCGTCCGAATACACCACCGACAACGCCGCCATGATCGCGGCCGCCGGCCGCCATGCCTTCGCAACGGGCCGCCGGGACTCCTTGTGCATGAACGCGTTTGCCGATCTGCCCCTGGTGTCGGCGCCGCCGGGATAGTCCTTGACACGTTGATTTCCATTATGTTACGTTCAGTTCCTTTCGGTCGGCTGGCCGAGATGTACCTACCCGGGAGGTTCCCTTGAATAGCGAAACGATGAAAAAGACCCCGCTCACCGAAGTCTGCCGGGCGAGCGGCGGCAAGATGGTTCCCTTCGCCGGTTACGAGATGCCGGTCCAGTTCGCGTCCACCATGGACGAGCACCTTGCGGTGCGCCGCGGGGTGGGGCTGTTCGACGTGTCCCACATGGGCGAGGTGTTCGTCACCGGGCCGGATGCCCTGAAACTCCTCCAGCACCTCACCTGCAACAACGTGGAGAAGCTCAAGGACGGCCAGATCCATTATTCCGGCCTCATGTATCCCGAGGGCACGTTCGTGGACGACCTGCTGGTGCACCGTTTCAACGAACGGAAGTACCTGTTGTGCGTCAACGCCGCCAACCGGGACAAGGACGTGCGCTGGATCCTCGAGCATCAGACCGGCGACGTCCAGGTCGAGGACGCCAGCGAACGCTACGCGCAGATCGCCATCCAGGGCCCGAAGGCGCTGGAGACCGTGCAGCCGCTGGTGGACGTGGATCTGTCCGCCATCAAGTATTACTGGTTCACCGAGGGGCATGTGGACGGCGTGCCGGCCATCATCGCCCGGACGGGCTACACCGGTGAAGACGGCTTCGAGCTGTACACCGCCAACGAGCCGGCGCCGCGGATCTGGCAACGGCTCATGGAAACCGGCCGTCCGTTCGGCGTCGTCCCCTGCGGCCTGGCCGCGCGAAACACCCTGCGCCTCGAGGCCAAGATGGCCCTCTACGGCAACGACATTGACCAGTCCACCACCGTACTCGAAGCGGATCTGGGCTGGATCTGCAAGCTGCAGAAGGACGACTTCATCGGCAAGGCCGCTCTGCTCAAGCAGAAAGAGGGGGGGCTCCGGCGCAAACTGGTGGGCTTCGAGATGCTGGACCGCGGCATCGCCCGCGACCACTACCCGGTGTTCGTGGACGGCCGGCCGTTCGGGCACGTGACGAGCGGATCCTTCGCACCTTATCTGCAAAAGAATATCGGGCTGACCTATCTACCTGTGGAGCACACCGCGGTGGGTACGCCGTTTACCGTGGAAATCCGCGGCAAGCAGGTGGCGGCCCAGGTCGTGGAAACTCCGTTTTATAAGCGCAACTACTGACATCACTCCGGGAGGTCGATATGTATTCGGATGATTATCTCTACACGAAGGAACACGAGTGGGTGCGGGTGGAGAACGGCGAAGCCACGCTGGGCATCACCCATCACGCCCAGGAAGAGCTCGGGGAGATCGTTTTCGTTGAACTGCCCGAAGTGGGCAAGGTGCTGGCTGCCGGCGACACGCTGGGCAGCGTCGAATCGGTGAAGGCGGTCTCCGACGTCTACGCGCCCGTGAGCGGCGAAGTGATTGCGGCCAACGACCTGCTGGCCGACAAGCCGGAGCTCGTCAACCAGGAGCCCCACAGCGGCGGCTGGATCGCCCGAATCCGCCTGTCCGACAAGAGCGAGCTGGACGGCCTGATGTCCGCCGACGACTACGAGGCCTACCTCGGCGAGGAAAAGAAACACTGATGAAGTACATACCTCATTCCGAGGCGGAAACCCGGGCGATGCTCGAGAGCATGGGCCTGTCCAGCGTGCAGGACCTGTTCCAGTGCATCCCGGCCGCCCTCCGGCTCACCGCCGACCTGCCCATTCCCCGGGGCAAATCCGAGCTTGAGCTGGAGCGGTATTTTTATCAGCTGAGCCGCGAGAATGACGGGGTGCTGGAGTTCACGACATTCCTCGGCGCGGGCGCCTACAACCACTACGTGCCGGCGGTCATCGATGGGATTATTTCACGGTCGGAGTTCTTCACGGCCTACACGCCGTACCAGCCCGAGGTCAGCCAGGGCACCCTGCAGGCCATCTTCGAATACCAGACCATGGTGTCCCAGCTCACGGGCATGGACGTGACCAACGCGTCGATGTACGACGGCGCGACCGCGGTCACCGAAGCCGTCCTGCTGGCGCAGCGGGCGCGGAGCAGCGCCAAGAAGGTGGTGGTGGCGGGATCGCTGCACCCGTTCTACCGCCAGGTGATGCGCACCTACGTGGCGAACTTCGACCTGGCCGTGGAGGAAGTGCCGTGGGATCCCACCGGCCGCGTGGATCCGGCCGCCCTGGCGGCCGCGATCGATGACGCCACCGCCGCCGTGGTGGTGCAGTCGCCCAACTTCTTCGGGGCGGTGGAAGACGTGGCCGAGTGTGCCCGGATCGCCCACGCGCGCAAGGCGCTGCTGGTGATGGCGGTGACCGAGGCGGTCTCGTTGGCCGCATTCAAGGCCCCCGGCGAGCTCGGCGCGGACGTGGTCGCCGGCGAGGGACAGTCGTTCGGGATCCCGGTCTCGTTCGGTGGCCCTTACCTCGGCATCTTCTCCACCCGTTCCGAACACCTCCGCCGGATGCCCGGCCGTGTCGTCGGGATGACGGAGGACACCCGGGGGCGGCGCGGTTTCGTGCTGACGCTGTCCACCCGCGAGCAGCACATCCGGCGTGAGAAGGCCACCTCCAACATCTGCACAAACCAGGGACTCTGTGCACTGATGGCGTCCGTGTACCTGGCGTACACCGGCAAGAGCGGTCTCCGTGAGCTGTGCCGGCAGAACATGGCCAAGGCGCATTACGCCCGCGAGCAGCTCTGCGCCGTGCCGGGAGTCTTGCCGCGGTTCAGCGCCCCGTTCTTCAACGAGTTCGTGCTCACCTTGCCGGGAGATCCTCATGCCTTTGCCCGGTTTTGCAAGGAGCGGCAGATCGTTCCGGGCGTCCCCCTGAAATGGTTCTATCCCGGGCTGGACCAGGATATGCTGTTCTGCGTGACCGAGGTCAACCAGCGGGCGGAAATCGACAACCTGGTCGCGGCGGTCCGCGAATTCTTCGCGCGGCCCTGAGACCGCAGGCAAGGAGAGAGCACCCATGACCCAACGCGTACGCAAAACCATATCCATCAACGAGAGCCTGCTGTTCGAACAGGTGCCGGGCAACCGGTCCACCTGCGATTTCCCGCCTCTCGACGTGCCGTCCGGCGAAATGGCCGACTATGTGCCCCGGGAGCTGCTGCGCGACGATATCCCCGGGTTCCCCGAGCTCAACGAGGTCGAAGTGGTTCGCCACTACACCCGTCTGTCCACTCACAACTACCACGTCGATCTGGGCCTGTACCCCCTGGGCTCCTGCACCATGAAGTACAATCCCAAGATCAACGAGAAGCTGGCCCGCATCCCGGCATTCGCCCAGGCGCACCCCCTGCAGTTGCACGAGAACACCCAGGGCTGCCTGAAGGTGCTGCAGAAGCTCGCTGACCTGCTCGTGAAGATCACCGGGATGGATGGCGTCACCCTGCAGCCGCTGGCGGGCGCCCACGGCGAACTGACCGGCATGATGCTGATCCGCGCGGCGCTCACCGCCCGGGGCAACCCCCGCAAGAAGGTGCTGATCCCGGACTCGGCGCACGGAACGAATCCCGCCAGCGCCGTCCTGTGCGGGTACACCACGGTGACGCTCAAATCCAACGCCAGCGGCTGCATTGACCTGGACGAGCTCCGGCGCCACCTGGATGCGGACGTCGCCTGCCTCATGATGACGGTGCCCAACACGCTGGGCGTGTTTGAAGCGAACATTCAGGAGGTGGCCCGGCTGGTCCATGCCAACGGCTCCTTCCTGTACATGGACGGCGCCAACTTCAACGCCTTCATCGGCGTCGCCCGGCCCGGCGACATGGGCGTCGACGTCATGCATCTCAACCTGCACAAGACGTTCTCCACCCCTCATGGCGGCGGCGGCCCCGGCGCCGGTCCGGTCGTGGTGGTGAAGGAACTGGTCCCGTTCCTGCCGGTGCCGGTCGTGTCCGCCAAGACCGACGGCAGCCTGTTCCTGGATTACAACCGCCCCCAGAGCATCGGGCGGGTGGCGGCGTTCTACGGCAATTTTGGCATCCTGCTGCGCGCCCTGGCCTACATCCTGCGCGAGGGGGCCGACGGCCTCCGCCAGGTGGCGGAGAACGCCGTGCTCAACGCCAACTACATCCGCCACCACCTGAGCCGGGATTTCCACCTGGAATACCAGCAACCCACCCTGCATGAGGTGGTGTTCGACGACAAGAACCAGGCCGACGCGGGCGTCCACACCATGGACATGGCCAAACGCCTCCTGGATCTCGGCTTTCATCCTCCGACGGTGTACTTTCCGCTCATCGTGCCGGGCGCGATCATGATCGAGCCCACCGAGAGCGAATCGAAGGCGGAACTGGACGCGTTCATCGACACCATGCGGCAGATCGCGCAGGAAGCCCGGGAATCGCCGAAGCTGCTTCAGGAGGCACCCCAGGACATTCGCAGCACCCGCTTCGACGAAGCCCTGGCGGCGCGCAAGCCGGTGTTGATCTGGAAAGAGACCGGTCAGGCGTAAGCCGCCGCGGTCCAATCGAACCCACAGGCCGAACAGAACTGTTCGGCCTTTTTTATCCCTGTCGGCTGAAGGACCGGCCATGCCAACAGCACCGCGGGCGCAACGTTTCATCCACTCCATCGAGGCGCAGGTGGTCCCGCTGAACCGTGAAGGGAATTTGGCCGCCTGGGAGGCCGCCACCACCGGATCGGATGCCGCCTACCGGCGCGCCGCCGACCTGGAAGCGGCGCTGGCGACGGTGTTCGCCGACCGGTCGGCGTACCGCGAGCTGACCCGCATCCGGGCGGCTGCCGCCGATGCGGATCCGCTGATCCGGCGCCAGCTGGAGTTGCTCCATCTCAAATTTCTCAGCAACCAGCTGCCGCCCGAACGGATCCAGGCGATGGTCCGGTTGCAGAGCCGCATCGAGCAGCGCTTCGCCACGTTCCGCGCCCGGACCTCAGCCGGCGAGCTTGGGGACAACGCGGTCGAGGGAGTTCTCAAAAGCGAGACCGACTCGGCCACCCTGGAAGAAGTCTGGCGGGCCAGCAAGGCGGTGGGCGCCGCGGTGGCGGACGACGTCCGCGAACTGGTCCGGCTACGCAACGCCGCCGCGAGGGAGATGGGGTTCCCCGATTTCCACGCGATGTGGCTGCACGTCCACGAACAGGATCGCCGGCAGGTGGACGCCCTGTTCGACGAAGCCGACACCCTGACCCGGGACGCATTCACCCGCGCCAAAGCCAGCCTGGACGAACGTCTGGCGGACCGGTACGGTGTTCCGATGAGCGCGTTGATGCCCTGGCACTACCAGAACCGGTTTTTTCAGGAGCCGCCGGCTGCGGACGACGCCGAACACTCGCGGCACTTCGCCGGCGTCGACCCGGTGGCCGTGACGCGCGAGTTCTTCTCCGCCATCGGACTCCCCGTCGAAGCCGTCATCGCCGCCAGCGACCTGTACGAGCGAGCCGGGAAGAACCAGCACGCCTTCTGCATGGACATGGACCGCGCCGGCGACGTCCGGGTGCTGGCCAACGTGCGGCCCGACGCACGCTGGATGGGCACCATGCTGCACGAATTCGGCCATGCCGTTTATGATCGGGGGGTGGACCCGGAGCTGCCCTGGCTGCTGCGGGAACCGGCCCACATCTTCACCTCGGAGGCGGTGGCCATGCTCTTCGGCCGCCTGGTGTGGGACGCTCACTGGCGGGGGGCCTGGCTGGGCGTGGACGCCGGCGAGGTTGCAAAATGCGCCGAAACTTGTTACAGTACATTGTGTCTCGGACAACTGGTCTTCAGCCGCTGGGCTCAAGTCATGTATCGCTTTGAGCGGGGTTTGTATGCGGAGCCGGACCAGGACCTCCAGCAGCTCTGGTGGGGACTGGTCGCCGACTACCAGGGGCTGAAGCGGCCCGCGGGGCAGGGTGGTGCGGACTGGGCGGCCAAGATTCACATTGCCACGTATCCCGCCTATTACCACAATTACCTGCTCGGCGAGCTGCTGGCTTCGCAGCTTCAGGCGGCGCTGGAATCCGGCTGGTCGGATTCAGCCGGGAGGCCCTACTGGGAAAACCCGGAAACCGGACCGCAGCTGATGCAACGGATCTTCCAAGCCGGCCGGCGCCACCCGTGGGGTGAACTCCTGGTTCGGGAGACCGGCGGGCCGTTGAGCACCCGTTACTACGCGCGCCAATTCGTGGATTCTGTTCGATAAATATGACTTGCAGGAGGCAACGGACATGATGAACGTCAACCAGATCAGCAAGCTGTTGGGCGCCGAGGGCGACGCACTGCTCACGCATGTCGCCAAGGTGCCGAAGGAGCGGCTGCATATTCCGGGTCCCGACTGGGTGGAGCGGATCTTCCTGCATTCCGACCGGCCGGCGCCTGTGTTGCGGAGCATCCAGACGATGTTCGATCATGGACGGCTGGCCGGCACGGGGTACATGTCCATCCTGCCGGTGGACCAGGGCATCGAGCACTCGGCCGCGGCCTCTTTCGCGCCGAATCCGGAATTTTTCGATCCGGAGAACATCGTGCGGCTGGCTATCGAGGGCGGATGCAATGCCGTGGCATCCACGCTCGGGGTGCTGGGCACCGTCGCCCGCCGATACGCGCACCGGATCCCGTTCATCCTGAAAATCAACCACAACGAACTGCTGACCTATCCCAACGGCTTCGACCAGATCATGTTCGCCAGCATCGAGCAGGCGTGGGACATGGGCGCCACCGCCGTGGGCGCCACCATCTACTTCGGCGCTCCCGAGAGCGGGCGCCAGATCGTCGAGGTCAGCGAAGCCTTCCAGATGGCCCACGAGCTGGGCATGGCCACCATCCTGTGGTGCTACCTGCGCAATCCCGCCTTCAAGAAGGGCGGGGTGGACTATCACACCGCCGCCGACCTGACGGGGCAGGCGAACCACCTCGGCGCCACCATCCAGGCGGACATCATCAAGCAGAAGATGCCCGATTGCGACGGCGGCTACAAGATGCTCAACGTCGACAACACGAAGTACGGCAAGTTCGACGAGCGCATCTACAGCGAGCTGAGCAGCGCCCACCCCATCGATCTCACCCGGTACCAGGTGGTCAATAACTACATGGGCCGGATCGGCCTGATCAACAGCGGCGGCGCGTCGGGCAAGGACGACCTCGCCCAGGCGGTCCGCACCGCGGTGATCAACAAGCGCGCCGGCGGCCTGGGGCTCATCAGTGGCCGGAAGGCCTTCCAGAAATCCATGGCGGACGGGGTCAAGCTCCTCAACGCCATCCAGGACGTCTATCTGTGCAAGGAAATCACCGTGGCTTGATCCTGGTCTGTTTGTAGCGCCGACCCAGTCAGTTTCGCTCACTTCCGCCCAGAACCCGGCCCGGCCGGCGGATATTCCGCCGGCTGGTGCCGTCTTTGGGGGGGACTTCGCATCGTACGCCTGACCGACGATGCCTGAACCGAATCTTCACGGTAAACATATACGCTGCTAACCGTCATCGGCTAGCTTTCACACTCACTAAACTGTATAATCGCGTGCAGTTAACTGAATCAGTGCCACGCGGGCGGAACGGCATGGCCCGGAAGAAAAACCAATCGAAACGATCAGACGTACGCGGCGACGGTGGGGTGCCCGTCGGGACGCCGGCGTTCCCACTGCGCGCGGGCGCGGTGGATGTTGGGTCCAATGCCATCCGCATGCAGGCTGTTGAGTTCACGACCCCCGGGGAATTTGCCGTTCTGGATTACCAGCGTGTCCCCGTCCGGCTGGGCCATGATGCGTTTCTCTCCGGCCGGCTTACCCAGGCAGCCATGGATGCCGCGATCCAGGCCTTGCAGTCGTTCGCCCGTCGGTTCAAGGACCTGGGCGTCGAACATTACCGGGCGGTAGCCACGAGCGCGGTCCGGGAGAGCAGGAATGGACCGGAGTTCGTCGAGCGGGCGTATCGGGAAAGTGGCATCGAACTCCGCACCATCTCGGGCTCCGAGGAGGCCCGGCTCGTTCACCTGGCGGTGCGTCGCCGGCTGGAGTTGGGGAGTGAACAGTGGGTGCTGGCCGATCTGGGCGGTGGCAGCGTCGAGGTCTCTCTGGTGGACACCCGGGGCGTCCTCTGGAGCGAGTCCCACACCATGGGTTCGGTGCGGCTGCTCGAGGAGCTCTCCGGTTCGGGCGAGGAGCCGGGGCGCTTTCGCCGCCTGCTCACCGAGTACATCAGCACCCTGCGAATTCCCACCGCTGCACAGCACCAGAAGCCGGCCGGATTCGTGGCTACGGGCGGCACCATCGAGACGGCGGCGCGGCTGGCCGGTTGCGAGCCAGATCCGGACGGCGTCAGCCAGATCCCACTGGACCGCCTCCGTGCGCTGATCGACACGCTGGCGATTATGTCTTACCGGCAGCGCATCGAGAAGTTCAACCTCCGGGAGGACCACGCCGACGTCATCCTGCCGGCGGCAATGGTTTTCGAACGGTTGGCGGTGCTTTCCGGGCAGGAGACGGTCATCGTGCCCCATGTCGGGATCAAGGACGGCACCCTGCTGGACCTGGTCGATGAGCTGGCGACCCGGTCGGACCACTGCGACCGGATCGAGCAGGAAGTGATGATTCATGCCGTAACGCTCGGACGGCGTTATATGTTCGACGAATCCCACGCCCGCCACGTCGCCCGCCTGGCCCGCGCCCTGTTTGACCAGCTACGCCGGGCGGAGTTGGTCCCTGAGACCGACCTGAACCTGCTCCTGACGGCGGCGCTGCTGCACGACATCGGCAGTTACATCAGTTACAAACGCCATCACAAGCACTCGCACTACCTGATCGCGAATTCGGAGCTGGCCAACCTGACACCGCGGGAGATGCAGGTGGTGGCGACAGTGGCGCGGTACCATCGCAAGACGGAGCCGTCGCTCCGCCATCCGGAATTCGAGAGCCTCTCCGAGGCGGAGCGGGCGCAGGTGCTGCGCGTCGCCTCCGTCCTCCGCATCGCCGACTCACTGGATCGGGAGCATCTGCAGAAGGTGCGCGACGTGCGGATGAGCCTGGAGGAAAACGGCGAAATCCTGTTGGAGTTTTTCGGCGACGGCGACTTGCTCATCGAACGATGGGCGGTGCAGCGCAAGATGGATCTGTTCCGGCAGGCCTTCCATAGGAGAGTTAGAATCCAGACCGACAAGGATGCATATGTTCAACCATGAACAGGTTCCCGGCAAGCTCATCGCCGTCGAGGGGCTGGATGGATCGGGGAAGTCCACGCAGATCTACCTCCTGCATCAGTGGCTCCAGGGGCTGGGATGCAAGGTCTTCTTCACCGAGTGGAACTCCAGCGAGCTGGTCCGGGAAGCCACCCGCAAGGGGAAGAAACGCCAGCTGCTGTCCCCGGCCACGTTCAGTCTCATCCACGCCACCGATTTCGCCGACCGATATGACCGGCAGATCCTGCCCATGCTCAAGGGCGGGTACCTCGTGCTGTGCGACCGGTACACCTTCACCTCTTTCGCCCGGGATTCCGTTCGGGGGAACGATCCGGACTGGGTGCGGGCCAACTACGGCTTTGCCCGCCGGCCGGACATCATCTTCTATTTCAAGCTGCCGCTGGAGATCGCGTTGAGCCGCATCCTCGAAGGGCGGCCGAAGTTGAAGTACTTCGAGGCCGGGATGGACCTGGGATTGTCGCCCGACATCTACGACAGCTTTCGGATCTTTCAAAGCCGGGTCATGGCGCAGTACGACCTCATGGCCGACGAGTTCAGCTTCACCGTGGTCGACGCCACCCGGCCCATCCACGACCAACAGAAGATCGTGCGCGGGATTGTTGCCGATCGGATCGACCTGGCCAGATTCAGAGGGAAGGTGTGACCATGCCGCAGAAGAGATGCTATGTGGCGCCGCCGCCGGGTGTGGAACCGTCCAAGCTGGGCGGGCTGCTGGTCGTGGTGGAAGGACCCGATTCGTCGGGACGGAGCACCCAAACCCGCCTGCTTTCGGAGTGGCTCGAGCAGAAAGGCTTCGCCGTGTCCCAGGTGGGCTTGAAGCGGTCGGCGCTGGTGTCGGCCGAGCTGGAGAACGCCATGATGGGCAATGTGCTCAGCCCGCGGACGATGTCGCTGTTCTACGCCACCGATTTCTACGACCAGTTGGAAAACAGCATCGTGCCGGCGTTGCGAGCCGGTTCCATCGTGCTGGCCGACCGATACATTTTCACCCTTATCGCCCGGGATGTGGTGCGCGGTGCGAATCCCGAATGGACGGAGATGTTGTACTCCCGGGCGCTGGTGCCCGATGCGGTCTATTATCTGACGGTCTCGCCCCGCAGCCTGGTGGAACGAACGCTGCAATCCCACGGGTGCCTCGACTACTGGGAATCGGGCATGGACATCGGGCACTCCCGGGACTGGTTCGAGAGTTTCGTCTGGTATCAGCGGCGCATTCGTGAGGAGTTCCGCCGGTTGGAGCAACGCTTCAGGTTCGAGACCATCAACGCCAACCGCTCCGTCCGCACCACCCAGAACGACCTCCGCAAGCGGATCGAAGGAGTGCTGCAGCAGGCGTTGGCGAAACTATGAGCAGGAGCGGAAACCACCCATGAAATCCGACGCACACCGAAAACCGAGCGCCTCGCCGGATCCCGCGGCGGCCAAACGAAAACCGAGCCGGCCGGCGAAGGCCAAGCCGTCCCGCCGCCAGTCGGCCGAAGCGCTCATCCTGGAGCTGAAGGCGCTGCGGTCCATCCTCAAGGAATCCGCCGCCCAATTCGAAATCAAGCACAGCGGGCGGATTGCCGAGATGATCCGGTTGCTGGAGGGCGATCCCGCCACGGGCGAGCAGCCGGTGGCGCCCAGGGGCAAGCAGCGGGACGCCCTCATGACCCGGCTGCGACAGACCAAGTTCAAGCCCAAGAAGGGCCGCTTGAAAGACCTGGTCGCCCTGCACACGATCGTCGACATGTTGGCGGAGTCGCTCGGCAGTTTGAGCGACAGGGGAGATGTCTAGCGGAGGGTCGGCATGCGCGTTGCATTCCTGTCGGATATCCACGCCAACTTTCCCGCTCTCTGCGCCGCCCTGGAGCGCGCCCGGCTGCTCCGGGCGGAGCGTCTCGTCGTGGCCGGCGACATCATCGGCGGCGGTCCGCACCCCGTGGAAGTCATCCGGCTGCTCCAGGAGCGATCCGCACTGGTGATACGCGGCAACGTGGAACGCAAGCTCCTGTCACTGCAAGGCAAGGCAAGGCGCCAGAAGCGGTGGCTGAAGCGGAAAAACGCCGCCCACCTGGTCTGGACCGCCCGTCAGTTGGGCGACGCGGAGTGGGAATGGCTGACTGCGCTCCCGGGCGTCCTGCACCTAAATTTTGACTCCGTGCGCGTCCAGGTGGTCCATGGAACGCCCCAATCCGATGAGGAATATCTTTTCCCCAGCGTGACCGCCGACACCATCCGGCGGGCCGGCATCGATCCGGCCGCCCGGGCGCTGGTGTGCGGGCATTCCCACATACCGTTCACGAAGATGGCCGCCGGCATGCGTGTCATCAATTGCGGCTCGGTGGGGCGGCCCGTGGACGGCGACCCGCGCGGCGCCTTCGCCGTGGCGGATTTCGTCGGGCCGGCCATCCGGCGCCCCCGCATCGTCCGGTTCCGGTACGCCGTGGCCGATCTGGTGGCCGACCTGGAGGAGCGCGCGGTGCCCGGGGCGCGGGGCGGTGAATACCTGAGGGGCATCAAACTGCGGGGCGTGTGAGACACTGCCCGAAGGACGGGGCACGGAATGACAGCCGTCGAACGGTGTTTTTTCTTCACGGGGAGCCAGCGCCGGATCCGGGATGGCCTGACGGCCCTGGGGTACGTCCTGGAAGCGGCCGGAGAGGAGGCGTGGCAGGGCACCTTCTTCGACACCCATTCCGGCAGCCTGTTCCGGCGGGGGATCCGCCTGCTCGGTATCGGGGATCCGGCGCAGTGGCGGTGGTTGAGGGCGGAGCCGACGCCTGCGGCTGACGCGTTGCCTGACGAGGGCCCCGCCGTCCTGCCGCCTCCCGACGATGCACCGGTGGAGTGGCGTGGACAGCGCCTGCTGCCGGTGCTCCGTGTGAGTGTCCGCCGGAAAATGCATCACCTCACAGCCCGGTCCGGGCAGGTATTCCAACTTAGCGTCGGCGAGGCGTCTTTCGCCCGACCCATGGCCCGGGAGTGGATCGCGGGCCGGCGGTTGGTGTGCCTGTCGGTTCCGGACGGCCAGGAGTCCGAGGTCGCGGTGATCGGCAGCTTTCTGCGGGATCTGTTCCGGCTGAAACCGATGCCGCAAGACCTCCTGGTATATGGCCTGGATGTGGTGGACCAGCTTCTGCCGGGTGCGCCCGTGCCCGCCCGATTGAAGCTGAAACCCGGCGACACGCTTCGCGAGGCGGGACACAAATTGTTGTCCCGGCAGGCGTTCAAGATGCGGGCCAATATCGAAGGGGCTCGGATGGACCTGGATCCGGAATTCGTGCACGATATCCGCGTCGCCACCAGACGGGCGCGGTTCGCCCTCCGGCTGCTTGGCGAAGAGCTGGGACAGGCGGAGGCGGAGACCCTGCGGGCGGAGTTGGCCTGGATCGCCGGGCTGCTGGGCGAGGTGCGCGATCTGGACATCATGCAGGGGAACCTCCACCGCTACACGGAGGAACTGGCGGGCCGGCCGGCGGTACCCGCGGCCATTCGCGCGCACCTGCATTCCGCGCGCGTCGAAGCGCTGGCTGCGCTGAACGAAGCGCTGGCGGATGAAAGATTCGCGCAGCTGTTGACGCGGCTGGAGCGGATTGCGGCGGATGCGAGAGGGCAGACACTGTCCGAGCCGTCCCGCCGCGTGATCGAAGCGGCCCCGCCGCTGATCCGTTCGGCGATGGCGCGACTCCAGCGATGGCTCAAGCGCCGTCCGGCGGAGCTGACGCCGGCCCAGCTGCACCGCATTCGGATCCACTTCAAGCGGCTGCGCTACACGTGCGAATTTTTCAACGACCTGTTCGCCGATGCGTTCGCCTCGGCTATCAACCATTGCGTGGACTATCAGGACTGCCTGGGCGAGCACCAGGATGCCCAGGTGGCGCAGACGAGGCTCCGCGAAATGGCTGAACGGCTGGCACAGGCCGGCGGAAGCCAGCTGGAGACGCTGATCTTCGTGGGCAGCATGATCCAGCGGCTCGACGGTGTGGCCCGGGATTGCCGCCGCATATTCGAAAAACGCTGGAAGCAGTTCCCCTGGCTCATCGCGGATATCGATGCATCGATGGAGCCCGGCACGGGTTCGGAGGCGTCGGACTGATCCGGCGGGACGCCGCCCGTTTCAGCGGAATTCCGAACAACTCACCGAAATGGCGGTCACCGCAGTCTGCGTGGAAGTGAGGCGTCCACCATCGGCATTGACTGGATGCGGTGCGTCCGATCTCAATTTGTCTTGGATCGCTTCTCGAATAGGGCGAAACGGAACAGCAGGTTCAACCGTTCGATCAACGGGATGATCTTGCGCACACTGTACATGTCGACGAGGAAGCTGCCGACGATGAGCGGCAGGCGCGGTCGGGCCGCCATGCAGCCGCAGCACTCGGGAAAGGCGCTGGCGTCACCGCGGATGTGGGCGGCCCGCATCGCCTGCATGCGTTCGCTGTTCCAGATCCGTTCCAGCGACTCTTCCCGGATGTTGCCCAGCGGTTGGCCGGTCCAGGCATGACAGCAGGGAAACACGTTGCCGGTTTCCTCGATGTAGATCGGTCCCTGCCACAGGTAGTGGCAGGGGTTCTTGGCCCTGGCTGTCGGCGCGGCGGGGAGGCAGACGTTCGTGACGCCGATCTCGTCTTCTTTGATGCGGACCTGGTCCACACCCGGGACGCGCCACATCTTGCGGAACTGGGGGATTTGGGCGTCGTTGTCCGGCAGGCGCACCATCTGCACCGTGACGTGGATGGGAGACCGCAGCTCGCGTTTGCGTTGGAGAAACGCCACGATATTCCGGTGGGTTTCTTCAAAGTGGGCGCCGCTTCGGTAACGCTCGTAGACTTCAGGCGTCGCGCCGTCGAAAGCCAGGATGATGTAATCGAGGCCGGCCAGCAGCAATTCGTCGACCCGGTCGCCCCGCAGGAGCGTGGCGTTGGTGGAGAAGCCGGCCCGGATGCCGCGCTCCTTGCAGTAGCGCACCATGCGGACGATGTCCTTGTTCAGCAGCGGTTCGCCGGCGCCCTGCAGCACGGCGAATTCGAAGTAGCGGCTCCCCTCATCGATGACCTTGCGGAAGAGATCGAACTCGATGTCGGCGTTGCCGAACTCGGAGATGGCCCGCGGGCACATGGGGCAGCGCAGGTTGCAGCGGGACGTGCTGGAGATGATCGCGGTCACGGGGAGACCCGGACAGACAATCCGGCGGCGGAGATAGCTCTGGAGCAATCTCAGCCGGTGCGTGGTGCGTTGGATTCTGGATACGGCCATCGGTGGATCTGATGCGCTATCGGTGTCCGGGTTGCCGCGGTCCATCCCCGGTCAGACCGGCTCCCAGAGCAGGGCAAGCTGGACCATGGCGATATCGCCGTACTGGAGGTGGAAGGTGTACTCCTCGATCAGACCGATCTGCTGCTGCAGGCGGTCGGCCACGGATTTGGCGTCCGCCCAGCTCTGCTGGTACAGGCTGGCCAGCGCGTCCTCGACGTCGTTGCTGGGCGCGCGGTCGGCCGGCGGACAATCGGGCAGGTCCCGAAGATCCTGGAATATCCGGGTCAGGCCGTCACGGGTGGAAAAAATCATCTGTTTTTGGCCGGACATGACACGGTCGGTGGTCGGGTCGTCATTGATGGACTGCATGTAGTTCAGGCCCGATTTCTGGATGATCCCGTCCATCATCCGTTCGTACCGGTGCTGAAGCTCGCGCAGTTCTTCCTGCACTCCACTGTGCAGGATGTCGAGGCAGCGGGCCTCAAACTCGCTCCGCGACTCGCCGACCTCGGAGAAGAGCTTGAGCGCGGGGTGATGGAGCAGCCGGATCCGGTGATACCGCAAGATGGTCTCAACGACCTTGTCCTTGTACAACGTGAAGTGTTCCAGCAATAACTGGTATGCGTCTTCCCGGTGTGTCACGCCATCGGGTGGCGTTTCGCTCAGAGCGGCCGGATTTTCTGTCCGGATCATCTCAGGCAGCCACAGGTCGTCGGCTCCCAGCTCGATCAGCGGCAGCGATACCTGAATGGTGCCCGACAGTTTGGTCTGCGAGCGCACGTGGTAGGTGTCGAAATGGATCTCACCGAAAAGCCGGGCCTGAAGTTCAGTGCCCGCGGAGAACGCAAAGCAATCCCGTGTATAGAATGCGGCGATTTTCGGTTTGGCGGCGGGTTGTTGATTGTTCATGAAGCTCGGTTGTTCAGCCGGTTGCCGGAGTGGTGAACTCCAGGCATTGATTGTATTTTACCCCAGCGCTCAGATGGCGCCAAAGCAATTCTTGCGGCTTCAGCACGTCGGGCCGGCACCACCGAGCAGGGCGGCCGCCAGAGTGAGATCCGCGGGCTTGGAGACCTTGATGTTGGACGGATCGCCGGGGACGATCTGAACTGCCCGGCCCAGGCGCAGCACAAGTCCGGCGTCGTCGGACACGTCGGCGACGCCGTCGCGGAGCGCCGCGAGGTGGGCTTCGTGGATGAGACCGTAGGCGAAGCCCTGGGGCGTCTGCACCTGATGGAGGGTTTGCCGCGGCGGGATCTCGGTCACCCGGCCGTCGGCCACCCGGGCGATGGTGTCCACGCTGGGTATAGCGGCGGTCACGGCCTCATGCTGCGTGAGCGCGGCGCGACAGCGGTCCAGCAAGTCCGGCGATACCAGGCAGCGGGCGGCGTCATGGATCAGCAGACGATCCGAGGGGGACAGGATGCCCTCCAGCGCCTGGATCACGCGGAAAGCCGACTCCTGGCGGGTGGCGCCGCCCGGTACCACGTCCACCGACCGCTCCCACCCCTGAGCCGCCAGGATTCGGCGCATGTGTTCGAGCCAATCCGGGTGGATGGCCACCACCACCGGCCGGTACAGCCCCACCACCAGGAACGGACGAAGCGTCCAGGTGATGAGGGGGCGCCCGTTGAGATCGATGAACTGCTTCGGAACCGTCTGGTCCATCCGGCGTCCGACGCCGCCGGCCAGGATCGCCGCCGCGTAGCGCATTGCATCCCTCCTGGGGCGAAACTATAATGGATCTGCTCAGTTAGATCAAGGAGGTTCATCACCGTGCGCCCGGGACTCCGTCTGGCTCTGCTGGCGAGCGCGATTGCGGTGCTGGCGGCCGTCTGCTGGGCGCCGGTGCTCTGGCAGGGGCAGACGCTGTACGAGCGGGACTTGTTCAACTTTCACTATCCGCTGTGGGCCGGCACGGCGGCCGAGCTGAAAGAGGGCCGGATCCCACTCTGGAACGCGCAGAACAATTTCGGGCAGA
The DNA here is from genome assembly GCA_017996395.1 of Acidobacteriota bacterium. Lineage (GTDB taxonomy): Bacteria > Acidobacteriota > JAAYUB01 > JAAYUB01 > JAAYUB01 > JAAYUB01. The sequence continues at coordinate 10,414 of JAGOHA010000012.1, read as the reverse complement.
ACATCAGCGGCAATCCCAATTATCTGCTCTGGTATCCGCCGGCCTGGATCCGGGCGGCCCTGGATCCGCTGACGGCCATGAACCTGTTCATCCTCGGCCACCTCCTGCTGGGCGGGATCGCCTTTGGCCGGTTGGTCCGGAGGTGGGGCATTTCCGGCCCGGTGGCGACGGTCACCGGCCTCGCGTACGTGTTGAGTGGTGTCGTGCTGTCCTTGCATTGCGTGCTCAACCTGGTGCCGTATGTTGCTCTGGCGCCGGCGTTGCTCCTGGCCCTGGAATGGCTGCTGCAAGGCGGAGGCCGGCGAGCGGCTGCCTGCCTCGCTCTGGCTGGCGCCGGAGTGGCGGTGGTGTTCGAACCTGTCATGGCGGTCGGTCTGGCGGCGGTGGCGGTGAGCCGGGTCCTCGTCAACGGGTGGGGGAATCGCAGCCGGCGCGGATTCGGTTCGACGGTCGGCCGGGTGTTGCTGGCGCTCCTTCTGGCGACGGCCATTGTCCTGCCGGTGACGCTGGAAGGACTTCGGCTGCTGGATCAGACTCCTCGAAACTGGACGGCGGAAACCGGGAATTTCCTGTACAGTCTGCATCCCGCCCGCTTCATCGGACTGTGGATACCCAATCCGTTTGGCATGACCTCGGGGATCATCCCGACCTATGCGGGCGAAAGGTACACCGACGGCCGCCAGCCCTATCTGCCGTCGATATTTATCGGGCTGTCGTCGCTCGTCCTGATCGTGCTGGGTGTGGGCGGCGGGCAACGGCGCACCGCTGTCTGGGCATGCGCTGGCGGGATGGCGTTCCTGCTCGCGGCCGCGTCACCCTGGCTGCCGGGTCTTGGCCGCCTCATCGGCACCCTGCCGCTGCTGGGCTGGGGACGATACACGGAGAAATTTGCCTTTTACGCCGCCGGCGCGTTCCTGCTGGCGGCGGCGGTTGGACTGGAGCGGGTGTATCGCTGCGAACGCCTGCCGCTGCGCGGCCGAGCGGAGTGGATCGCGCCCGGAGTCGCGCTCGCCGCCGTGCTGGTTGCCGGAGCGCGGATTCCCGGTAGCAGCCTGGCATCGCTCGTGCCCACCCCGCTGGTGGCGGCCGGAGTTGCCGTGGCGGTTCTGCTGATCGCTGCGCCGTCGCGAATTCGCCTACCGGTTCATTGGCGGTCGGCGGCGATCGGGGTTTGTCTTTTGGCGGAATTGGCTGCCGGCAACCGGTTTGCGGTTCCGACCACCGATCGCCGACATTTCACCGAGCCAGTGCCCGTGCTCGAGGCGGTCCGGCAGAAGGCGCCGGGTCCGGCGACTGCGCGCATCGCCGTGGACGCGCCGCCGGCCGACGTACGCTATCTCGGCGCCTCAGACAGCGACATCTGGATCTCGCGCTTCCATCGCCTGGCCGGCTACGCCTATCCCGGTTTCACGTCCGGGGGGTACTATGCGTTCAACGACACCCAGGATCGGCTGGAAAGCGTCGACCAATTGCAGCTGCGCCGGTGGTTTGAGCAGGCGGCGCCGGAGTCCCGGATCCGGCTCATGCAGCGGCTAGGGGTGGGCTGGTACATCAGTCCGTTACGGTTGGAAAACGCCGGGCTCCGGTTGGCTGGTGTGTTTTCCACCGGCTCCAGCCATCGCTTCGGGCTGTACCGGGTGGTGGGTGGACAGGGCCGGTTCCAACTCTGGTCCGCGTGGCGGCCCGCACGCGTGACGCCCGTGACTGCCGATGACCTGGCGGCGGCAGGACCGGCGCCGCCTTTCGTCGAAGCGGCCGGCCCCGTTCCCTCGCGCCAGGCAGGCGGTGACGCGCCGCCGGGGCGGGTCGCGCACGTGTCGGAATCCGGCGGCGTGCTCCGTCTGAGATTGGCGATGGCGACGGATGGTTTGCTGGTGATCCGGGATGTGTGGTATCCCGGCTGGACCGCCCGCCTGGACAACCGGGTCGTTCCCATCCACCGGGCCGATTACCTGTTCCGGGCGGTTACGATTCCGGCCGGAGTGCACCGTCTGGAGATGCGTTATCAGCCGGCGGGCTGGACGGCGAGTTGGCTTGTTTCGGGAACAGGATTCATTTCGGCTCTGGTGTTGGGGCTGTGGCCGCGCCGGCGTCGGGGGTGCACCCCAGTACCTGCCGGACCACGTAATGCGGACGGCGTTTGACTTCCTCGTAGATCCGGCCCAGGTACTCGCCCAGGATCCCCAGACAGATTAACTGGACCGCACCGAGGAAAAAAATACTGATGAGGGTCGAGGCCCAGCCGGGGATGGCCAGATGGGAGACGAATCGCATGTACAGGACGAGCGCAGCGGCCACGACCGCCAGCGACACCGCCACGATGCCCAGCGTCGTGGCGATCCGCAACGGCACCCGCGAGAAGGAAAAGATGGCGTCCGAGGCCATCTTGACCAATCCGATGAACGATTGGCGGGGGAGCTTGTCTCCCCGGCGGTCCCGTTCCACCGTCACACCCACCTGGCGGAAGCCGACCCAGGCGCGCAAGCCCGGGATGTAACGGTTCCGTTCGGGCAGGGCGACGAGCAGGTCGACGACGCGGCGATCCATCAGGCTGAACAGGCCGGCCTCCTCGGGGATGGGGATCTCGGCCAGGCGGCGGAACACGGCGTAGAAACTGCGGAAGAGGGCGCGCTTGATGAACGACTCCTTACGGTTGGCTCGGATGGCGTACACGACGTCGGCGCCGCGCTCCCACTCCGCGATGAAATCTTGCACCGCTTCGGGCCGATCCTGAAGGTCCGTATCCATGATGATCACCGCATCACCGGCGGCATGCCGGAGTCCGGCGTGCACCGCCGTCATCTGGCCGAAATTGCGCGACAGGTCCACCACCCGGACATTGCCGTGCTGCGGAATCAAGCCGGCCAGGTAGGCGAGGCTGCCGTCCGTGCTGCCGTCGTTGACGAAGACGAATTCCGTCGCGCAGGTCAGTTGGGCCGACAGCGCCAGCAGCCGGTGGAACAACACCGGCAGATTGTTCTCTTCGTTGTAGAAGGGGAGGACGAATGATACGGTTTTGGTCATCGGCGTTCCTCGAGCACCGGGATGCGGCTTCCTTTCATGACCGCGGATGCCACTGGATTTGAGTGTATAGCATCCGGGCTTGGGTCGGCAACTCGTTATGTCGGACCATCACCCATAGGGTTCGGCCCGTCGCCGGTGTCCTCGCGTTGTGGCGGAGGCACAGCCACCGGTTGGATGGTCCAGAGCCGCAGCAGCGGGACACCCTGCCAGTCCGACGACCAGGCCAAGGCCAGCGTGTATCCGGAAGGCTGCAGACGGGTGCGGAGATTCGATTCCCAATACTCCACGTACGGCCTGCCGTAGACCAGCACGTGGCGGGCCTGGCCGAGATCGGTGACCGGGATGAAACCGATCCGTTGTGCCTGCTGCATCTGGCGAAAGTAGTGATCAGTCGGTGAGATCGGGAAGAAAACCGTCGACCCGCGGCAGATCCGATTGATCGCCGCGAGCGCCTGATCGTCAAGAGGCTCCCACCAGTAGGTGACTTCGAAGCCGAGGCTTCGTCCGCCGGCGGCACCGCCCACCCATTCGTTGAAATAGCACAACTCGCGCGGATGATTGCGCACACTCTGGCTGACGGTCCAGCCGGCTGCGAGAATGAGGATCGCCGCCAGCGACACCCGGAGTGCGACTGGTGTCGCCGCCTTGCCGGCCGGGAGGAGCTGTTCCGCGGCCGGTTGCAGCCCGAGTGCCATCCAGGCGGCCAGAAACGGGAATGCCGGCAGCAGGTAGCGCTCCATGTCGTTGGTGGGGCTGAACGGAACCATTAGGAGGATGACGGGCACCGTGCTGCCGATGAGCACCGCCCAATGGCGGCAACACGCTTGAAAAGGGCGCAGGCGCATCCGGAACATGCCGGCGGCCAGCAGTCCCAGGTGGAGCAGCGGGGTGGTGACCAGCAGGATGCCCAATGGATAGTGGAACGGACCGCGGTACGAATACGACTGCCCGAAATAGAGCAGCGAAAACGGAGCCCATTGCCGGCGGCTGACCGAGTCGCCGACAAACTCGCCCAGCCGAACCCATGGCGCATGCCACCAGTCCGGATTCAGCAGATAAAACACGATGGCGGCGGTCAGCCCCACAATCCAAAGACGGGCGACGCACTGCTTCCAGTCGGCGTACGTGCAGGCCAGGAAGAGCGCCACCATCGGCGCACACACCACCACAGCCGTGATCTTGAAGCATGCGGCCAGACCGATCAGCACGCCGGGGATCCAGGCCCACCGGGGGGACAACCCTCGGTCCAGCGCCGGGACCAGCAGCAGCAGGAGGGCGGTCAGGGGTATATCGGTAGCCGCAAAGTGAATGTGCGCGAAACACCGGGGCAGGGTCAGAAACAGCGCCACGGTGATCCACGCCAACAGAGGACGGCCGGCGGAAAACCACAGGCAGAAGGCCGCCAATGCGGCGGCAAAGAGGAATACCGTCAGCACGCGGTTCTGAATGTATGGATCCGGCTCCCAGAAGATAACGTGATGGGCGGCCAGGTACAGCCATTTGACACCGGCGGGATGCACGTTGCGCTGGGGATCCGTCCGCCAGAAACGGTCGATGGCCGTCGTGTTGAACTGATCGGATGCCGGCAACGACAACCAGGTTTGGACCTGCCGGGTGGCTTCCAGGTAAATCGGCTCGTCCCACGTGATGCCGTAATTGGAACATGTCGGCAGGGCTGACAGGGCGACGGCGGCGAATAGAATGGCGCCCGTCCAGAAGGCACGGGGGGCGCGGGTGGGCAGGGGGTCAGTTGGCGGGTGCATCGGCGCCATCATATGGAACCGGCAGCGTATTGTCAATTTCGTGCGCTTGGCGCAATGCCAGCACCGCAAAGCCGTTGGCCTCAAAACAGAGGCGGACTTGGGAGCTGAAAAACGCCCGCATCAACGGATACTTCTCCGGGAGGTCGGCATACAGTTCCGGGGCGAAGACCGCGTCGATTCGAATCAACAGGTGGGTCACGCCGAATTGTTCAAACCGGCGGGTGATCGCCGACGGTTCGCGCGCCTCGGCCAGCCAGGTGTGGAAGGTGTGGTCCTCCACCACGTAGTCGCCCAGATAGGCGCGATCCAGATAGAACAACTCGTTGCCGGTCTGCAGCGTCCAGATGCGGGCGTCCGCGGGCAGTTCGCGGTTGATGTACCGTTGGCAGGCGTACACCGGCAGGCGGGTGTTGAGAATCTCTTCGCGGGTTGTCCGGCCGGACACGAGTTCCAACGCCGGTTGCCGGATCAACTCGGGCAGGAGGACCGCCAGGTTGAACGAGATGACTCCGAGGCATGCCGCCACCCAGATGGCGCGCCGCCACGGTCGCTCGCCCCACCAGCCCTCCAGGGCCTGGATCAGCAGGAGCAGCAGCAGCGGCAACACCGGCAGCAGGAAGCGGGCTTGGCGCAGCAGAATCCCCCAGACCAGGGCAAACACAACTACACATGATCCGGTCAGCGCCTCGGAGCCATCCCGTTTGCGTGCCGGCAGACCAGCGAGCACACCGATTAGCAGGAACGGTCCCAGCACCCCGTCGAAGAATTCCCGGAGATGCAGCACCGGATTGAACGCCGCCACCAGGTAGTTCAGCGCGGGGGCCAGCGGGAAGTGGAACGGGTGTCCGTAGCTGGCCAGAAACCCCCAGAAGGCGTCCGCCTGCGCCTGCGTCCAGAACGGATTCGAGTTCGGAAACAGACCGCCGAAGAACGGGAAGACCGGGTTGCCGGTGTGCCACGCGTTCCAGACGAGATAGGGACCGGCGAAGACCATCAGACCGGCGCCGAGTGAGATGGGATGCCGCCAGGTGAGATCGGCGGTCCGCCGCCGGGCCAGAACCGACACCAGATACACACCCAGGAGCGCCAGCACATAGTAGAAGGCCGTGTATTTGATGGCCGCCACAAATCCCGCCAGCAGGAGCGACACACCCAGCAGGGCGGGATCGCCCCGCCGATGATGCCAGTCCAACCCCAGGGCGGTCAGGGTCACGAAGAACATCAGTCCGGCGTCGATGTACGCATACGTGGCATCCAGCCATAGGGTGGGCACGGTCGCGAACGCCAGAACCGCCGGCAGCCAGAGCCAGCGCGGGGGTTGCCGGCCGATGGCGGCGGCGTACTCCAGCACCGCCAGCACCGTCAGCGCCAGAAAACTGAAGTGCACAAACTGGGTGGTCCACGGCGGGAACAGACCCATGGCCGCCGTGAACAGCATCTCGATCCCCTTGGGAAAGTAGGCGTAGACGTTTTGCGGCAGTTCGATCAGGCCGTGGTGCTGCAGGTACTGGCGGGGCACCTCCAGGTGGTAAACCAGCGCGTCGCGGGCCATGGGCGGCAGCAGCAAGAAGGGCAGGGCGGGGAGGGTGACGGCTGCCACCGCCACCGCCGGCACCCATCCCGGCCGTCCGGAGACGGAAGCTGAGGAGCGCATCCGGCGGACAATTTCCCAGGCACCCAGAGCGCCCATCGATCCGATCATTACGGCCAGAACGGCGCGATGCAGCAGGCCCGCCATTCCCAGGCCCAGAATGCCGGCGGAGAGCACGGCGATGCCCAGCCCGGCTGCGAGCATCCGATGGGGCAGCTCGGGACGGATCGACTGGGGAGCCAGCCGTTGGAGTATGAACCGTCCGCCGGAGAGGAGGCCGGAAGTGATCAGAACGACGCCGGCGACACCCAGTATTCCCTCGATGATCATCGCACGCTCACCCGATGAATCCGATTGCGGTCGAATCCGGTTCTTTTGCACGCCCCGTCGGCCATTGCTATGGTCCCGAATCAGCTGCGATCCGGCGGCGTGGCCGCGGGGTGCGGAAAAACAAATACTTTCTGAACGGCGAAATTGAACACGAACAACACCGACTCCACCATCAGCTTGGCCACGATCGCACCGCAGAGGCCCATGTCCACCGCGGTGCGGATCAGCGCATACCCGATGCTGCCGGAGAACACCACCAGCAGGATGTAGCGCGGCATGGATTGCCGGATGGCTGTCCGGGACATGAACACCGCAGACCGGTTCATGAAATAGTTGAACAAGCCGGCCACGACTCGGCCGGCGACCATGGCTGCCAGGATCCCGGGATGGAGTAGAAAGGCGGCGGCAAAAACCGCGTTGTCCACAAGGGCCGTCAGCAGGGAGACGATCAGGTACCGGAACAGCACAAAGTAGATCCGCATGGAATCGGTGAGCGGGTTGAAATGGGATGAGAAGTTCCGCTCCAGGTAGACGGTGGCGATGGGAATCTCCACGATGTCGCGTCGCAGGCGGTGGGCGGCCAGCAGCATCTCCAGCTCATATTCGTAACGGTCTGCCGGGAGGGCCAGCAGGGCGGGGATGAGGCCGGCGGGGATGCCGCGTAATCCGGTCTGGGTGTCGTTGACCCTTATCCCCTCAGTCCAGCGCAGCAGGCGGCGAGTCATCCGGTTGCCGATCCGGCTGCGCAGGGGAACGTCGCTGGAAAAATCACGACAGCCGAGCACCAGGGAATCTGGTCGCCCGGTCAGGGCAACGGCGACGCGAACAATGTCCTCTGGCAGGTGTTGGCCGTCCGCGTCGGCGGTGACCACTCCGGGCACATCCGGATGGTGAAGCATGATCTCGTTGAGTCCCGTCTTGAGCGCCGCGCCTTTGCCCCGGTTGACGGCATGACGCAGCAGCCGGACGTTGGGCTGCCCGATGGCGGACGCGAAGGTCGCCGCGAACTCAGGGCCGCTGCCGTCGTCGACGATGATCACGCCGGCTATCTCTGGACGGCGGGACAGGCCGGCCACGAGTTCGGCGAAGCGGTCGTCGGGGCGGTACGCAGGGATCAGCACCAGCGGTCGCAGTGGCAAGGCGGAGGGGGATAACCCGTTCATGGGCCCCCCGGACCATCGGCTGGATCCGTAAGCTCCAGCACATTGAGATTGCCGCTGGAGAACACCATCCGGAAATACCGCGATCCCCCGTCAGCGACCATGAGACTGAGCCAGGCGACCGATCGGCCCTCCGGCAGAATTTCGACACGGCTGCCACGATCCGTTGCATCGACCCGCAGCCAGTTCTGAAATGGCAGACCCAGGCGCCGGCACAGCGGCAGGAGGTGGGTGTTGTCCACCACCAGGTAACGGGCGCGGTGCTGCCGGCAGAACGCTGACAGCTCCCGCCCGCCATCCGCCGCGAACAGAGCTCCGGTGAATCGGTGGATGCGCCGGCGGTTCTCGGCGCTTTCCAGAAAGCCGTCCATGACGGTGATGGCCGGCGTGTACCACTGCAGCTCGTAGCCGAGTGACCAGTTGGCCGCCAGGCGCGTGCCCGGTACGGTTTGGGCGGAGACCCACTGGTACGTGTCCCGCCGGTCCGGTGGCGGTTGGGCCAGCGCGGCCAGGCTGGACCGGCTCTGGATCGCGAACCCGATCAGGATGGGCAGCAGCGCGCCGAGTGCCGCAGTACGCAGTGACAGGCCGGCGTATCGGCGGAACCGCACGGCCTCCAGGCGGGCGATGCCGCCGGCCAAATGGATCAACAGGAGCGGCAGGCCAAGGAAGACCATGCGGTTGAAAAGCAGGGTCACGCCGATGGCCAGCAAGGCCGCAAGAGACAGAAACGCGTCGGATTGCCGCCGATCCGCGCGGAATGTCGTGTACATCAGCCAGGCCGCGTAGAGCACGGGCAGATAGCCGAGATAGTGCCAGCTGAAGAACGTAGCCGGGTCCACGGGGAGCATCTCGCTGACCAGCACCGGTGGCGACAGGTTGGCCTGAACGTCATGCGTCATCCCAAGGATCGGGCGAAGCCACACCCGCCCCGCTTCGGTCGCCGCTCCGATCCCCGCCAGGAGCAGAAACAATGCGACGACCGTCAGCGCCCAGCGCGACGCCCGGGCTCGCCGTGCCAGCCAACCCGATACGCGGTCCTGCCGGATCAGGTATCCGGCGGCTGTGGCGGCCAGCGGCGCCAGCAGCAGCGGCAGTCCGGCTGCTCCGGTCAGCTGGTAGAACGCATAGATCGGCCAGGCTGAGAGGCAGCCGCATGCCGCGGCCAGGGCGGGGAGCAGGATCGACGGATGCGTGCGGGGCGCGACCGCATCGGCGACTGTCGCGGCCATCAGGAGCAGGGTGGCCAGCGGCGGAAACAGCCGCCAGGTTCCGGCTCCGGCCAACCCGATCACGAAGGCGGCGAGAAGCAGGATGCGGGACCAACGGGTCGGCAGCTGCGCCGATGAGCGCCACCGGAACAGGACAGCAGCGAGGGCCAGGACAAGCAAAATGCCCAGGGATTCGTAACGGACCACGGGGAACGCGGAACGCAGCGTCACCGGTGTCGCCACGGCAAATACCGCGCCGGCCAACGCGGTCTCCGCGACTCTGTGGGTGTGCATCCAGGCGATGGCGCACACCGGTACGGTGGTCAGCGCGCCGCACAGGATGCCCAGCGCCATCAGATAATCGGCGAACGACACGGGCGCCAGCCAGTGACAGGCGGTGTAGCCGAGGGCTGCCAGGCGATGGAAGGCGTCAGGGCACATCCGCCGGTTGTCGCGGGGCGGATCCAGCGCATACTTGGGATCGGCGGCTGGCAGCGAGCCGGTGCTCATGACGGCGGCGATCATCCGGCTGTGGAATGCCGAATCGGTCTCGAACATGAAATGGGGGGCGATCGACGGTGGCAGGCGCACGGCGATGGCAACCAGGAAGACTGCCAGGGCGACCGCCGTCGGTATCAGGCGCCGGGCGGACGGCGGGAGCGTGTGGTGGTTGCCCGTGGACGGTGAGGTTAAAGCGCTCATGCCACCCGGAATCACTCCAACCGAATTTTGCAAATCTATCCTAACATGATTCAACCGGGGCGACGGCCCTTTCTGTGCAATGTGCCGGAACGGTCGGAGCAGCGATTCCCGCAGTTGACACCCGGCGGTTCCACTGGGTACCATCGGAGAGCCGTCTGACCATACGGAGCAACTGAACCGTCGCCGCATCCAGGCGGCAGGGCGGAAAGCGGTGTGTGTGCAGGAGCCGAATGTGTCCGTGAACAGGGATCGACAAGTTATCGCTTTGCTAGCGGGCGGTGCGGCTGTTCTTTTGACCGTCCGATTCGCCGCCGTCCTGTTCGGCGGCCAGGCGTTCTTCTTTCGGGATGTGCTCAATTTCCATTATCCCTTGTGGCAGGCGACGGCGGAGTGGGTCAGGGCGGGGCACTGGCCGCTCTGGAATCCCATGGTCCATTTCGGCGTGCCCGTCACGGGCAACGGCAACTATCTCCTGATGTATCCGCCGGCATGGATCCGGTTCGTCGTGCCGCCGGACCTGGCCTACCATCTGTTCTTCGTGATCCATCTGTTGCTCGGCGCCGTGGCGTTTTACGGGCTGTGCCGCCGCGCCCGCGTCAGCCCGACGAGTGCCGCCTGGGCAGCGCTCTGGTA
>JAGOHA010000103.1 GCA_017996395.1 Acidobacteriota bacterium | reverse complement strand
AAAATCCGGTCCGCGGTGCCGATGGTGTACCCTTCGGAGGCGTGGACGATGTCTCCCGCCGCCGTGACCACGAGCACCACCGGCCGAAGCGGCAGCGTGGCGCCCAGGGTCGTTCGAATCACCGCCAACAGCGCCTCGCCCGGATCGCGGACCCAGACCACATTGGCAGGCAGATCGTCGTCCCGCGGGGCCGCCTGTTCCGCCGGGAGGCAGAGCAGGATCCGGCCGCCCCATGCTTCCAGCGCCGCGCGCCGCGCCGCCAGCTCCGCCAGGACGTGGCGGGTGGGCTCCGTCCCCGGGGCCAGCCACGCCACGACGAATCCGCGACCGCCCGGTGTGGGCGCCAGCGGCAGCGGACCGCCGTCAAGGCCGGATAGCGCGGCCTCCCCGGGCAGCCGCCCCAGCACGCGGGGCGGCCCGGCGAGCCGCCGGAGCACCAGCGGCACCTCCGCGGCGCCGCCGGCGGGAAGGGGGAAGAAGGCCAGCCGGGCCAGCACCGAGCCGTCGTGCTGACGGTTGCCCGTCACCAGCAGGTAGTCGCCGCCGGGCAACTCGGCGGTGCCGAACTCGGCCGCGGGCTGGCCCTCGGGGTATTCGAGGGTTTCCGGCGACCCTCCGCGCAGGCGCGCCAGGGTGAAGTGGGTGAAGTAGCGCGCCTGGCTCGCGGCCCCGGCCGGCTGCAGGGCCAGACGGCCCGTGGCCGGAGCGGGTTCGGCGGGGGGCGGCGGCACGGCCGGCTGCCATCGTCCGTTGAGATGCAGCTCGGGCGTGCGGAGCGCGGGGTGCAGCCGGGCGGGGATGCCGAGGCTGCGCGCCAGCGCCACCAGACAGATGTCGCAAGACCACCGGTCGGCCGCGCGCAGTTCCAGGACCCCCCGCGGCGTGACGGGGAGGCGGTAGGGGCTCCGGTCCTCGTGATGGGCGACGCGCCGCCGCAGCCATTCCCAGAGCGCCAGGGGCTCCCGCAGTGCCTTCCGGGCGACGGCGGCGGGGACCGCCTGCCGCAGCGGCTCGCGCCAGCCCACCAGCGTCTCGGTATCGATCCGCGGCGCCAGCACGGCGTTCACAAACAGCTCCCGGTCTGCGGTCATGAGGGGATGAGGCCGGGCGAGGGCGCCGGCCAGATGCGCCAGCAGCACGTCCGCCGGCGCGTCCCGGAGGTCCTTGTCGGACAGGGTGCCCAGCAGCGGCAGCGCCCACGCCCGCTGCGCCGCCGGGCAGCGGTGCAGGAACGCCTCGATGGCGCGCCAGTTGCCCCGGCTGGCCGCGATGATCCGCCACACGGCGTCCGGCTCCTGGCCGGTGGCGGCGGCGAGCGCGCGGGCGGCCGGTTCGGTCATGAAGGTCGCGATGTAGCCGGCCCGGCGGGCGTCGTTTTCCTTCAGCCGCCGGGCGTTTTCCGCCTGACCGGCGGTGGGGGCGGGCAGGGGCGGCGGGGCGGGCGGCGCTTGCAGATCGAGGTCCGCGACGAGCGCCGCGGGCGGGTCCGCGAGCGGCACCGTGAGTTCGCCGTCGAGATCGGGTGGAGCAGCCGCCCAACCGCTGCGTCCGTCCTTCCGGGCCCAGATCAGCACGCTCCCCCGGCCGCACACCAGGGCGGCCCGGCCGTCGGGTCCGGTGGTGAAGGTCGCCAGGGGATAGAACTCCGCGTAGTTGTAAAGCCGGAAGGTCACCTCCGCCCCGGCCACCGGCCGGCCGGCGGCGTCCACCACCCGCACCCGCGCCTCGCGCAGCGGGGCGTAGCCGGCGGTGAGGTTCAGCACGGGGCCGAGCGGCGGGCGCTCCAGCACCGGCTCCGGGCCGGCGTAGGCGCCGTACACGCGGGTGTGGACGAGCATCGCCCGGCGCACCGGCTCGCGGAACCACGCCAGGTCCAGCTCCGGCTCCGGCTCGCAGGCGCCCAGGTAATGCCAGGCGCCGTCCACCCACGCCTCCACCCAGGCGTGGTTGTCGTCGGTGTGGGCCCAGCGCGGCGTGTAACACTGGCGGGCGGGAATCCCGGCGGCCCGGAGCGCCGCGACCGCGAGCACCGACTCCTCGCCGCAGCGCCCGTAACCGGTGCGGATGGTCGCGAGCGGCGCGCTGGTGCGCGCGTCGGTGCCCTGGTAGACCACCCGCTCGTGGCACCAGTGGTTGATCTCGAGCACCGCCTGCCGCAGGGTGAGCCCGGCGACGCGGTCCCGGAGCTCGGGGTACATGTCCTGGCGGAAGGTGTCGAGGGTCTCGTTGTTCACGCGCAGCGGCAGGACGAAGTGGCGGAACAGCGCGTCGGGGATCTGCGGCCCCCAGGGCAGCTCGCGGCGGGCCTGCAGGCTGGCGCGGACGGCGGCGAGGTAGAAGTCGCCGTCGTGGTCGGCCAGGTCGGCCAGGGGCATGTAGGCGTACAGGAATTCCATGGCCTGCCGCTCTTCGCCCGTGAGCGTGCCGCGGAAGACGCCGAACAGGGCGTCGGTGCGGTGCCGCGCCAGCTTCCGGGTTTCCTGAAACCGCCGCTGGACGTCGGACCGGCTGTCCGGTGCGGGGCCGGCGGCCGCCGCGAGGCCCGCGGCGACAAGCAGTGCGAGCCACCCCGCGAGGAGCCCGCGTCCGCGGCCGCGCGGATGCGGCCGGCACCGGGCGCCACCGGCTGTCCGATCGAGTGCCGCGCCAGTTGCCGCCATCACACGGTGGTTCATGCCTGCGTCCTTGCCGTTGGATTGAAACGTATTGTATGCGGAGTACCGCTGACGCCCCAAGAGGATTTTTAGCGCCGCGGACGGTCAGCGGGTTTCGTAATATTCGAAGGCGTCGATCAGGTCCAGGTAGACGCCGTCGAACCCCGCGTCCAGGATCCGCTGCAGGTAGGAGCCGGCGCCGCCGCGGATGATCGCCTGCCAGCCGGGATGCCAGTAGGCCACTTTATAGTTGCCCGGCCAGTCGGGATTTTCATCCCCGAGCCACGCGGGCGGCGAGACGGTCCACGCGGACTGCCAGTAGTACCGGTAGTCTTCGGCCTCGCCGATGCTCAGGTACGCCACCACGGGGCGCCGCCCGCCGCCGGCCTTGGTCTTCAGCGCCGCCACCTCCGCCGGGGTGAGCGCCGCGCCGTCGTTGAAGAACAGGTCCACGAGCACGAGGTCGAAGTCGGTGGCCGCCAGCGCGGCCAGGAAGCCGGCCCGGTCGTCGCCGAACGCGCCGGGATTGATCAGGTACAGGAAATTGCGCGCGTCGGCCAATGACGCGACGTCTCCGCCATGCGCCCGGAAGGGCGCCGCCGGGTAGGCGGGGATGTTGTCCAGGTCCCGGTGGTCAGCGGCGAACGAGATGTAGCCCCGCGCTGCGGCGGTGGCGTACGAGTCGTCCATCTTGGTCGGGTCGGAGCAGTAGTCGATGACCATCACCGTGCGGCCCGCGGCGGCGGCGCGGTCCATGAAGCCCTCGAAGTAGGCGGTCACGTCCGCCGGCGTCGCCGCGTTGTCCGCGTCGTAGCCGTAATAGGCGTCCTCGCGGCCGATCCCGGTGATCGCGTCGAGGTACGCGGGGACGAAGGCGCCGGCGGCGGTCCCGTCGGCGGTGAGCAACTCCTGGCCGTTCTGGGGAATGACCTCGCAGCCGGGTCGGGCGGCGCGGGCCTCGCGGCTGATCGCGCCGACGAACCAGCGCATCTCCCGGCGGTAGTCGATCCCGCCGCCGGCCTTGCAGGCGATGAGCACGAGGTCGACGGCGCCGGCGGCCCCGGAGCCGTCGAGGTCCGCCGCGGCGTCGCCCGCGGGCAGCGCCGCCGTGTTCCCGGCGAGCACCCGGGCCAGGAGCCGCGCGTCATTGGCGGTGACGGCGCCGTCACCGTCCAGGTCGCCCATGGGCAGGACCGTGCCCGCGGCGGCCGTTGAACCGGCCAGCAGCATCAGCACGCCGAGCGCCGCGAGCGGGCGGCTCATGAATTTCCCTCCCGATGGGGCGCCGGAGCAGGAGGCGTTTCCCCGGATCCGGCCTCCGGCGGCGGACCCGGATCCAGACCCAGCCGACGGAGCATCTCCCGCATCCGGTCGCGGTGGGTGCCGGGCCAGTAGATCCGGCTGCACGACGGGCAGCGGCGGAACTCCCGGTGATGCGCCGACACGTAGGGGGGCACCGCTGACACGACCTCGGCGGCGTCCACCGCCACCAGGGGCTCGTTGCAGCGCAGACAGCGGGTGAGGGGGCGGATGGGGCCCAGCTCCGGCTGCCCGGCCAGCAGCTCCGCCACCTGGTCGGGCCAGCGCTCCGCGGCGATCAGGATCACCCGGTCGCGCACGGCCCGCCGCCCCGCCAGCCGCCGGTCGCGGGTCACCAGGATCCGGTCGGCGGCCACGGCGAGCTCGATGAGCTCGTCATCGGGCAGGCCGGGCCGGAACTCGGCGTCCAGGCCCAGGAGGCGCATCCACCGCGCCAGCCGCCCCAGCATGCCGTCCACGAGAAATCCGCGCACCGCCGCCTCCGGAGAACCGCTGGATCCTTTGTACCACAGCCGATGTCCGGGGGGCAGGGGTCTTTTGACCGCGGCCGGCGGGTGGCCGGCGGCCGTCACAACGGACAATTATAAGTTGCTGCCGGCGGACGTCCTTTGTATGCTGTAGGTCCGACAACCCAAGCCGGGCGAGATCGAGGAGGAGGTGGCCATGGCCGAATACGAGACCATCCGGGTGGCGCGCGACGGCGCCGTCGCCACGGTGACGGTGGACCGGCCGGCGGTGCTCAACGCGCTCAACCGCCGCGCCGTGGCCGAGCTGGACGCCGCCTTCGCCGCGCTCGGCGCGGACGACACGGTGGCGGGCGTCATCCTCACCGGCGCCGGGGCCAAGGCGTTCGTCGCCGGCGCCGACATCGGCGAGGTGCAGGCGCTGGATGCCGCGTCGGGCCGGGCGTTCGCCCGGGCCGGCCAGGCGGTGTTCAGCCGGATCGAGGGACTGGGCAAGCCGGTGGTCGCCGCGATCAACGGCTTCGCCCTGGGCGGCGGCTGCGAGCTGGCGCTGGCGTGCACGCTGCGCGTCGCGGCCGAGACGGCGCGCCTCGGCCAGCCGGAGGTGAAGCTGGGGCTGATCCCCGGCTACGGCGGCACCCAGCGTCTGGCACGGCTGGTGGGTCCGGGGAGGGCGCTGGACCTGCTGCTGACCGGCCGGATGGTGACCGCCGCCGAGGCGCTGGCGATGGGGTTGGTCCACCGCGTGGTGCCGGCCGACCGGCTGCTGGCCGAGACCCGCCAGCTGCTCGACGAGGTGCTCCGGCAGTCGCCGCTGGCGGTCCGGCTCTGCATCGAGGCGGTGGCCCGCGGCACAGGCCTGACGCTGACCGACGGGCTGGCCCTGGAGGCGGACCTGTTCGCGCTCGCGTGCGGCTCGGAGGATAAGCGGGAGGGCACCGCCGCCTTCCTGGCCAAGCGCCCGCCCGCGTTCACCGGGCGTTGACCCGGCGGCACGGAGGCGGCATGATCCGGCACATCGTGATCTGGCGGTTCGAGGAACAGGCGGACGGACGGGACAAGGCGGAGAACCTCCGCCTGGCCCGCGATCTGCTGCGCGGCATGGCGGGCAGGGTCGACGGGCTCCTGAATCTCGAAGCGGGCATCAACGAGCCGCCGTCGGGCGAGGCATCGGACCTGGCCCTGGTGGCCGAGTTCAGCGGCTGGCCGGCCCTGCGGGCCTACACGGACCACCCCGTCCACCAGGAGGTGGTGCGGTTCCTGCGAAAGGTGCGGACCGAGCGGCGGGTGGTGGATTACGAGATCTGAGCGCTGACTGAGACGGCGGAGATCGGCAGCATGGCGGCACCCACGCAGACAGACAGACTGGAATTCCGGCGGCTGACCCAACTGGGCCTGGCGGTGCGCCTTGTCAGGGACTGCGCCGCCGGCTGGACCGTCGCGGGCGCGGCGCTGGCGGTGCTGCAGGGCCTCCTGCCGCTGGCGGGGCTGTACCTGCTCAAGCTGCTGGTGGACACCCTGACCCGCGGCCTGGCCGGCGGCGACCGGACGGGGCTGTGGGAGCACGCCCTCACCCTCGTTGTGCTGGCGGCCGGCGTGGCGGCGCTGGGCGTGCTGCTGCGCAACCTGGCCGCTCTGGCCACCGAGGCCCAGGCGATGGCGGTGACCGACCACGTGGCGGACCAGATCCACCGTCAATCGACCACCGTGGACCTGGCCTACTACGAGACCCCCGCCTACTACGACACCCTCCACCGGGCGCAGATCGAAGCGCCCTACCGGCCCCTGCGCATCGTCACCGGGCTGACCCGCCTGGCCGAGAGCGGCATCCTCATGGTGGCCGTCGCCGGGCTGCTCATGACGTTCCACTGGGCGGTGCCGCTCGTGCTGCTGGCGGCGGCGGTGCCGGGCCTGTTCGTGCGGATGCACTTCTCGCGCAAGTTCCACCGCTGGCAGCGGGAGCAGACCGAGGCGGAGCGGCGGTCCTGGTACTACCACGCCCTGCTGACGGCCGGCGACTACGCGAAGGAAATCCGGCTGTTCGGCATCGGCCCCCTCGTGGCCGGCTGGTACCGCGACGTCCGGACCCGGCTGCGGGGCGGGCGCTTCCGGCTGACGGCGGAGCGCTCCGCCGCCGACTGCCTGCTGCAGGGCGGATCGCTCGTGGTGGTCTATGCCGGCTATGCGCTGGCGGCGTACCAGGTCATTGCGGGAGGCATCAGCCTGGGCGACCTGGTGATGATCTACCAGGCGTTCCAGCGCGGGATGGCGGCCATCCAGGACGCGTCCGGCGCGCTGGCCGGTTTGTATGACGACAGCCTGTTCCTGTCGAACTACCACGAGTTCCTGGAGCTGCAGCCCCGGGTGACCGCGCCCGAGGCGCCCGTGCCGGTGCCCCAGCCGTTCCGCGAGGCGCTGGCGCTGGACAATGTCAGCTTCGCCTACCCCGGCTCGGACCGGCGGGTGCTGGACGGCGTGTCGCTCGCGCTGCGGCCGGGCGAGGTGATCGCGCTGGTGGGCGAGAACGGGGCGGGGAAGACCACGCTGGTCAAGCTCGTCTGCCGTCTCTACGACCCGACGGCGGGCGCCGTCACGCTGGACGGCATCGACCTGCGGCGCTTCCGGCCGGAGGCGCTGCGCCGGGAGATCGGAGTCATCTTCCAGGATTTTGCCCGCTACGCCCTGACCGCCCGGGAAAACATCCGGCTGGGCGACCATGAGCTGGCGTCCGACGACCCGCGCCTCGCGGCCGCCGTCCGCCAGGCTGGCGCCGAGCCGGTGATCCGCCGGCTGCCCGACGGCCTGGACACCCTGCTGGGCTGCCAGTTCGCCGGCGGCACGGAGCTCAGCGCGGGGCAGTGGCAGCGCATCGCCCTGGCCCGCGCGTTCCTGCGCGACTCGCGCATCGTGGTGCTGGACGAACCCACGAGCTCGCTGGACCCCGTCGCCGAGTACGAGCTGTTCACCACGTTCCGCCGGCTGCTGGAGGGGCGGGCGGCCATCCTCATCAGCCACCGGTTCTCCACGGTGCGCATGGCGGACACCATCCACGTCCTGGCCGGCGGCCGGATCGTCGAGAGCGGCTCCCACGAGGCCCTCCTGGCCGCCGGCGGCCACTACGCCCGCATGTTCGAACTGCAGTCGGCGAATTACCGCTGATTTGGGCCCCGGGTACTGGGTCCTGGGTGCTGGGTCCTGGATTTTCGATCTTTTGTTCTGATCTCCAGCACACAGCCTCCAGGTTTCAGCATCAGGGATCCAATACCCATATTCAAGCACCAAGAACCCAGAACCCAGGTCCCAGGTCCTAGGGCCGGATCTGCGCCGAGGTTCTCTCATCCGTATAAATACATTGTCTTTTCGATTGAAATTCATATAATTGACCCGAATATCGACAAGGAGTGCCCTCACGTGCCGCACGTATTTGAAGGAAATCTCAATGCCAAGGGCCTGCGCTTCGCGCTGGTGGTGAGCCGGTACAACGACGTGATCTGCAACCGGCTGCTGGAGGGCGCGCTCGACGGCCTCCGCCGCACCGGCGCCGAGGACGGCAACCTGACCATCGTCCGCGTGCCGGGCTCGTTCGAGCTGCCGCTCGTGGCCAAGCGCCTGGCCCAGAAGAAGCAGTTCGACGCGGTGATCTGCCTGGGCGCCCTGATCCGCGGCGAGACGCCCCATTTCGACCTCATCAGCGCCGAGGTGACCAAGGGGATCGCCCAGGTGGCCCTGGAGGTCGACTGTCCCATCACCTTCGGGGTGGTCACCGCCGACAACGTGGAGCAGGCGCTCAACCGGGCCGGTCTCAAGAGCGGCAACAAGGGCTTCGAGGCGGCGCTCGCGGCCGTCGAACTGGCCAATCTTCTGAAGGGGATCTGATTGGATCCGATCGTTCTTTGGCTATTGCCGGGAGTGAATCGTGGGCACGCGTCGTAAGGGTCGTGAGTGCGCTCTGCAGCTCCTCTACCAGGCGGACTTCTCGCCCATGGATGCCGCGGCGGCCAACGACCTCTACTGGCAGATTCACATCAAGGAAGAGACCGTCCGGACGTACGCCGAGTTCCTCTACTTCGGCACTCTCGAGCACAAGGCCGAGATCGACAAGATCATCCAGAAGTTTTCGGAGCACTGGCGCCTCGAGCGCATGGCGGTGGTGGACCGCAACATCCTCCGGCTGGCCGTCTTCGAATTTCTCCATGAGACCGAGACGCCGACGACGGTGGTGATCAACGAGGCGCTGGAGATCGCCCGCAAGTTCAGCACCGAGGAATCCACGCAGTTCATCAACGGCATCCTGGATGCCATCAACAAGAACTACCTGCCGACGGTCCAGTCGTAGCCGTCCCGGCGACCGGGCCGCGCCGCCGGCCGGCTGTGCGGCCGGCCGGCCCAACCCCAGATAGGAGATCGTGACATGAGCAGTCCGGAAACCGTCCTGATCCAGCACCGCCAGAAGAAGCTCGATGAGATTCGGGCGATGGGCGTCGATCCATACCCTCACAAGTTCGCCTTCGACGCCACGGTGAGCGAGACGGTGACCCGCTACGCGACCATGGACCACACCCAGCTCGACGCGGAGAGCCACCACGTCCGCACCTGCGGCCGGATCATGGCCCTGCGCGGCTTCGGCAAGGCGGCGTTCTGCCATATCTCCGACGGCGTCGAGAAGATCCAGTTCTACATCAAGAGCGACGTGTCCGAAGCCGACTCCGTCGCCCTGTTCAAGCAGCTTGACCTGGGGGACATCGTCGGCGTCGACGGCCGGCTGTTCCGGACGCGCACCGGCGAGCTCACCATTCTGGTGCAGCAGCTCACCCTGCTGGCCAAGTGCTACCTGCCGCTGCCGGAGAAGTGGCATGGCCTGACCGACGTGGAGATCCGCTACCGCCAGCGCTACCTCGATCTCATCGTCAATCCGGAGGCGCGGCGGATCTTCCAGCGGCGGTCCGCCGTCGTCCAGCAGCTCCGCCGCTTTCTCGAGGCGCGCGGCTACCTGGAGGTGGAGACGCCCATGATGCACCCGCTGGTGGGCGGGGCCACCGCGCGGCCGTTCATCACCCACCACAACACCCTCGACATGAAGCTCTACCTGCGGATCGCCCCCGAGCTCTATCTCAAGCGCCTGGTGGTGGGGGGCATGGAGCGCGTGTACGAGATCAACCGGAACTTCCGCAACGAGGGGATCTCCACCCAGCACAACCCCGAGTTCACCATGCTGGAGTTCTACCAGGCCTACAGCGACTTCCGCGACCTGATGACGCTGACCCGGGAGATGTTCACGGAAGTCGTGGACGCCGTCTGCGGCACCCGCCTGGTGCCGTTCAAGGAGCAGGTCATCGACTTCGACGGCTGGCAGGAATTCACCCTCCGCGATGCCATCCGCCATTTCTGGACGGCGCCCGGCCCCAGGCCGGAGCCGGAGCAGCTCAACACCCGGGAGGGCGTCGTCGCCCTGCTGGAGCGGGTCAGCATCGGCTACCCGCCCAAGGAGTCGTACGGCAAGCTGCTGGGGCTGCTGTTCGAGGAAGTGGTGGAGCACCAGCTCATCCAGCCCACGTTCATCTACGACTATCCCGTGGAGCTGTCCCCCCTGTCCAAGCGGAAGCCCGACGAGCCGGGCTTCGTGGAGCGCTTCGAGCTGTACATCGCCGGCATGGAGATCGCCAACGCCTACTCCGAGCTCAACGACCCCATCGACCAGGGCGAGCGGTTCCGCGAGCAGGTGCGCCAGCGGGAAGGCGGCGACGAGGAGGCGCAGATGATGGACGAAGACTACGTCCGCGCCCTGAGCTACGGCATGCCGCCCACGGCCGGCGAGGGGATCGGCATCGATCGCCTGGCCATGATCCTGACCAATTCGCCGTCGATCCGCGACGTGATCCTCTTTCCGCTCATGAAGCCGGAGGCGCCCGCCGCCGCGCCGGACGCCGCCGCCGCCCCCGGACCGGAGGCGGCCGGGAGCTGAGCGGCGCCCGCCGCCGCGCCGCACCCGGACGGGATGCACCATGCGCTTTGAACTTTTCATCGCCCGCCGTTACCTCAAGGCCCGCCGGAAGCAGGTGGTGATCAGCTTCATCACCGTGATCTCGGTGCTGGGGGTCATGACCGGCGTGGCGGCCCTGATCATCATCCTGTCCATGTACGCCGGCATGAGCCTGGACCTCCAGGGGAAGATCCTGGGGGCCACGGCCCACATCACCGCGCTGCCGCGGGGCGCCGGCGGACTGGCCGGCTACGCGGCCATGACCGATGAGATCGCGCGGGTGCCCGGCGTGCGCGCCGTCACGCCGGCCGTGTACGTCCAGGCGCTGGCCAGTTCGGGCACCTCGTCCACGGGCCTCATCCTCAAGGGGGTGGATCCGGCGGCCGAGGCCAGGCTGGCCGCCGGCCTGGGCGTGCTCCGGAGCGGCCGCTTCGAGGACCTGAACACCCGGCGCGCCGCCATCCTGGGCAATCAGCTGGCCCGCCACCTGGGCGTCGAGACCGGCATGCCCGTCACGCTGATCGTCCCGCGGGGGACGCTCACGCCCATGGGCCTCATGCCGCGCATCCACCGGTACCGCGTGGTGGGCACGTTCGAGTCGGGCCTGTACGACCTGGACAACACCTGGGCCTTCATCTCGCTGGACGAGGCCCGCGCCCTGGCCGGACTCTCGTCGGACGCCGTCCAGGCGCTCGAGATCCGGGTCACAGACATCTACGCGGTGCCGGCGATCCAGGCGGAGATTGCCCGCCGCCTGGGCGACCGGGCGGGACTGACCAACTGGATCGAAACCAACCGGCCGCTGTTTGCCGCCCTGCAGCTCGAAAAATGGGGCATGTTTTTAGCCATCGGCCTCATCGTGCTGGTGGCGGCCCTCAACATCGTGACGACCCTCATCCTGATGGTCATGGAGAAGAGCCGCGACATCGCCATTCTGCGGGCCATGGGCGCCACCGAGCGGCAGATCTTGCGCGTCTTCATCTGGCAGGGGATGATCATCGGCCTCATCGGCACCGCGCTCGGGAGCGCGCTCGGCGTGGGCCTGGCCTGGGCGGCCGACCGTTACAAGTGGATCCGGCTGGACGCGGCGGTTTACTCCATCCCGTACCTGCCGTTCCGCATCAGCGCGTGGGACGTCCTGTTCGTGGCGGC
>JAGOHA010000243.1 GCA_017996395.1 Acidobacteriota bacterium | reverse complement strand
TGGGTCACCTGCAGGCGGATCTGGAAACGCTCGTCCATCGCGGCCACGGCGACGACCCCGCCGCGGCGCCCGTGGAGCTGGCGCCGGACGACCGTTCGATCCGGGTGGTGAGTGGCCACAGCCCCATGCGGGAAGCGGAGATCCTCCACGACCACCTCCTGGACTGCTTCGCCGCGCTGCCCGGCCTGGAGCCCGGCGACATCCTGGTGATGGCGCCCGATATCGAGACGTACGCGCCGTACCTGCGGGCGGTTTTCGACTCGGCGCCCCCGGGGCAGCGCATCCCGTACACCATCGCCGATCGCAGCCCGCGCCGCGAGAGCCCGGTGGCGGAGGCCTTCCTGGCGCTGCTCCGCCTGGCGGACAGCCGCTTCGCCGCGCCGGACGTCCTGGGCCTGCTCGAGTTCGCCCCCGTGCGGGAGCGCTTTGGGCTGGCGGCAGGCGACCTCGAACGGGTTCGGGTCTGGTTGGCCGGCGCCAACATCCGCTGGGGCCTGGACGGCCCGTCCAAGGAGCGGCTGGGCCTGCCTCCGGAGCCCGCCCACACCTGGCGCGCCGGGCTCGACCGCCTGCTGCTGGGGTACGCGCTGCCGCCCGAGGCGGACGCGCTGTTCAGCGGCATCGCCCCCGCAGCCGGAGTGGAGGGGGACGGCGCTGCGGTGCTGGGCCGATTGGCCGAACTGGTGGCGGCCTTCGGCCAGTTGGCCAGGACGCTGGACGGCCGCGGCACCCGCCGGGAGTGGGCCCGGCGACTGACCGCGGTGCTGGACGAGTTCTTCGTCCGCAGCGAGGAGGTGGATCGTGAGACCGAGCGCCTGCGGGCCGCGATCCACGACCTGGGCGAATTCCCGGGGCTGGGGAATGAGGGGCCGGCCTACGGGCTGGACGCGGTGCGGCACAGCCTGGAGGAGACGCTGGGGCAGCCCGGCGTGGAGTTCGGGTTCCTGACCGGGCGGGTGACCTGCTGCTCGATGGTGCCCATGCGGAGCATCCCGTTCCGGGTGATCGCCCTGCTGGGCTTGAACGACGCCGAATTTCCCCGCCAGGCGCCGGAGTGCGGCTTCGACCTGATGCGGCGCGAACATCGGATCCTGGACCGCTCCCGCCGCGACGAGGACCGCTGTCTGTTTCTGGAGTCGCTGCTGTCGGCGAGGGATGTGCTCTACATCAGCTACATTGGCCGTCACGCCCGGGACAACTCGGCGCTCCAGCCCGCGGTGGTGGTGAGCCAGCTCATCGATTACATCGCCCAGGGGTACCGGTTCCCCGACGCCGGCCCGCGGCGGGCGCCGGGGGACGAGCCGCTGATTTCCCGGCTGGCCGTGGAGCACCCGCTCCAGCCGTTCAGCGAACGCTATTTCACCGGTTCGCCGGACGGCGCGCTGTTCACCTTCTCGGAAGCTGACGCGCACGCGGCGGGGAGTGACGCGGCTGCCGCGCCGGCCGTGCCGTCCCGCCTGCCGCCGGCAGGGCCTGAATGGCGGGTGGTGACGCCCGGACAACTGACGGGGTTCTTCCGCAATCCGGCCAAGTTTCTGCTGGTGAACCGCCTCCAGGCTCGGTTCGAGCGGGAGGTGGCGGAGCCGTCGGGCGAAGAGCCGTTCGCGTTGGACTCGCTGGCGAAGTACGTCCTCAAAGAAGCGGTGCTGAACGGGCCGGCGGCCGAGGCCGATCCTGACCCGGTGCGCGCGCGTCTCCAGGCGGCCGGCGAGCTTCCCCCCGGCGCGGCGGGCCGGGTGGCGTTCGCCGAGCTGTGGCAGGAGGCGGCGGCCATCCGGGCGCTGGTGGCGGAAGCACAGGGAGACGCCGAGCCCGAGGCGGTGGCGGTGGAACTCGCGCTCCCGGGTCCGGACGGGCCCCTCACCATCCGGGGCGCGGTGGGGGGAGTGTACGGCGGCACGCTCCTGCGGGCCCGGCCGGGGGAGGTCCGGGCGGTGGACCGACTGTCCCTGTGGGTGGAGCACCTGCTCCTGTCGGCCGGTCATCCCGGCCGGGTGGGCCGCGGCGTGTTCATCGGGAAGAAGAAGAAGGACGCAGACCAATGGTCCATCGCACCGGTGTCGGACCCGGCGACTGTGCTCGCCCGGCTGCTCGAAGTGTTCTGGGAAGGGGTGCACGGGTTCATCCCCTTTGCGCCCCAGTCATCCGATGCGTTCGCGGCGGAGTACCGCAAGTGGGGTGACGCCGCCCGGGCCATGCGCGCGGCGAAGAAGGAATGGGTGGGTGGTTTTCGGACATTCCCGGAATCGAATGATTTCTGCCTCCGCCTGGCCCTGGGCCGCCTCGGCGTGTTCGCCGGCGACGGGGTGCACGAGGAGTTCGCGCGGCTGGCGCTGGCGGTGTTCGAGCCGCTGTTGCAGGCCGGTGAGGAGACGCGGTGAACAAGCGGCCTTGCCAATCGTTCGACGTCCTGGCCGACGAGCTGCTCGCGGGTCGCCACCTCATTGAGGCCAGCGCCGGCACCGGCAAGACCTACGCCATGGCGCTGCTGTGCCTGCGTTTCCTGCTGGAGCCGGACGACGCGCCGCCGGTGGACCAGGTCCTGGCGGTGACCTTCACCGAGGCGGCCACCGCGGAGCTGCGCCGGCGCGTGCGCCG
>JAGOHA010000102.1 GCA_017996395.1 Acidobacteriota bacterium | reverse complement strand
CGTCACGATCAAGAAGAACTAAGCGGAGTGCAGCCATGCCAGTCGTGGAAGTTAAAAATCTGCAGAACGAAACCGTTGAGCAATTGGAGCTCAATGAAAACGTCTTCGGGGTGCCCCTGAAGGAGACACTCATCTGGGAAGCGGTCCGGCACTACCAGGCCAGCGGCCGCCGGGGCACGCACGCCACCAAGACCCGGGGCGAAGTCAGCGGCAGCAACCGCAAGCCGTGGCGGCAGAAGGGCACCGGCCGCGCCCGCGCCGGCCAGACCCGCAACCCGATCTGGCGGAAAGGCGGCACGGTGTTCGGCCCGCAGCCGCGCGATTACGGCTACGCCTTCCCGAAGCGCAAACGCCAGGGCGCGCTGTGCTCCGTCCTGTCCGAGAAGCTGCGCCAGAACCAGCTGGTGATCGTGGACCGGCTGGAGATCCCGGCCCCCAAGACGAAGGAGTTCCTCGGCGTGATGGGCGCGCTGGAACTGGCGCGCAACCTGCTGGTGGTGGACTCGCTGGAGAACACCAACGCGATCCTGTCCGCGCGCAACCTCCCCAAGGTCAAGTACGTGACGGGCTCCGGACTCAACATCGTCGACCTGCTCAACCACGAGAAGGTGCTCTTCTCGAAGGACGCCATCCTCCAGGTCCAGGAGGTCCTTGGAAAATGAAAGACATCTACCAGATCCTGAGGAAGCCTCATCTGACCGAAAAATCGGTCACGCTCAAGAACGACGCCGGTTTCGTGGCGTTCCGGGTGCACCCCGACGCCAACAAGCCGGAGATCGCCGCGGCCATCGAGCGCCTGTTCAACGTCAAGGTCGAATCGATCCGGATCCTGAACATGCCCCAGAAGAAGCGGCGCATGGGCCGCTACGAGGGCCACAAGCCGGCGTACAAGAAAGCCCTGGTCAAGCTGAAGCCGGGCGAAAAGATGATCGAGTATTTCGACAACATTTAATCACGGGAAACAGGAAAGATAGCGATGGGCATCAAGACGCATAAACCAGTCACACCCAGCCGCCGGTACATCACCACCCTGGATTTCGAGGAGCTGACTCCGATCAAGCCCTTGAAATCGCTCCTGGAGCCCCAGCAGCGGACCAACGGCCGGAACAATATCGGCCGGGTCACCGTCCGCCACAAGGGCGGCGGCCACAAGCGGCGCTACCGCGTGGTGGATTTCAAGCGCAACATGGACGACATCCCGGCCAAGGTGGTCGCCATCGAGTACGACCCGAACCGGTCGGCCAACATCGCGCGGCTCCATTACAGCAACGGCGCCAAGAGCTACATCCTGGCCCCGGACACGCTGAAGGTGGGCGACACCGTCATGAGCGGCGAGAAGGCCGACGTGCAGGTGGGGAACTGCCTGCCGCTGCGGTCCATCCCGGTGGGCACCTTCATCCACAACCTGGAGATGCGCCCCGGCAAGGGCGGCCAGCTGGTCCGCAGCGCCGGTTGCGCCGCGCAGCTCCAGGCCAAGGAAGGGAAGTACGCCGTCATCCGGCTGCCCAGCGGTGAGCTGCGCCGGATCCTGATCGAATGCCGGGCCACGCTGGGCCAGGTGGGCAATCTGGACCACAGCAACATCACCACGGGCAAGGCCGGCCGGACCCGCTGGCTGGGCGTGCGGCCCACCGTCCGCGGCACGGCCATGAACCCGATCGACCACCCGCACGGCGGCGGCGAAGGCCGCACCAAGGGCGGCCGCCATCCGGTCACGCCCTGGGGCAAGCCCACCAAGGGCTACAAGACCCGCAACAGCAAGCGGACCGACAACGTCATCATCAGACGGCGGAAGTAAGCAGGAGGAAGTTCGTCATGACCCGCTCAATCAAGAAAGGCCCTTTCGTGGATGTGCACCTGGCGAAAAAGGTGGACGCCAACCGGGATACCGACAAGAAACAGGTCATCAAGACGTGGTCCCGCCGGTCCGTCGTCATCCCCGACATGGTGGGACTGACCATCGCGGTCCACAACGGGAAGAAGTTCATCCCCGTGTACGTCATGGAAAACATGGTGGGGCACAAGCTGGGCGAGTTCGCGCCGACCCGCTATTTCAAGGGCCACACCTCCAAGTCCGCCAAGAAGCTGGCGGCCAAGTAGCGAGCGAGAGGATGCTGCCATGGAAAAACGAGCCGTAGGAAAATACGTGCGCGGTTCGGCCCAGAAGGCCCGGCTGGTCATCGACCAGATCCGCGGCCTGCCGGTGGAGGACGCCCTCAACCGGCTGCGCTTCTCCCCGAAGCGGTCGGCCAAGCACATCGAGAAGGTACTCAAGTCGGCCATCGCCAACGTCGAGTACGCGGACGAATCCATCAGCCTGGACGACCTGGTGGTCTCCCAGGCATTTGTCGACATGGGCCCGACCAAGTGGCGCCGGCGGGTCCGTCCCGCCCCCATGGGCCGCGCGTACCGCGAGCGCCGGCACGGCTGCCACGTCACCATTTACGTTTCGGACAGCAGGAGGTAGACCTTGGGCCAGAAAGTACACCCATATGGTTTCCGGCTGGGCTACAACAAGACTTGGAAGTCCCGGTGGTACGAGAAGAAGAGCTTCGGCAAGCTGCTCAACGAGGATCTCAAGATCAAGAAGGCCCTGAAGGCGAAGTTCTACCACGCCGGAATCAGCCGGATCGAGATCGAGCGCGCGGCGGACAAGCTGAACGTGTTCATCTACGCCGCCCGGCCGGGCATCCTGATCGGCAAGAAGGGCAAGGAAATCGACAAGCTGCGGGGCGAGCTCAGCAAGTCCACCGGCCATGACGTGGACATCAAGGCCGTCGAGGTCAAGAATCCCGAACTCGACTCCCAGCTCGTGGCCGAGGCCATCGGGCTCCAGCTCGAGAAGCGCATCGCCTTCCGCCGGGCCATGAAGCGCGCCGTTGACTCCGCCACCAAGAACGGGGCCCTGGGCGTCAAGATCCGCTGCTCCGGACGGTTGAACGGCGTGGAGATCGCCCGCTCCGAGTGGTACCTCACCGGCCAGCTGCCGCTGCACACCCTCAAGGCGGACATCGACTACGGCTTCGCCCAGGCGTTCACCACCTACGGCACCATCGGCATCAAGGTCTGGATCTACAAAGGGGAACGGCTGAAGAAGGATCACCTCCCCGCCGTGGAGAAGTAAGTCATGCTACAGCCCAAGAAGGTCAAATATCGCAAGACGCAAAAGGGACGGATGAAGGGCTCCGCCCAGCGCGGCCACACGGTGGCGTTCGGCGACTACGGGCTCAAGTCGATTGAGGGCGGCTGGATCTCCGACCGCCAGATCGAGGCCGCCCGTATCGCCATGACCCGCTACATCAAGCGCGGCGGCAAGATCTGGATCCGCATCTTCCCCGACAAGCCCATCACCAAGAAGCCGGCGGAAACCCGCATGGGCAAGGGCAAGGGCGCGCCGGAGGGCTGGGTGGCGGTGGTTCGCCCCGGCCGGATGCTGTACGAACTGGAGGGCGTCGACCTCGCCACGGCTCAGGAGGCCTTCCGCCTGGCCGCCCACAAGCTGCCCCTCAAGACCAAATTCGTCAGCCGCTACGGAGAATGACCATGGCGAAAACGTCTGAACTCAGAGACAAGTCGCTGGATGAGCTGCGCGAAGAAGAGCGACGCCTCGCCCAGCAGGTGTTTAAAAACCGGATGGAGCTGGCCGCCGGCCAGCTGACCAATGTGAGAGTCCTGTCCGCGGTCAAGCGCGAGCTGGCCCGGGTGAAGACCCTCATCCGTGAGAAATCCAATCAACAGTAGGGCGGAAGTGCGGCAATGGAAAACCAGAGTGTAACCCGGAAGAACGAGAAGATCGGCACCGTCACCAGCAACGCCATGCAGAAAACCGTGGTGGTTTCGGTGGACCGGTTCTACCAGCACCCGGCGGTCAAGAAGATCGTCCGCCGGACCAGCAAGTTCATGGCTCATGACGAAGCGGGCGCCTGCAACGTGGGCGACAAGGTCCGGATCATGGAATGCCGGCCGCTCAGCCGGCGGAAACGCTGGAGAGTCATCGAGATCATCGAGAAGGCCAAGTAAGGAGAAGCCATCATGATTCAGATGCGGACCATGCTGAAAGTGGCCGATAACTCAGGGGCCAAAGAGATCATGGCCATCACGCCCCAGCACGGCGCCGCCCAGACCCGGGCGACCCTCGGCGATGTGATCTCGGCGACCGTCAAGCTGGCCAGCCCGGACGGCACGGTGAAGAAGGGCCAGGTGGTCAAGGCGGTGATCGTCCGGGTGCGGAAGGAATTCCGGCGCCGCGACGGGACCTACATCCGGTTCGACGAGAACGCGGCTGTGATCATCAACAACCAGGGCGAGCCGGTGGGCACCCGCGTGTTCGGCCCCATCGCCCGCGAGCTGCGCGACCGCAAGTTTATGAAGATCGTGTCGCTCGCGCCCGAAGTTCTGTAACGAGGATAGCGTCATGCCCAAGCTCAACATTCGCCGCAATGACACCGTGTACGTCCGCACCGGCAAGGACAAAGGCAAGACCGGCCGGGTGATCCATGTGGATCCCGACAAGGGACAGGTCATTGTGGAAAAGCTCAACCAGCTGTATGAGCACGTCCGGCCCAATCCGCAGAAGCAGATCAAGGGCGGGATCGTGCAGAAGGAAGGGGCCATGCCCGTGTCGAAGGTCCAGCTGGTGTGCCCCGCCTGCAACAAGCCCACCCGCGTCGGCCGGACCCGGCTCGGCGACGGCAAGTCCGCCCGGGTGTGCAAGAAGTGCAACACCACGATCGAATCGTGAGGATGGATATGAAATACACTAGCCGTTTGAAAGAGAAGTACCGCACCGAAGTGGTGGACGCCCTCCGCAAGCGCTTCGAGTACGCGAACGTGATGGCCGTCCCCCGCCTCGAGAAAATCGTCATCAACATGGGGATGGGCGAGACCATCAAGAACCCCAAGGTCATGGACGTGGCGGTGGATGAGCTCACCGGCATCGCCGGCCAGAAGCCCGTCATCACCAAGGCCAAGAAGCCCATTTCCAGCTTCAAGCTGCGCAAGGGGATGCCCATCGGCTGCTGCGTCACGCTCCGGCGCGACCGGATGTTCGAGTTCCTCGACCGCCTGGTCAACGTCGCCCTGCCGCGGGTGCGCGACTTCAAGGGCGTCAGCCCCCGCTCCTTCGACGGCCGGGGCAACTACACCCTGGGCCTGAAGGACCAGCTGATCTTTCCCGAGATCGATTATGGCAAGGTGGACAAGGCCCGCGGGATGAACATCACCATCGTCACCACCGCCCGTTCGGATGAAGAGGCCCGCGAGCTGTTGCGGCTCATGGGCATGCCGTTCAGCAAAAACTAGACGAGGAGCATTGCCGTGGCACGGAAATGTCTGATTGTCAAATCGCAACGCAAGCCGAAATTTCAGGTGCGCACCCGGAACCGCTGCAAACGCTGCGGCCGTCCGCGGGCGTACTTTCGCAAATTTGAACTCTGCCGGTTGTGCCTTCGCGACCTGGCGCTGGGTGGCGAAATCCCCGGCGTCATCAAGGCCAGCTGGTGATCACTGATCCGGGAGTAATGCCATGAGTGTGTCGGACCCCATTG
The DNA here is from genome assembly GCA_017996395.1 of Acidobacteriota bacterium. Taxonomy (GTDB): domain Bacteria; phylum Acidobacteriota; class JAAYUB01; order JAAYUB01; family JAAYUB01; genus JAAYUB01. The sequence continues at coordinate 6,161 of JAGOHA010000102.1, read as the reverse complement.
CCAACGCCCTGACCAAGATCCGGAATGCGCTCCAGGCGAAGCATTTTGTCGTGGTGCTGCCGAAGTCGAAGCTGGTTCTCCGCCTGGTGGAGATCCTCAAGCAGGAAGGGTATGTCGAGGATTTCATCACCAAGCGGCGCGGCAAGATGGAAGATATCCACATCGCCTTGAAATATGAAACGGATGGCACGCCCGTCATCGAAGAGATCAAACGGGTGAGCACCCCCGGCCGCCGCGTCTACAAGGCCTCGGACGAACTGCCCGAGGTGCTCGGCGGACTGGGCGTGGCCATCGTGTCGACGTCCAAGGGGATCATGACCGCCGCGGACGCCCGCAAGCAGGGCGTGGGTGGCGAAGTGATCTGCACCGTATTCTGATTACGGATGGAGTGGTTCATACCATGTCGAGAATCGGAAAAAAACCTATCAAGCTGCCGTCCGGCGTATCCTTCCAGATCAAGGGCGGCGTGATCGAAGTCAAGGGGCCCAAGGGCGCCTTGCAGCAGGCCTGCCCGGACGGGATCACCTGCGAAGTCAAGGACGGCGCGATCCATGTCGCCCGCCGGGATGACTCCAAGCAGCAACGCACCGTTCACGGGCTGGTCCGCAGCCTCGTCAACAACATGGTCACCGGCACGTCCGCCGGCTTCCGCCGCGAGCTGGACGTGATCGGCATCGGGTACAAGGCCGAGGTCCAGGGCAAGAAACTGGTGCTGACCCTCGGCTACTCCCATCTGATCGAGTACCCCATCCCGGCCGGGATCCAGATCAAGGCGGAGAAGGGTCCGAAGAAGCTGAACAATTACGTCGCGACCATCACCGTCGAGGGGATCGACAAGCAGCAGGTCGGCCAGGTGGCCTCGGAGATCCGCGGATTCCGCAAACCCGACTCCTACAAGGGGAAGGGGATTCGCTATTCCGACGAGACCATCAAGCTCAAGGAAAGCAAGAAGACGGCTTAAGACTACTAACGAGCGGGTGACAGCATGTTTAAAGTCAAATCGCGAATGGAACGCCATCTCAAGAAGCACGTCCGGGTGCGGACCAAGGTCAGTGGCACCACCGACCGGCCCCGCCTGTGTGTCTTCCGGAGCCTGAAGCATATCTACGCCCAGGTCATCGACGACTCGAACGGCCAGACCATCGTGTCGGCCTCGACCGTCGACAAGGAACTCCGCGAAGCGGTGGCCAAGGGCAGCAACATCGATGCCGCCAAGAAAGTGGGGCAGCTGGTCGCCCAGCGGGCCCTGGCCAAGGGGGTGGCCCAGGTCGTGTTCGACCGGGGCGGGTACATCTACCACGGCCGGGTGAAGAACCTGGCCGAAGCCGCCCGCGAGGCGGGGCTGAAATTCTAACGTGGGGTGGAATGTCGTGACTATCAAGGACAACCAATTCAACACCGAAGAAGCCGAATTCATCGAGCGGGTGGTTTCCATCAACCGCGTGACGAAAGTCGTGAAGGGCGGCAAGAACCTGAGCTTCAGCGCCCTGGTCGTGGTCGGCGACGGCCACGGGAGCGTGGGCTTTGGCAAGGGCAAGGCCAAGGAAGTTCCCCAGGCCATCCGGAAGGGGATCGAACAGGCCAAGCGGCACATGGTCCAGGTTCCGATGAAGGGTACCTCCATCCCCCACGCCATCATGGGACGGTTCGGTTCGGCGCTGGTGGTTCTGAAGCCGGCGAGCCCGGGCACCGGCGTCATCGCCGGCGGCGGGGTGCGGGCGGTCATGGAGGCCGCGGGTATCCACAACATCCTGACCAAGTCGCTGGGCACCAAGAACCCGCACAATGTCATCCGCGCCGCGATCCAGGGTCTGAACAACCTGAAAAAGGTGGAGCATGTGGCCCGCAAGCGCGGCAAGTCCGTCGAGGAGTTCATGTCATGAGCGCCCGTACAGCCAAGAAGACCGAAGCCAAGAAGACCATCCGCGTCCAGTACGTGCGCAGCATGATCGGGACCCCCGAGAGCCAGCGGCTCGTGCTCAAGAGCCTGGGCCTGCGCAAACTCAACCAGGTGGTCGAGCGGGATGACACGCCCGCGATCCGGGGGATGGTGGCCAAGATCCCCCACCTGGTCAAAATCATCGGTTGAAGGTGAGATCATGGGAATCGGCTTGCATAACCTGAAGCGGAACGCCGGCGCCAACCGGCCGAGCAAGCGGCGGGGCCAGGGGCCCGGGTCCGGCAACGGCAAGACCGCCGGCCGTGGCTACAAGGGCCAGCGGTCGCGTTCCGGCTACTCGCACAAGATCGGCTTTGAGGGTGGCCAGATGCCCCTGTACCGCCGTCTGCCGAAGGTGGGTTTCACCAACATCTTCAAGAAGGAATACGCCATCATCAACCTGGCGGTGCTGAACCGGTTCGATGCCGGCACGGTGGTGACCCCCGAGCTGCTCGTCGAGGCGGGGGTGATCCGGAACCTGAAGCACGACGTCAAGGTGCTGGGCAACGGGAAGATCCAGAAAAAGCTCACCGTCCGGGCGCACAAATTCAGCCGCACCGCTGCCGAGAGCATCGCGGCGGCCGGTGGCAAAGTCGAGGTCATCAATGGCTAACGGCGAGACTCGCATCCTCGAGTCTTTCAAGAACATCTTCGCCATCCCGGAGTTGCGGAACCGGATCCTGTTCATGCTGGCCATGCTGGCCGTCTACCGTGTCGGATCCTGGATCCCGACTCCCGGCGTCGACGCCACCGCTTTGGAGGAGTTTTTCACCTCCCAGGCCGGCGGCTCGCTGGTGGGCTTTCTCGACCTATTCACAGGCGGCAATCTGCGGCGCTTCTCGATTTTCGCCCAGGGCATCATGCCCTACATCACGGCCTCCATCATCCTCCAGCTGCTGACCATCGTCTGGCCGTACCTGGAGCGCCTGTCGAAGGAAGGCGAACTGGGCCGCAAGAAGATTACCCAGTACACGCGGTACCTCACCATCGTGCTCAGCGTCTTCCAGTCGCTGGCCACCGCCTTCTTCCTGGAGCAGACCAGCATCTCGGCCAACCAGCCCATCGTCCTGAATCCCGGGCTCGGGTTCAAGTTGCTCACCATCCTGACCCTGACCACCGGCACGGCCTTCATCATGTGGCTGGGCGAACAGATCTCCGAGCGCGGCATCGGCAACGGCATCTCGCTGATCATCTTCGCCGGCATCGTGACCGGCCTGCCCGACGGCGTGGCCTGGATGATCAAGAAGGTCACGGACGGCGCCCTGATCCAGGTGCTGGTGCTCATCGCCCTGATGATCGTGGTGATCGCCTTCGTGGTCTTCGTGGAGCGCGGTCAGCGCAAGATCCCCATCCAGTACGCCAAGCGGATGGTGGGCCGCAAGGTGTACGGCGGCCAGAGCACCTTCCTGCCCTTGCGGGTCAACGCGGGCGGGGTCATCCCGATCATCTTCGCCGCGTCGCTCCTGGCGCTCCCCCAGACGCTGAAGTTCATGGTCAAGGCGTCGTGGATGGAGAAGATCTCCGAGCAGCTCTCCCACGGCTACCCGCTCTACATCCTGTTCTACGCGCTGGGGATCATCTTCTTCACCTTCTTCTACGTGGGCATCATCTACAACCCGAACGAGGTGGCGGACAACATCCGCAAGTTCGGCGGCTCCATCCCCGGTATCCGGCCGGGCAAGCCCACCGCCGAGCTCATTGACAAGATCATGACCCGGATGACCTTCGCCGCCGGCATCTACCTGGTGGTGGTGTCGCTGCTCCCCGACTTCCTCATCAGCGGCGTCCGGGTGGCGGCGTTCCCCTGGGTGGGCGACTGGCTGCACGACTCGCTGCCCGAGTTCATCACCCAGGGTCTGGGCGTGACGTTCTACTTCGGCGGCACATCGCTGCTGATCGTCGTCGGCGTGGCCATGGACACGGTCAACCAGATCGAGTCCCAGCTCATCATGCGCCACTACGACGGATTCCTGAAGCGCGGCCGGATTCGCGGCCGGCGAGGATAAGATGGCGCGGATGGTCATACTGCTCGGTGCCCCCGGTTCCGGGAAGGGCACCCAGGCGAAACGGATCGCCGAGGCGTATGGCTATCCGCAGATCTCCACCGGAGACATCCTCCGGGACGCGGTGCGCCGCGGCACCCCGCTGGGCCTGGCGGCCAAGGCGGCCATGGACCGGGGGGCGCTGGTGCCCGATGACGTGGTCATCGGCATCATCCGGGAGCGAATCCAGGAGTCCGATTGCGCCGCGGGGTGCACCCTGGACGGATTCCCCCGGACGGTGGCGCAGGCCCGGGCGTTGGCCGGACTGGCCGGCGCGTTCCGGGAAACGGTTCTGTTCTTTGATGTGTCCGACGAGCTGCTGATCCGGCGGCTGACCGGCCGGCGGAACTGCGCGGCGTGCGGGGCGATCTACAACGTGTTCTTCACACCGCCCGCGCAGGAAGGCCGGTGCGACCGGTGCGGCGGCGCCCTGGTCCAGCGGGACGACGATCGCGAGGACGTGGTGCGGAACCGGCTGGCGGTCTACCGGCAGCACACGGAACCGCTGACGGCGCACTACGCCGCGCAGGGGACGCTGGTCCGCCTGGACGGCAGCCTGGACATTGATCCGCTCTTTGAGCAAATCCGGCGGGTGCTGGCGGGATGATGATCAAGTCGGCCGCCCAGATCGAAAAGGTTCGACGGGCCTGCCGGGTGGTCGCCGAGGTCCTGCAGCAACTCCGCGAGCACGCCCGGCCCGGCGCGACCACCGGCGAGCTGGACGTTCTGGCCGAAGCGTACATTCGGGCCCAGGGTTGCCTGCCTGCGTTCAAGGGCTACCAGGGGTACCCCAAGACGCTTTGCACGTCGGTCAACGACCAGATCGTCCACGGCATCCCGTCCGGGTACGTGCTCAAGAACGGCGACCTGCTGAGCGTGGACGTGGGGGCCGTGTACGACGGCTTCTACGGCGACGGGGCGGTCACGCTGCTCATGGGCGAGGTGTCCGAGAAGCACCGCCTGCTGGCCGAGGTGACCGAAGGATCGCTCTACAAGGGCATCGCCCAGGCCCACGCCGGCAACCGGCTGAGCGACATCTCCCACGCGGTCCAGAGCCACGTGGAGCGGTTCGGTTTCGCCGTGGTGCGGGATTTTGTCGGGCACGGCATCGGCGCCCAGCTCCACGAGGAGCCGCAGCTGCCCAACTTCGGGCCGCCGGGCCAGGGGCCGCTGCTCAAGACCGGCATGCTGCTGGCGCTGGAGCCGATGGTGAACGAGTACACGCCCCACGTGCGCATTCTGTCCGACCGATGGACGGCGGTGACGGTGGACGGCGGCTACTCGGCCCACTTCGAGCACACGATCCTGGTCACCGACGACGGGCCGGAGATCCTGACTCGGCTGGGTGAGTAATTCGAGGAGTCCATGCCCAAAGAAGACGCGTTTGAACTGAATGGATCGATCATTGAGACGTTGCCCAACGCCATGTTTCGGGTGGAGTTGGAGAACAAGCACGTGGTGCTGGCCCACGTGTCCGGGAAGATGCGGAAGAACTTCATCCGGATCCTGCCCGGCGACAAGGTGCTGGTGGAGTTGTCGCCGTACGACCTGAGCCGCGGCCGGATCATTTACCGTTTCAAGTAATCTTGGGAGAAATATCCATGAAGGTGCGAGCGTCGGTAAAAAAGATTTGCCCGAAGTGCAAAATAATCAAGCGGAAGGGTGTCCTGCGTGTCATTTGTGAAAACAAGCGGCACAAGCAGAGACAAGGTTAGCATTCCGGAGTGATGGAGGACGATCTTGGCTAGAATCGAAGGTGTCAACCTGCCGGACCAGAAGAATGTCTTCATCGGTCTGACCCACATTTTCGGGATCGGAAGGTCCCGTTCCATGGAGATCCTGGAACGCGCGGGCATCGATCATACCAAAAAGGTGAAAGACCTGAGCGCGGACGAGATCGCCCGGATCCGGGCCATCCTCCTCGAGGAGGGCGGCTACGAGGGCGACCTGCGCAAGGAAACGTCGATGAACATCAAGCGCCTGATGGACATCGGCTGCTACCGGGGATTGCGCCACCGCAAGGGCCTGCCGGTCCGCGGCCAGCGCACCCACACCAACGCCCGGACCCGCAAGGGCCCGCGGCGGAAGAAGAAGTAATCGCAGGGACGACAGGAGTGAGACATGGCGAAGGAAACGAAAGCCCCCACCGGCAAGAAGACGCTCCGGAAGAAGGTGAAGAA
>JAGOHA010000011.1:47114-51913 GCA_017996395.1 Acidobacteriota bacterium | reverse complement strand
CCCCACTCGTTGTCGTACCAGGCCAGCACCTTGACCATGTTGCCCATGACGGCGGTGTAGTTGGCGTCGAACATGGAGCTGTGGGTGTTGCCGATGAAGTCGGACGAAACCAGCGGCTCGGTGACATACTCCAGATAACCGTGGAGCGGGCCTTCGGCGGCCGCCTGCATGGCCGCGTTGACCTCCTCCTTGGTGGGCACTTTCTCCACCGTCCCGACAAAGTCCACGACGGACACGTTCGGGGTGGGCACGCGCAGCGAGATGCCGTCGAATTTGCCCTTCAGGTCCGGGATCACCAGGCCGATGGCCTTGGCGGCGCCGGTGGTGGTGGGGATGATGTTGAGCGCGGCGGCGCGGGCGCGGCGAAGGTCTTTGTGGGGCAGGTCCAGAACGCGCTGATCGTTCGTGTACGAATGGATAGTGGTCATCAACCCGTGCACCAGTTTGAAATTATCGTGGAGCACCTTGGCCACCGGCGCCAGGCAGTTGGTGGTGCAGGAAGCGTTGGAGACGATGTGATGCTTGGCCTTGTCGTAGGCGGTGTCGTTGACCCCGAGCACGATGGTGAGATCCGGATCGGTGGCCGGCGCCGAGATGATCACCTTCTTGACCGTGTCGCGCAGGTGCTTGGCGGCGTCGGGGCGCTTGGTAAAAAGACCGGTGGATTCCACCACGACGTCGACTCCCTGGTCCGCCCACGGGATGGCGGCCGGATCCTTGACGGCAAACGCCTTGATGGTTTTGCCGTTTACGACGATGCCGTCGGCGGCGACGGAAACAGCGGCGGGGAAGGTGCGCATCACCGAATCGTACTTGAGCAGGTGAGCCAATGTCACCGCATCCGTCACGTCGTTGATGGCCACGATCTCGATCGCCGGATCCTGGCTGACGATCCGGAAGAGCTGTCGCCCGATCCGACCGAAACCGTTGATCCCCACTTTGATAGCCATGGCAACCTCCTTGAAAATTGTCAGAAAGTCCTTGAGGGGTGAATGTAAATTGTCTGACATCCGGACAATACAACACCGGTGTCGAATTTTCAAGCTGATTTCCCCGCCATCCGGGCGTGTGGGCCCCCGTCGGACGGGCCGTTCGGCCCGGGCGGCCCCGGGCCGAAAAAATCCGGTTTCGCGTTGCGGCAATCTAATGCATCGGCTAGAATGACCGGACTATCCAAACCGGATGGTTGATATCCGAAGCAAGGAGCGCAGTGATGGAGTTGAAAGAACGAGTGGATGCGGCGTTGCAGAAGACGCGCGCGTTTTTGCAGGCTGACGGCGGCGACGTGGAGCTGGTGGACGTCCTGCCCGACGGTGTCGTCAAGGTGCGCCTCATGGGCGCCTGCGGCGGCTGCCCCATGGCCACGCTGACCCTCAAGCGCGGCATCGAACGGATCCTCAAAGAGGAAGTTCCGGAAGTCAAGTCGGTGGAATCGGTCTAACGGCCGTCCCGCAGCTCGGGGAGGATCTCCGCCAGCGCCCGGTCGAAATCGGCGCCCGGACGATCCGGCGCATGGCTGTCGGAGGCGAAGACCAGGTCCAGCCCCATCCGAATCGCCTCGGACAGGATGGCCGGCGCGGGGTACAGCTGCCCCGTGTAGACATAGCCCGCCGTATTGATCTCCAGCGCCACCCCCGCCTGGCACATGGCGGCCAGCACACGTCGGATGGCCGCGCGAACTTCCGGCACGTCCGACACGTCCGGCAGATTGCGGCGGGGCACGTCCAGGTGGCAGATCATGAAGGGGTGGAACACCGGAATGTGCCGCGCCAGCACGTCGTAGTACTCCAGGGCCAGGGCCACGGGATCACGTGCCAGCAGCAGCCGGAGGTTGGGGTCCTTGGCCGAGCTGATGTTCAGGTGGGTGTTCGCCGCCTCGTCCCAGACAAAATGGTATGACAGGGCGATGCGGTTCCAGGGATGTCGCGCCGCCAGAGCCGTCAGTTCCGGAACCGCCGCCGGGTTCACGCCCAGCTCGATGCCCGCCGAAACCACGATCTGCCGGGCGTACTGTCGCTTGAGCGCGGACGCTTCTTCCCAGTAAACATCGAGCTCGGCGGCGTCCAGCCAGGTCCGGCGGCCGTACTGAATCCCCCACTCCACATGTTCCAGAAAGCCGATCTCCTCGAGGCCCCGGTCGATGGCCGAGCGGACGTAGTCCTCCATTTCGCCGACGGCGTGACGGCAATACTTCGTGTGGCAGTGCAGGTCGCGGCGCGCGCGGCGGCGCAGCTCGTCCGGGGTGAGCGGGGTGTGGCGGGTCATGGCGCTCCTACAGTTCGAAAAATCGACGCGCCGGGTCGCGCCGGAGAAACAGGCGAGCTTCCTCCTGGCCCTGATCGAATGTCCGCATGGTCGCCGCCGGGTCCCGGGTGACCGTCGAGTTGCGGATCCGGCGGACCGGATGGGCCACCAGGAGGTTCCCGGCTGCGGTCTCGTGGCGGACCCACTCGGAATCGTTCCACGCATCGAGCCGTAACGCCGTTTTCCACATGATGCCCTCCGGGTTGTTCAAGACCACCAGCGTGCGGTCTGTCCTGACCAGTCGGTCCAGAGCGTCACCGCCGGAATGATGGGCGAACGCCAGCGGCGTCTTGGAGGTGATGCCGCCGTCGATGAGGCGGTCTCCGTCCAGGGGCACGGGCTGTCCCATGACGAGGGGCAGCAGGCAGGAGGCCATCAGCGCCTCCCGCACGTTGGCCGGGGTGAGCCGCCGCAGCCAGGGGCAGCCGGCGGCGGCCGCCGCCGGCTCCGGGTCCTCCGGCCACCGGCCGTACACCACGGGTTCGAAGCGGAGCCCGCGCGGCCGGTACTTGTGCCGCCACTCCCGCGTGGCCACCATCAGGAACATGCGCATGAGGTCGCCCCGGCGCGGGGCGGTTTCCGGCACCACCCGCGAGGTCACGATGAACAGGCGGCGGGAATTCCGGGGATCGAACAACGCGGCTTCAGTGGGCGGATCCAGGGTGAACGCGATGGACTGCTTCACGCTGCGGCGGAACGAGAACAGACCGAAGAATCCTCGTTCCGCTGGGTCGATCGGGACGTCCACCGGGATCGTGTCCGACCAGTTGGACCAGCTTCGGTACAGGACCTCCGGGTTGCCGGTGGCCAGGTCCATCGACGTGAACGCCCCGATGGAACTCCCCGCCAGCACCGCCGGGCCGATGCCGGCCTCACCGAGATCCTTGGCCAGACGGTAGCCGAAACCGCCCGACCAGGCGCCGCGGCCGGAGCCGCCGGTGTCGAAGATCCAGCGATAGCTGAGCGCGCCCGATGATGCCATTGCCGGCCGGTCAGCGGGAGTCGGACGCGGGCGCGGTCGTCCGGCGGGAAGCCAGCCGGAGCTCCACCGGCACCGCCAGATGCCAGTTGTGGTCGCACTCCGGCGCCAGACGGCCTTTCCGGCGGATGTGCCGGATGATCAGCGTCCGGATGTCGGTGGAATCGAACGCGATCCGGCGTCCCCGCTTGAACATGTCGTAGTGTCCGCCGCCCACCGCCTGGTAGTTGGACACCGCCACCGTGAACTCGGCGGCGGGATCGATGGGCCGGTTCTGGTAGTACAGATAGCGCAGCCGCTCGCCCGCCGGCCGGGTGGGATCGAGGGCGTAGTCGGCGCCGGACAGGGTGTCGAAGTTGTACATTCGGAAATTGGGCGCCTGCCCCAGCCGCAGGAGCTGCTGGCCGGGATCCCATTCCGCCTGGTCGTACACGCGGGCGGCGTGCTCCAGGGCGGCGGCGACGTCCTTCCCCGACAGGCCGAGGGTGACCGTCGTGTTTTCGTACACGTAGAGGGCGTAGATGTCCCGGACCTTGATGTCGCCCCGCCGGATCGTCAGCGGACGGCCCGGCAGATAGGCCGCCATGCTCATCTGCGCGCCCGTGTGCTCGCGCATCACCGTGTGGACCAGGTCCAGCAGCGGATTGTCGCGGACGTAAATGCCTTCAGCCGAGAGATCGTCCTCGGCGGTGCCGATGGTCTCGTCCAGCCAGCGCAGCGTGGCCGCATGGGCCGGTTCCACCAGCGCGGCCACCGCAGGGTCTTCCGGGCCCTTCATGGGCACGTTGCGCCCTGTCTTTTCGGCCAGCGTCCACCGCTTGCCCTGCTTGCGGAACACCAGGTCGAGCTGCACCAGATGCTCCGCCCAGCGGTGTCCCTGGGCCGTGAGCACGCCGTTGACCAGACGCGGCGGGATGTTCTCGTGGGCGTGGCCGGTGAGCAGGACGTCGACACCGGGCACCTGCTGCAGGATGGCCCAGGCGGCATTTTCGTATCCGGAGCCGTTCGGCTGGCCGGTCTCCAGGTCGGCCTCGTAGCCCTCGTGGGTGTTCACGATGACCGCGTCCACGCGTTCCTGGTCGCGGAGGACCTTCACCCACCGGACGGCTTCCTGGAGCGTCTCGCGGAACTCGAGTCCCTCATAGTTGGCCGGCGTTTCCCAGTTGGGGATGTTGCGGGTGGTCAGGCCCAGCACGCCGATGCGCACGGGCCCGTACTGGCGGACGATGTACGGCTCGAAGAACGGCTGGTCCGGACGGTCGATCCGGTAGGTGTTCGCCGACAGGAAGGGGAAACGGGCCTCGCGGCGACAGCGCTGCAGCACGTCCAGGCCGAAATTGTACTCGTGGTTGCCCACCGTCATGGCGTCGTAGTTCATCGCGTTCATCGCCTGGATGACGGGATTGGGCTCGTCCGGCTTCACCTCCGCGTAATAGTACGCCAGGGGACTGCCCTGGATGGAGTCGCCGTTGTCGATGAGCAGCAGGTGGGGGTTGTCCTGTCGGGCCGCGCGGAC
>JAGOHA010000011.1:7786-47014 GCA_017996395.1 Acidobacteriota bacterium | reverse complement strand
TCCAGCGCGGCCAGGCCGTCCAGGGCGGCGGCGACCTGGCCCGCGCCGCCGTCCACCAGGATCAGGCCGGGCAGCTCCCGGCGCTCGTCCAGCAATCGCCGGTAGCGCCGGCAGACGACCTCCCGCATGGCGGCCAGATCGTCCGGCCGTCCGCCGGCTGTGCGGATCCGGAAGCGGCGGTACTGCGCGGGTACCATCCGTCCGTCGACCATGGCCACCATGACGCCCACCGACTCACGGCCCTGGGTGGTGGACATGTCGAAGCCTTCGATCCGCCCCGGCGGCTCCGGCAGATCGAGGGCGGCCTGGAGGAGGCGGAGGCTGTCCGGTTGATGGTCCACGGCGGGGAACCGCAGGAAGAAGGCGTGGCGCGCGTTGAGCTCCGCCAGCTCGAGCAGGCGCAGCCACCGTCCGCGCCGCGGGTGGGCGATCACCACCTGCCGGCCGCGGCGCTCCGCGAGCCACTGGGCGAGCAGGTCCGGTTCCGCCACCGCGGTGGGCACGAACACCCGGGGCGGAATCCGCAGTTCCCGGTAGTAGAACTGGCGGAGAAACTCGGCATAAAACTCGGCCCCGTTCCAGTGCGGCAGGTCCTCCCAGTAGTATTGCCGCCGATCCACCACCTTGGTGCCCCGCATGTGGAAGACCTGCACCGACAGCCGGCCGTCCCGGTAGTAGCCGCCGAACACGTCCGCATCGTCCTCGATGCCGAGCACGGACTGCTGCTCGTCAGCGAGCGCCTGGACCGCCTGGAGCCGGTCCCGCAGCCGCGCGGCATCTTCGAACCGCAGCTCGGCGGCCGCCTGGTTCATGTCGGCTTCGAGGCGCCGCCGCAGATCGCGGTCGCGGCCTTCCAGAAACAGGATCGCCGCGTCCACCGCCGCCCGGTACTGCTCGCGGCTGCACAGGGCGGCCACGCACGGACCCAGGCAGCGCTCGATGTGGTAGTCCAGGCAGCAGGGCCGGGTTGCGGTCCCGTCGATCTCCTTGCGGCAGTGGCGGATGCCGAACGTGCGCCGGACCGTGTCGATGAGCAGCCGCGCCCGGGAGGCGGGGATGTAGGGGCCGAAATAACGCGAGCCGTCACGGACCGGCCGGCGGGTCAGGCTGATCTGGGGAAAGGGGGTCTTGAGCGTGATCCGGATGAAGGGAAACGACTTGTCGTCCTTCAGGTAGAAATTGTAGCGGGGCTGGTGCTCGTGCACCAGGTTGCTCTCGAGGATGAACGCCTCGTATTCGCTGCCGGTGACGATGTACTCGACGTCGCGGAGCTCCGCCACCAGCCGGGCGGTCTTGGGATCGAGGTCGCGGGCTTCCTGGAAGTACGACCGCACCCGGTGCCGCAGGTCGCGGGCCTTGCCGACGTAGATGATCTCGCCCCGGGCGTCCCGGTACAGGTAGACGCCCGGCGCGTTGGGCAGGGCAGCCAGCTTCTGGTTGAGGGTGGCGCGCCATTCCATGAAACACGTTCTCCGCCCGTTTAGATTACCGGGAACGGGCGGTATTTTCAAATCAAACGCCGATCACCTGGCGAAAGTGCTCCAGGCGCGCCTGGATGTCGGGGAAGGTCAGTTCGCGGAGCCGGTTGACCGAGAACGCCTCGATGTCGAACGAGGCCATCACCGAACCGTACAGCACCGCGGTGCGGATCGCGGCCATGTCATCCCGGTCCGCGCCGGCCAGATAGCCCATGAATCCGCCCGCGAAGCAATCGCCGGCGCCGGTGGGATCCATCACCGTCTCCATCGGATAGGCCGGCGCCACGAACAGCTCCCCGGCGTGGCTCACCAGGCTGCCGTACTCACCGCGCTTCACCACGATGGTCCGCGGGCCGAGGGCGGCGATCCGCCGGACCGCCGTCACCAGGTGATACTCGCCGGTGAGCATGCGCGCCTCGCCTTCGTTGAGCAGCAGGATGTGCACCCGGGACAGGACGCGGGCCAGCGCATCGGGCTTGCTCTGGATCCAGTAGTTCATCGAATCGAGGGCGACCAGGGGATCCCCCTCCATCTGGTCGAGGACGTGGTGCTGCAGGTCGGGGTCGATGTTGCCGAGAAACAGGTGCCGGACGCGCCGGTGGTCGGGATGGACCTCGGGTTTGAACTCGGCGAAGACGTTCAGCTCGGTGGCCAGCGTGTGCGCCTCGTTCAGGTCGCGGTTGTATTCGCCCGCCCAGAAGAACGACTTGCCGCGGCGGCGCTGGATCTGGCGGATATCGATCCCGTGGTCCAGGAAGATTCGGAGATGCTCATCGGTGAAATCCTCGCCGACCACCGCGACGACGGCGACGTCGGTGAAGAAGCTGGCCACCAGGCTGAAGTAGGTGGCGGAGCCTCCCACCACCCGCTCCGCCCGGCCGAAGGGGGTCGTGACACTGTCGAACGCTACGGATCCGATGGCGAGCAGGGACATGGGCGTCCTCCGATGAGACTTCCGGGTTCGCGGCGATGGTGATGGGCGACGGCGCCGGCGGTCACTCCGACTTGGATTTCTCCGGCAGGTAGTGGCCGATGATCAGGGCCAGCTTCTCCCGGGTGGATTGCGGGATGCTGTCGGGCTGCGTGATGAGCGCATCCTTGAGAGCATGGTGGCAGGTGCAGTCCCGGTCTTCGGGGAGCAGCTTCACCGTCTCTTTCAGGATCCGCTGGGCGTTTTCGTTGTTCCGGCTCAGGTTCTCGATGATCATGTCCACCGTGACGGGCGCTTCGGTTTGATGCCAGCAGTCATAGTCGGTGACCAGGGCGATGGTCGCGTAGCAGATCTCCGCCTCGCGGAACAGCTTGGCTTCCGTGGCGTTGGTCATGCCGATGATGTCGAGCCCCCAGCTGCGGTAAAGCTGGCTCTCGGCCCGGGTGGAAAACGCGGGCCCTTCCATGCAGAGGTAGGTCCCCCGGACTTTCACCGCGATCTCGGCATTCTGCGCGCCCTGGGCGACGCTGTTGACCAGGTGGCGGCACAGGGGATCGCCGAATGCGATGTGCCCGACGATGCCGTCGCCGAAAAACGTAGCGGCGCGCCGGAAGGTGCGGTCGATGAACTGGTCGGGCAGGATGATGTCCAGCGGCTGATGTTCCTCTTTCAGCGAGCCGACCGCCGAGATGGAGATCACCTGGCGCACTCCCAGTTTCTTGAAGCCGAACACGTTGGCCCGGTAGTTGATCTCGGAGGGCAGGAACCGGTGGCCGCGGCCGTGGCGCGGGAGGAACGCCACCCGGCGCTTGGCCAGCGTGCCGACGATGAAATTGTCGCTGGGGGGGCCGAACGGCGTCTCGACCTTGATCTCCTCCACGTCGGAGAGATCCTTCATTTTGTACAGGCCGCTGCCGCCGATGATGCCGATGGTGATGGGAAGCATGCCGTGTCTCCTGCCTGGCTGGCTGGGGTTCAGCGGGGGAGGGGGGCCTGGCTGAGTTCCAGGAGGATGCCGGACGTGGACGCCGGGTGGACGAAGGCGATCCGCTTGCCGCCGGCGCCGACGACCGGGGTCTCATTGATCAGTCGGGCGCCGCGGGCCTTGAGCTCCGCCAGTACGCGGTCGATGTCCTCCACACCGATCGAGATGTGGTGGATGCCCTGTCCTTTTTTCTCGAGGAACTTGGCGATGGGGGAATCGGGGGAAGTGGGTTCCAGGAACTCCAGGTTGGTCTCGCCGACCGGGAACATGGCCACCCGAACCTTCTGCTCGGGCACCTCTTCGATTTCGTGAAGGTGCAGACCGAGGGCGTCCTGATAGAATTTCAGGATGTCGTCAAGAGCCGTGACGGCGATCCCGATATGATCGATTTTGGTGAACACGCTGGCGCCTCCTAACGGCTAAACTTACTCAGGAAAGTCTCTATTATAGAATAGGGGTCCGCGGATTTGTCCAAGACTTTTTGCGCCAGCGCGTCCAGCTGCTCCTCGAAGCCGGTGCGGCGCAGAAACTCCTGAAACACCCGGTCGCGCGACAGCTGGAGCAGCTTCTCCCGGGCGGCGGGCAGGGCGAAGCGGCCCGGGTCGTGGCCGGACGACTGCCGCTGCCGGAGATCCGCGATCGCCGCGAAGAGCGCGTCGATGCCCTCGTCACGGATGGCCACCGTCTTGACCACCGGGGGCTCCCAGCCGTCGGCCCGGGTGTTCATGGCCAGGATCGCCCGGATCTCCTGCTCCGTCTTGATCACGCCGTCGCGGTCCGATTTGTTGATCACGAAGATGTCGCCGATCTCCATGATTCCCGCCTTGATCGCCTGGATGTCGTCACCCATGCCGGGGACGAGCACCACCACGCAGATCCGGGCGGTCTTGACGATATCCACCTCGTCCTGGCCCACACCCACCGTTTCGACGAGGATGAAGTCGAAGCCGGCGGCATCCAGCAGCAGCACCACGTCGGCGGTGGCGGCCGCGAGGCCGCCCATGTTGCCGCGGGTGGCCATGCTCCGGATGAAGGCGCCGGGATCGGTGGCGTGCCGCTGCATCCGGACGCGATCCCCCAGGATGGCGCCGCCGGTGAAGGGGCTGGACGGGTCCACCGCCACCACCGCGACCGTGTGTCCGCGCCGCCGCACGTGCTCCGTGAGCCGGTCCACCAGCGAGCTCTTGCCGGCGCCGGGCGAGCCGGTGATGCCGATGACACAGGCGTGGCCGGTCATGGGGAACGCCTGCTTCAGGAGATCGACGGCGTCCGGTGAACCGTTTTCGATCCGGCTGATGGCCTTGGCCAGGAGGCGGCGGTCGCCGCTGCGGATGCGTTCCAGTATATCGTCCATGAGTCCCTGCTATCCCTTGCGGTCAAACGCATCCTTATAACACACGGGCCCGGGCGTTTCAACCGTCGGCCCGCCCGGCGCCGAAGGTGCGCGGACCTGGCGCCACCGCCGGCGCCCGAGCACCCGCCAGGGGTCGCAGCCGGATTGTCCGATCAACCGGTCAGTTGGAGGGACACCCGGCGGGGTGGATATCCAGCCGGCGATGGTCCAGAGCGGGAAGCTGCCGGCGTTTTTCCAGCAGATAGGCGCGGTCGATCTCGGCGGTGATCACCGCCTCCCGCTCGCCGGCGCCGGCCAGGATGTTCCCCCACGGGTCGACGATCAGGCTGTGTCCCCAGTTGCGGATTTTGGGCGCGGGCTGGCCGGTCAGAGCGGGAGCGATGACATAACACAGATTTTCGATGGCCCGGCACCTGACGAGAACCTCCCAGTGATCCTTGCCGGTCGCCTCGGTGAACGCCGACGGAATCATGAGCACCTCGGCGCCCGCGGCCGACAGCCGTCGGTACAGCTCGGGAAACCGCAGGTCGTAGCAGACGGACAGACCGAAGGTGGTCAGCGGCGTGGCGCAGACCACCGCGTCATCCCCCGCTTGGAAGCGCGCCGATTCCCGGAAGCCGTGCCCGTCTCGCAGTTCGATGTCGAACAGGTGAATCTTGCGGTAGGCGGCCAGGATGGCGCCGTCGGGTCCCAGCAGCAGACTGGTGTTGAACATACTGTCGGCACCCGGGACCTCCTCGTGGAAGGAGCCGGCCAGCAGGTAGATCTCCAGACGGCCGGCCAGCTCGCGCAGTCGGCGGACCAGCGGCGAATCCAGTCGGTGGGTCAGGAACGGAACGTCACCGACACGAAGGAAGGAGAAATTCTCGGGCAGGGCGATCAGTTCGGCGCCGCGGGAGCGGGCCAACTCCACCAGCCGCACGGCCCGATCCATGTTCCGCTCGAAGTCGGGGCCAGATTCCATCTGGATGGCGGCGGCCAGCATGAGGCTCCCGTTGACGCCGGAGGAACCGCCCGGAGCGCGGCTCATTCAAGCGCCCGATAGAAGATGCCGCGGTCCTGGATCTCGGCCCGGATCCGCCGCTCCGTCTCAAGAATGTCCAGGTACTTGTTCAGCTCCGCCGGCCGGATCCCCAGGCCGGCCGCCAGATCTTCGGCGGTGCAGGGACGCCGGGCGATGGTCTCGAGGATGGCGCTCTCCAGATCGGGTCGGAAGGTCGCCAGGTCCCGGCGGCGGCGGTACCGGGCGATCACTTCCACCCGCGGGTGGCCGAGCCGCGGGATCATCGCCTCCAGTTCGGCCAGAGGCACGGGCCGGACCCACGGTTCCGTGCCCGGCCGGTCGAGGGTGTTGAGCTGGACGCGGTCGGGCCGGATCCGCCGGATCGCTTCCCGGAGCCGTGCGAGCTCGTCCGGCTCGGTGTTGAATGGGGCCAACATGAAGATCTCCAGCCAGATCTCGCCGGTGAAGATCTCCCGAAGAGCGGCCAGCCCGTCGATGATCGCCTCGCTGCGGACGCCGGCCACCGGCCGGTTGATGGCGTGGAAGGCCGCGTCGGAAACCGCGTCCAGCGAGGGGAGGATGAGATCGGCCGCCGCGGCCTCCGACCGGACGTCGGGCCGGTCCATGAGCGACGAATTGGTGAGCAGGGCAACCGGTGCCGCGCTGCGGGCCTTGAGGTAGGACGCGATCCGACCGAGGCCGGAGTGGAGCGTGGGCTCGCCGGATCCGGAGAAGGTGAAGAAGTCCGGACGGGGATACCGGTCCAGAAAGTCGTCCAACTCGGCCAGGACCTCGTCGGTCGGCACATACTCCGCCCGGTCGGTGGTGAACGTCGTCGTGGGACCGCACTCGCAGTAGACGCAATTCATGGAACAGGTCTTGGGTGGGACCAGGTCGACGCCCAGCGAAATGCCGAGCCGGCGGGAAGGGACGGGTCCAAACAGGTATCGGTATGCCATACAGATGCTCGATCCGGATTGCCCGGCGTCGCAGTCTCCGGTGCGCTACATTCCCTCGCGCGGATTTTCGGTCCGCATGGTCGCCAGCTGGTGCAGCAACTCTTTCTCGCGCGGGCTCAGGTTCGTGGGCACCACCACGCGGACATGGATGATCTGATCACCGGCCGGGTGGCGGCCCAGCGCGGGCAGCCCCTTTCCTTTGAGGCGGAAAGTGCGGCCGTTCTGGGTCTCGGGCGGGATGCGCATGCGCACCTTGCCCCCCAGCGTCGGCACCTCGATCTGGGCGCCCAGCGCCGCCTCGCAAAATGTGACCGGCACCTCGCAGTGGATGTCCCGGCCCTGCAGCCGGAAGAAGGCATCGTCCTCCACGCGGACCGTCAGGTAGAGGTCGCCGCGCTCCCGTTGTCCGGCGCCGGTGCGCCCCTTGCCCCGCAGCCGGATCTTGAACTCGTCGTGGACACCCGCGGGGATTTTGACCTCGACCTCCTCCGGCTGGTAGGTGGATCCGGCGCCCTGGCAGGCCGGGCAGACGCTCCGGCCGGTGCCGCCCCGACCACCGCACTGGGGGCAGGGGATCTCCGACTGCAGGGTGATCCGCATGGTCCGGCCCTGCGCCGCATCCCGCAGCGGGATCCGGATCTCGGCGTTCAGGTCCGCGGCCGCCCGGCTGCCGCCCCGTCGGCCTTCCGGCGTGTCCGCCGCCATGGTGTCACCGAACATGTCGGCGCCGCCGAAGAACATCCTGAAAAAGTCGCTGAACCCCGTCTGGCGTCCCGACCCGAAATCGGTGCGGCCGGCGCCGGCGAAGTGGCGGAAAAAATCGTTGTCGCCGGTCCCGCTCCGCGAACCGCCGAATCGCTGGTAATCCTGCCAGTTGGCGCCGAGGTGGTCGTATTTTTGGCGCTTGTCGGCGTCGCCCAGTACCTGGTAGGCCTCGTTGATCTCCTTGAATCGCCGCTCGGCATTCGGATTGTCCCGATTGAAGTCGGGATGATATTTCCGGGCCAGCCGGCGATATGCCTTCTTGATCTCGGCCTGGGTGGCGCCTTTGGCCACCCCCAGGATGCTGTAATAGTCCTTGTATTCCATCGGTCCGGACCTTCCCCGCACCCAATTTAGGCGCGATCGCGACGAAAAATCAAGGGCTCATTCCGGCCGCAGGACTTCGGTGCCGGCCGGCGGCGTGAATTCGAACCGCCCGGCGGGGACAGGGCCGTCCAGGCGGACTTCCGAGAAGCGGTAGGTGTGGGTGGACCCGCTGTTCTCGTACAGGGTCAGCTCCTCGATGAAGGGCGGATCGCCGGACAGCACGAGCAGCGCTCGCGCGAACACCGGGTCCTTCGCCCGGGCGCGCAGCACGTAGGCGGTGCGGGCGCCGTCGACGGCCGGCGGATCGTGGTCGAAAAACTCGTCCAGCCGCCTCCGGCCGCCCAGGACGAACACCAGCGGCGATTCCTCGGCATCGAGACCGTCCAGTTTCTGGATCACCATCTGCCGCTCTGCGGGAGTGTACATCCGGTACTCGTTTTTCCGAAGCAGGAAGATCTTCGGTTCGGGGTCCTGGTAATCCCACCGCATCAGGTGGGGCCGGCGGATCCAGATCCGTCCGGAGGCCTGCTCGATGCCGAGCGGCGTCTGGACCGACTGGCTGAACCGGGCCTCGAGGGTGCGAAACCCGTGGAACCGCTCGAGGAAACGGTCGAACGCATCGGCCCCCGCTGCGCCGGCGGACAGTATCCAGGCGATGGCGAAACAAGCGGTCAACCGGATCATGGGCGTGTCCGTGCGTGCCTGAGAATCGTCCAGAGGACGGCGGCGGCGCCTACGCAGATGAACGTGTCAGCGAGGTTGAACGTCGGCCAGTAGTAGGCGCCGGCGTGAAAATCCAGGAAGTCGACCACCGAACCGGTGAGCAGACGGTTGCCGGCGTTGCCGACGATGCCGCCGGCGATCATGGCCAAGGCAATCCCGTATGCCCAAGGCAGGGAAGTTTCCGTGGCCACGGTCCAGCAGATGTAGCCCAGCGCCAGCACGGCGGTCAGGGTGAGGAGCACCGTCTTGACCGGGCTGTCCACGTCGGCCAGCATGCTGAACGCGATCCCGCGGTTGGTGGTGAGGGTCAGGCTGAAAAAGCCCGGGATGACGTGCCGCTCCACATGCGGCACCAGCAGCCGCACCGCGGCCAGTTTGGAGATGATGTCCGCCAGCAGGAAACCGACGGTGGCGATGCACCAGACAGATTTTTTCATTGGATATAAAACGGCCGCCGGACTCGGGCCGGCGGCCGAAGGCAATCGGTGATTATTCGGCCACCTTCGGAACCGACAGGTAGCCGTTGACCTTGTCGTCCAGCACCTGGGTGACCACGAGTTCGTACGGCTTCTTGTAACCCATCTTCAGGAAATAGATGGGCTCGTTGGCGGCCACCTTGTCCTTGGACATCTTTTTGTCGTCGTAGAAGATCTCGGTGTCGTACCGCTGATCCTTCTTCCGGGTCTTCTTGAGGCGCAGGCCCACGTCCTTGACCCGGATGATGCCGGACTTCTTGTGCAGCTGGAAGACGAAGTAGTCGCGGTCCAGCGAGGTCTTCAGATTGAAGAGCGATTCTCTCGTGGAATCCAGGATTTCCCGTGTGGCGTTGATGTTGTGGATGCTCTGCTCCAGCAGCTTGCGCTGTTCCTCGATGGTCTTGGCCTGCTCCTCGACACGCTTGTCCAACTCGCCCACCTTCGTGTCGACCTGCTTGACGTTGGAGTCGACGGCAGTGACGTTCTGCTTGATTTCGCCCACGTCGCTCTGGATGCTTTGGGCCTTGCGATCCACGGAGGCCAGGGCGTCCTTGTCCGCCTTCTGGGTGACGGCGGCCTTGATGGTCTGCACTTCGTTTTCCTGTTGGGCCTGGACCGACGACAGCTCCTTCGATGTGGCGTCGATCTGCTGGACCAGCTTGTTTTCGGTCTTGTACAACTCTTCTTCGAGCTGGCTGATGCGGTTTTCCGAATTGTCCAGATCGCGGTTCAGCAGTTCGGTGGCTTCCTGAGTCCGGCTGAGCTTGACCGTCAGAAAGATGCAGTAACCCAACAGCAGGGCGATGCAGGTAAATAGGATGGTGGGTAACACCCACCCGCTGCCGCCTTGTTTGGCGTTGCGCACCGCTTTCTCCAGCGGCCCGGTCTTGTCGAGACTGCGAAACATCGGGTCGTTGGGTGGCGGTGGCATGGGGGGTCTGGGTTGGTCACTCATGGTCGATCATTCCTCCGTATGTGATCGAATTGCGAGCGTATAGAATTTCGGACTATACCTGTGCTTGATAAAATTGTCAAAAATGAAACGAAATTAATGAAAACGGAGACAATTTTATTTTAAAATACTACCCAATTTCAACATTTGTTTGTGGGCTCAGGGGGCTGCATGGCGAGACGCACCCGTGATGGGCAGGCTCCAGACACGGCCGGGTGTCTGGAGAAGTATCTGGTGGAATTGGTGAGCGAACCCATGGCGATCTTTGAGGCGGACGGGCGAGCCATCAAGTCCAACGGCGCATTTCTCGACTGCGTGGCCGGCTGCCAGTCGTTGGCGGATGTGCTCGGAAAACTGGAGCCGCCGGCGTCTCAGCGGATCCTTGAAAAATTCCGGCGCGGGCCGCATGCGAACGGGCCGGCCCGGGGCAATCTTCTGCTTCATGGCGAGACGTGCGCGTTCGAGGCCGACTTTCTGCCGGGGTCGCCCACGCGGTTCTACCTCCGTCTGGCGACCGGAGCCGGGCAGCCGGACAAGGTCCGGCGGGATTTCGAACGTGAAAAACGGCAATCCCTGACCACGCTGGCGGCCGGGATCATCCATAACTTCAACAACATTCTGGCCGGTATCAAGGGGTATGCCGAACTCATCAGCCGCTATCCGGATCCCGAAGCCGCCATTATTCGTTCGTACGCCGACGGCATCGCCCATCTGGCCGATCGGGGCGCCGGACTGAACCAGAAGCTGCTTGCCTTTGCCGCCCCCGCGCGCCGGAGCAACACGCCGATGTCCGTCAATGAGTTCCTGCGGGAGCTTGTGGCGAAATCGTCGGCGCTGGCCGGCCCCGAGCGTTGCCGGGTCAGCGTGAAACCGCTGGCGCACGACATGTACATGATCGGTGACCCGTTTCAACTTGCGGACGCGTTCATGAATATCCTGGCCAACGCCATCGAGTCCATCGAGGACGAACCGGGCGGCGTGCTCATCAAGGCAGCGCTTGCCCGTCGCCGCCGTCGGCCCCCGCAGCCGGCCGCCGCGCACCCGGAACAGCGCTGGATCGAGATCTGCATCGCCGATTCCGGACGCGGCATGACCCGCGACGAGCTGGCCAGGGCGTTCGATCCGTTCTTCACGACGAAAACACAGAACGAAGCGCTGGGCATGGGATTGTCAATGGCCATGGGCATCATTCGAAACCACGGCGGTGAAATCCGTCTGGCCAGCACGCTGGGGCGGGGAACCACGGCCAGAATCCAGCTGCCGGTCTATGAAGCTCCGGTCGCCGCGGCGGTGGAAGTGCCGGCCACCCGAAGCCGGAAGGCCGCCCCGGGCGGGCTGACCGCCCTGGTGGTGGATGACGAGCCTGACATTGTCAAAATTCTCCAGCGCCTGCTGCTGGATATGGGACTCCGGGTGCACATCGCCGGGAGCGGACGGACCGCCCAGGCGATCCTGGATAGCGATCTGGACCGGATCGACCTGATCATTCTGGACGCCATCCTGGAGGATATGTCGGGAGTCGGGCTCTACCTGGACATCCGCCGCCGGAAGCCCGATGTCCCGGTGCTGTTCATCAGCGGCCAGGACCTGCCGCGGCAGAATCCCCAGCTGTTCACCGATGGGGCCGCGGTCGCGTTCATGATGAAGCCGTTCCGAATCGTCGATTTTCAGAAAAACGTCGGCATCCTGCTGGGCGTGGAATAGTCGTTCCGGGCCGGGCGGCGCGAAAGCGGGACAAGACGGCACGTCCGGCATCCGATTCGGGCTTGACATTTCCCCCGATGCCAGAGTAAGTTATCTCATCTTGCTTGGGAGCTCCGCGGGATGCCCAAACACGAGCTCATCCGAATGCGGTTCAGCAGCGAAGTCCTGTTCATCGACATTGCCCAAGAAGTCGTTCAGAAGATCCTTGAAAACCTCAAGGTCGTCGAGGACGAGATCTTCTGGGTTTGCCTGGCGGTGCGGGAGGCGGTCATCAACGCCGTAAAGCACGGCAACAACTTCGATGCCGGCAAATATGTGGATTTCTCGGTGGGTATCCAGGGCGAGCAGTTGCGGATCGAGGTGGCGGACCAGGGGACGGGTTTCAACATCGACGACGTGCCCGATCCCCTCAGCGACGAGAACATTCTCAAGCCATCCGGCCGGGGCATCTTCTACATCCGGTCATTCATGGACAACGTGGATTACGAGATTGTCCAGCCATCGGGAACCCGGCTGGTCATGCTCAAGAAGCTGACGATTCCGGCGGAGGAGCGGGCGTGAGATGAACGTCAGTGTGCGGAAAGTGGAGCAGGTGGCCATCCTGGACTTGTCCGGGCGGGTGGTCATCGGCGAAGCGTTGTACGATTTCCGCAACACGATCCGCGACACGCTGAACGAAGGATTCACCCGGATACTTCTGAACATGGAAAACGTCACGTACCTGGACAGCTCCGGGATCGGTGAATTGGTCAACTGCTACACGCTGGTCAGCACCCAGGGGGGATCCGTCAAGCTGGTCAAGGCGGCCGAAAAGATCGGCAGCCTGCTCCAGATGACCAAGCTGCTCACCGTCTTCGAGTCCTACAAGAACGAGCGCGAAGCGATCGCGTCCTTCGTCAAATCCTGATTCCCGTCGATGTGTCACGCCGGAGATCGCCGGACCGGTTCCGGGCGGCTGGATTAGCCGCTCGGCGGATTGGCAGCGGCCACTGCGAAGTTGGCTTCGGTCGGGACGATCGAAGCACATCCGTCGTGTTGCGCGGAAGCAGCGCCTGAAACGGGAGGGGCCAGGGGGGGAACAGACGATGAAACCCGGGGGGCGAGTGGCCGCCCCCCGGGGGTATGATCACTTCTGCGGGGCCGGGAACGCCTGCTCCATGTGCGCCAGGTATTCCCAGTAGTCGTCCACCTGACGCTGGATCTCCTCGATCACGTAGGTGTACTCGGGGCGGAAGAGGTGGCGGAAACGGCCCTGCAGCTTCAACCAGTCGGCGACCGGAAGCTTCTGCTTGGGCTTGTAGTTGACCCGGAACACGCCATGGTCCATCTCGAAGAGCGGCCAATAGCCGGTTTCCACGGCCATGCGCGTCACCTCGATGCTCTGGTCCGACGGATACATCCAGCCCGGGACGCAGGGGGACATGACGCAGATGAAGGCCGGCCCGTCGAGGTCCAGGCCCTTCTGGAGCTTGGTGGCCAGGTCGTTCCAGTGGCTCACTGCGGTCTGGGCGGCGTATTCGATGTGATGAGCCAGGGCGATGTTGGTGAGATCTTTGCGGCGCTGCATCTTGCCGGGGATGACCTTGCCGGCGGGGGAGGTGGTGGTGGCGGCGCCGTAGGGAGTGGCGCTGGAGCGTTGGATGCCGGTGTTCATGTAGGCGCCGTTGTCGTAGCAGATGTACACGATGTCGTGGCCCCGCTCGAGGGCGCCGGACAGCGACTGCAGGCCGATGTCGTACGTGCCGCCGTCCCCGCCGAACGCCACGAATTTCAGCTTGCGGTTCGCGGGAATCTTGCCCTGCTTCTTCAGCGACTGGTACATCGCCTCGACGCCGCTGATCGTCGCCGCGGCGTTTTCGAACGCGCTGTGGACAAAAGGCTTCAGCCAGGAGGTGTACGGGTAGATCGTGGTGGCGACCTCGAAGCAGCCCGTGGCGCTGGCGACCACGATGTCGTAATCCGTGACCTTGTACAGCAGCTTGGGAATGATGGGAATGCCGCATCCGGCGCACAGCCGGTGACCCGGCGAGAAGCCATCGGGTTTCTTGGACAGTTCTTTTAAGTTAGCCATGTCTTTACCTCGGTTCTCTTGAAGCTATTCCCGCACCGTGATGTACTCGCACAACTCGCGGTACTTGCCGCTGGCGGCGATCTGAACCAGCTCGTCGATGACATACTGGCAGTGGCTTTCCTCCAGGTCGCGGCCGCCCAGCCCGTAGATTTTGCCGATGGTCACGGGGCGCTCGGGCAGATCGTAGAGCGCGGCACGCACTTCCATCATCAGCGGGCCGGCCATGGCGCCGAACGAATCCACCCGGTCCAGGACCGTGATCGCCTTGAGGTGGCCCAGCGCCTTGACGTACGCCTCGGTCGGGAACGGCCGGTACAGGCGCGGTTTGAGCAGGCCGACCTTGACCCCCTTGCGGCGGTACTGGTCGATGATCTCCTTGATCGTGCCGGCCGCGGAGTTCACCGCCACGATGCCGACCTCGGCGTCGTCCAGGTGATAGCTCTCGAACAGCCCGTACGCACGGCCGGTCATCTTCTCGAAATCCTTGGCGACGGCGGCGATCACCGGTGTCGCCAGCTTCATTGCCTCGGCTTCCTGGCGCTTGTGCTCGATGTAGTAGTCCTGCAGGTCCAGCGAGCCCAGCGTGACCGGCTTGTCGATGTCGAGCAGGGCGTACATCGGCGTGTAGTCTCCGATGAACTTCCGGACCTCGTCATCTTCCAGGTACTCCATCCGTTCGATGGAGTGGCTGATGATGAATCCATCCTGGCAGACCATCACCGGGAGGCGCACGTCGGGATGCTCGCTGATCCGGACGGCCTGGATGAGGTTGTCATAGGCTTCCTGGGCGTTTTCCGAATACAGTTGGATCCAGCCGGTGTCACGGGCGCCGAACGAATCGCTGTGATCGCAGTGGATGTTGATGGGCGCGCTCAGGGCCCGGTTGATCAGCGCCATGACGATGGGCAGCCGCATGCCGGCGGCGATGTACAGCATCTCCCACATCAGGGCCATCCCGTTGGCGCTGGTGGCGGTCAGCACGCGCCCGCCGGCCGCGGCGGCGCCGATGCAGGCGCTCATGGCGCTGTGCTCGCTCTCAACGGTCACCAGGTTGGTGTTGACCACCCCGTCGGCCACGTACTTCGAGAATTCCTCCATGACCTGGGTGGAGGGCGTGATGGGGTAGGCCGCGCACACGTCGGGGTTGATTTGCTTCATGGCGTATGCCATGGCGGAATTGCCTGTGGTTGCGACGATTTTAGCCATGTGATCTCTCCTTGGCCCCGCTATTGCTCCGGCTGCATGGTGATGGCCTTCACCTTTTCCGGGCACACCTGCGCGCAAATGCCGCAGCCCTTGCAGTAGTCGTAGTTGATACCGGTGACCTTGCCGTCTTGGGTGTTGATGCTCATGTCGGGGCAGTACACCCAGCACCGCAGGCAATGAATGCACTTCTCGCTGTTCCAGACGGGGCGTTCCACGCGCCACGAGCCGGTTTTGTTTTCCATCGCGGAACCCGGCTGGTCGACGGCGCCCCCGATGGGGACCTCTTTCCAGTTCTTCAGTTTAAACATCGCTGATCGCCTCCTCATAGCCCCGCCGAATGGCGGACAGATTGCCTTCGATGATCTTCTCGGGGAACTTCCCCTCAAAGCTGGCGCGGATCTCCACGAGGAGATCGTCGATGGACATGATGGGCACCGCCTTGACGAAGCCGCCCATCATGGGCGCGTTGGGCAAGGCCCGGCCGATTGTGTCGATGGAAATCTTGGTGGCCGGCAGGGTGAGCACCTTCTGCTTCGGGCCGAGCGCGAGGGTTTTCCGGATCTGCGCCGGCGTGTCCGTAGTGTTGACGATCACGATGGAATCCTCGCGGAGTCCCTCGGTGATGTTGGTGGCCCCGATCAGGGTGGGATCAACCACCAGGACGATGTGGGGTGTCTTCACCGGCGTGTGCATGCGGATGGGATTGTCCGAAAAGCGGTTGAACACACGGACCGGAGCACCGCGCCGTTCGGGGCCGTATTCGGGAAAGGCTTGTATGTGCTTGCCTTTGCTGAGGATGGCCTCGGCCAGCGTCTTGGCGCCGGTGACCGTACCCTGCCCGCCGCGGCCGTGCCAGCGAACTTCCAGGTAATTGCTCATCGTTCGCCTCCAGTACAGAATAAATGAAAATATCAAACCATGTTATATATCAGATTTGCGGGCGCGATTGAAGTAAAAAATGATCATCGGGGATTTGGCGCCGTAGTCCCCGGATTGGATCAAAGCGGCGTCCGGCCGTCGAGCGCCCGGCTGATGGTCACTTCGTCGGCGTATTCGAGGCTGGAGCCCACGGGCAGTCCGAGGGCGATGCGGCTCACCCGGACATCCAGCGGCTTCAATAAACGGGAAAGGTAGATCGCCGTGGCTTCGCCCTCGACGTCGGGATTGGTGGCCACGATCACCTCCTGGACATGCTCGTCCTTCAGCCGGCTGAGGAGGTTGGTGATCTTCAGGTCGTCGGGCCCGATCCCGTTGATGGGCGAGAGGGCGCCGTGGAGCACGTGATAGGTGCCGTGGAAGTGGCCGCTCCGCTCGATGGCGGGGATGTCGAATGGTTTTTCGACGACGCAGATCACGGCGTGATCGCGCCGGGCGGCCGCGCAGATGTCGCACACCGGCAGGTTGGTGTAGTTGTTGCACCGGGGGCAGAGTTGCACGGTTTGGCGGGTGGACTGGATCGCCTGGACGAGCGCGTCGATGTAGGCGGGTTCGGCGCGCAGCATGTAAAAGGCGATCCGTTGGGCGGATTTTGCGCCGATGCCGGGGAGGCGCTTGAGCACCTCGATCAGGTCGGCCAGCGGTTCGGAATAGGGATTCATGGCAGCGGTGTCCTCGGGAATGTCGGGGCGAATACCGGCCGGCTTTATAGACCGAACAATCCGGGCAGGTTCATCCGGCCGGCCAGCCCGCCGAGTTTCTCCGCCAGCAGCTCATCCACCTTGCGGGCGCACTGGTTCACCGCGGCGACGATGAGGTCCTGCAGCATCGCAGGTTCCACGTGCCGCAGGGTTTCGGGATCGATGGTCAGGCTCAGGAGCTCCTTCTTGCCGTTCATGCGGGCCCGGACCATGCCCCCGCCGCTGTCCCCCTCCACTTCGGCCTGCTCCATTTCGTCCATGAGGCGGGCTTGGATCTGCTGGGCATGCTGGTAGAGCTTTTGGAAATCCATGACACGCTCGTCGGGTTCAGGGTTGCCGCTTGAAGATCCATTTGCCGCTCACCTTGTCGATGAGCGCGCGGGCCACCCGGTCCTCCATGAAGAGGGCTTCCACTCGCTTTTGCTCCTCGCGGAGACGCTGTGTGTCCTCCTGCCGGACATGGTTCTCCGGGGTTCGCGTCTTGGTGCGGATGGTGATTTCCGGAGTCGTCTGGAAGAGCTCGATGAAAATCTCCTCCAGCTGCTTCTGGGTGTTCGGATGGCGGAAGTTCCGCTCGTAGAACGTGTTTTCGGGCACGACGATCTCGAGCCGCCGGCCGGACAGGTGGAACTCAACGTGGGGGAGCATGGCCTTGAGCGGCGCGTGCTGCTTGCCGATCGCATCCCGGAAGATGCGGATCCGGTCGCGATCGGGATTCGGCTCGGACGGCGTGGCCGCGGATGGTGCTGGCTGCTTGGGCGCGGATTCCGCAACCGGCGGCCCGGCGGCCGGCGTGGCCGGCCGCGCCGAAACGGGCGCCTCCTGCAAGGCCGTCAGGATCTGTTCCAGCGACGCCAGCTTGGGCAGCGAGGCCAGTTTCAGAAACGCCATCTCGACGTGGAAACGGACGAAGGGTGTCCAGCGGAGCTGGTTGTCCGCCTGCAGCAGCAGGTCGTAATGGCGGATGAACTCCTCGACGGTCAGCTGCCCGGCGATCTCGCGGATCACCGCGATGTCCTCTTCCGACAGGAAGAGCAAATGCTGCTGGCTGCCGGTGACCTTGTGGACGATGACATGCCGGACGAATTCCATGAAAGCCCGCAGAAAATTCTGAAGATCGTGGCCGCGGTCGTACAGCCGGTCGATTAGATCGAGGATGCCGGCATGGTCCTGGTTCAGGATCATCCGCATGGTCTGGTTCAGAAAATCCTGCTGCACCACGCCCAGCAGGGCGGAGACGTCCTCGTCGCTGACCCCCTCGCCGCCGAGCGACACGATCTTCTGCAGGGCGGATTCGGCGTCCCGCATGCTCCCGCCGCTGGCCTTCACCACGAAGCGCAGCGACTGGTCGGTGATCCGGGTGCCTTCCTCCGCGAGGATGCTGCGCAACCGCTCGTAGATCTCATCGAAGGGGATGATCCGGAAATCGAATTGCTGACAGCGGGAGACGATGGTCTGCGGGATTTTGTACAGTTCGGTCGTTGCCAGGATGAAAATAACGTGGGCCGGCGGCTCCTCGAGCGTCTTGAGCAGCGCGTTGAACGCCTCGGTGGTCAGCATATGGACTTCATCGATGATGAAGATCTTGTGCCGGTCGCGGGAGGGGGCGTACTGGACGTTCTCGCGCAGCTCGCGGATCTCCCCGATGCCGCGGTTGGAGGCCGCGTCGATCTCCAGAACGTCGATGGCGTTGCCTTGGGCGATCTCCAGGCAGGAGGGGCAGGCGTCGCACGGGTTGGGAGTGGGGCCCTGGTGGCAGTTGAGCGCCTTGGCCAGGATGCGGGCCGTGGATGTCTTGCCGACGCCCCGCGTGCCCGTGAACAGGTAGGCGTGGGCGATCCGACCGAGGCGGATGGCGTTCTGCAGGGTGCGGGTGATGGTCTTCTGGCCCACCACCTCCTCGAATTGCTGGGGGCGCCATTTGCGGGCGATGACTTGGTATGATTTAGGGACCATTTCTGATTGGCCGGGGATTCGGGCAATAGTAAAAGGCTCTGGAGACACCACATCCAAGAGGACCTCTTACTGTTGCTTCCTTCCGGATCTGGCAGGGTTCAAGGCGTTGGATTGATGCCCCAGAGCCAAAACCAATTCGTCGTGTCTTCAAATATCCGCAAATCGAATTATAACACGCCCGGAGGATCGAGGAGAAAAAATTACGAATCGTCATCTTCAGCCGGATCGTCTGCGGGGACGGTTTCCTCCGCCGCCCGCTCCTCGGCAAGCACTGCGCTGATGACTGCCAGCAGCATGGTGAAGAGGGCCATATTGGCGGGAATCTGCAGGTTGAAGTCGGTGACGCTGTGAGCCAGGATGCTGAACACGCCGCCGGCGGCGCCAAGGAGCGCCGCCTGCCGGGATACGCTGGGGGAGCGGATGAAGCCCCGGCAGGCAAAGAAGACCGCCGCCAGCACGAAGGCGATGAGCGTGAAGCCGGCCGGAATGCCCAATTCGGCGGTGTACTGCAGGAAATCATTATGGGCATGGTCGTAGACCACGTTCATGGGCGTCTCGTTGTAGCTCAGGAAGGCGTACCGGTAGTTGCCCAGCCCCACGCCCAGCAGGGGGAAGTCGCGGATCAGATCCACGGTGTCCTTCCAGACGGGGAGACGCCCCTCCGCCATGACCCCTTCCTCAGCCATGATCTTTTCGAACCGGGTGAGAACCGGATCGAGGCCCAGCCAGACGGCATACCCACCCACCAGCAGAACGAACAGCAGGGCGACGAGCTGGATCCGCCGGCGGCTGTGGCGCATCGCGGTGAGCACGCTCAGAAAGGCGACGGTGAGCAGCATGGCCAGAATGCCGCCCCGGGACATCGAAAAAATCAGGCCCAGGCATAACCATGCGCCGGTGAACAGCAGCAGGGTGAACACCGGCGTGCGCGGATGGGTGAACAGTTTCCGCCAGCGGCCGGAATAGGTGTCGATGGCGGGGCGGATGCGGGAATAGAACAGTCCGTAGGCCATGGCGATGACCACCGGAAAAGCCATCTCGAGAAATCCGGCGAAATGGTTGCGGTTGATGTATGTGCCCGAGGCCACCTCCGCAACCTCCCGGCCGGGTGCCAGGAAGACGTGCGGGATCTTGCCGAGATACTGGAGCAGGCCGAAGCAGGTCTCACCCGCGGCGAGGACGATCAGCCCGATGCCCAGCCGGCGGCGGGCGCCGGCGTCCCGCAGCAGCTCCCGGCCCACCCAGAACACGGCGGCCAGGGCGGCGAAGAGCAGGAGCTGTTCCACGGTCCGGCCGGGAAAGATGCTGACGGCGGTGTGCAGCGTGCGGGGATCGACCAGACCGGTGGCCTGGACGCGCGACATCAACTGGGCGTGCACCGGGCTGATCACCCGCTGGACCGCCGCGGGCAGCGGCGTCAGCTGCAGGAGCGGGACGACGAGCAGGATGGACCAGGCGACCAGGACCGGCAGCCGACCGGGGTCCGGCCGCCGCCGGCAGATCCACAGGGCCGCAATGGCGGCGATGAAGGCCGCCATGCCGAACACGGAGCGGGCCCATGCCGGCGTGGCGCCGAAGGCGATGACGGCGAACGCGATGGTCAGGAATAGCCAGATTTCGAGCATGCGGCGACCGATCACGGGGCTTCCTCCGCCGCCAATTCCACCGCGTCCAGCCAGATCCGGCCCCGGAGCTCCTTGTCGAACTTGATTGAGCGATCCCGCCGGAGCCTCACCTGCAGCATGGAGTCGGGTGTGGTCACTTCCAGGAGCACGGTGCACAACCGCCAGCTCTCTTCGGCGAGATGCTTGTCGCCGCGGGCGATTTCCCGGGGCTGGGCGGGTTGGGTGGTATTGATGATGTCGAAATAAACGCCTTGATCGCTGGTCAGCGGATCGGTCCGAATGGCATACCGGAACCGATACAGTCCGGGCCGCTCCACGAACACGCGCTGGCTGAGGATCACCCCGCCGACATTCTCCGTTCCGTCGAACGCGATGGCCATCGCGTGCATGCCATGGTAACGGCCGCGGCGGGTGTCCAGAAAACGGGTGTGAACGGTCTCGTGGCCCACCCAGTCGAAACCCCCGTTCCACCTGGGTTTCTCAAATCCGCCGTTGAAGATCAGGTTGCCCGGGGCGCTCTCGGGCCAGGCGCCGATCGGCTCCAGGCTGCGCCGCCACACGTCGTGCGCCGCCCGATGCTCGCCCCGCCGGTGCAGGTAATCGACGTACGGAAACGCGGATCTTGGATCGAAGGTCTCCGGGAGAGAAGTCAGATTGAGCCAGCATCGACGGGCCGCGGCGGGATCATCCTGCTGGATGCACCAGCGCAGCAGGCCGAATTGCATGGCCACGGTCTGCGGGATGATGTCGCGAATGATGACCTGACGGTCGGGATACATCCGCCAGCTGATGGCCAGGACCGGCCGGATGAGCGCCGGATTGCCGATGAGCGCCTGGTGAAAGCAGCGGGCGGCGGCCGACCGGTCACCGGCGCGGATAAAGTAGTTCCCGGCGTACCAATACAGGGGCGAGTAGGCGCGGTTCAGCGCCAGCGCCATCCGCAGGCAGGCCGTGGCGGCCCGGGTATCGTTCCGGTCGGCCATAATCTGGGCCATCGTGGTCCAGTACCGATAGCTCCACGGATGCAGGCTCAGCGCCCGCGCCAGGTATCGTTGGGCGTCGGCCGCGGATGGCCCGCGCCGGTCGAAGCGGTGGATGACGCCGAGCGCGTACCATCCCTCGGGATCGAGCGGGTTCAGTTGCGTCTTTCGCTCCGCCGCCGTTCGATCGGCTTCGGGTGTATCCGCGATCTGGGCCAGAAGCAACAACAGCGACACGGCCAACAGGCCCAGCAGTAGGAGGGTCACGACCAGCCGACCGATCAGCCCTGCGGAAAATGTCATGCGTTGCAGCCGCCTTGGGACAGGATGCGATCCAGTTGGTCACTGTCCGCAAAATCCACCGGCAGACGACCCTGCGCGATGAGCCACGGATTCACGATGAACAGCAGCTTGGCCACGCGGCTGCCATACTCCCGCTCGATCCAGGCGAGGCAGTCCGGGTAATGCGAGGCCAAGTCTTCGGGAGCGTGCGCGTCGCTGGCCACACAGTGAATCAACCCGTGGCTGATCAGCTCCCGGGCGGCGCGCTCGCATTTCCGGCCGTCCACGCCCATCAGGCTTCGGGTATTGACCACGAGCAGGCAGCCCTGCTCCTTCAGGGCGGACATCCAGTGCAGCAACCGTTTGCCGGATTCGTATCGTTCCGGATGGGCGATCAGGGGGAAAAGCCCGAGCTCCCGCAGGCGCCGCAGGATGTTGCCGGTGGTGGCCGGTTGGCTGAACGGGCCGAATTCGACCAGGATGAACAGGTCGCGGATGGTGTGGAGCATGGCGCGCCCATTGTCGGCCAGCGCCTGGACGAAGTCGGAACTCAGGTAGTGTTCGCCGCCCAGGATCAGGCGGATCTCGGTTTCAGGCTGCAACTCAGCCAGCCGAGACCGGGCATCGTCCATACGCACTCCGGCGAACCCGGGGTGAAACAGGTGGGGGGTGCAGACGATCTGGCTCACTCCGGACGCGCGGGCGGCCTGGAGCATAGCAACGGACCTCGCGCAGTCGCGAGGTCCGTCATCCAATCCCCACAGAAGATGGTTGTGGAGATCAATCATTCAGAAATGTCGACCGCCCTCACTTGGTCGGTGAGGCCGCCACCAGTCCTTCCGCGATCAACTTGTCCAGCTCCCGAATGCTGATCGCGGTGCGGAAGCCCACATCCGAACAGTGATAATTGTTCGGTTTCGAGGCGCGAAAAGGCAGCCGGCAATACTTGTTTTTCACTGTGAACGCGCCGCCACGCACCACGTAGTGATCCGGGTTGTATTCCTCGTCGTGCGTGTTGCCGGGATAGGGACGATAAACCGACAGCGTCCACTCGGCGACGTTCCCGGCCAGGTCGGAAACCCCGAACTGGGACAGGTCGGTCGCGAACGAGATCACGGGCAGGGCGTGGTTGCGATCCGCCTCTTCGGTGTTGGCGTAGTTCTTGATGAAATCGTTGCCCCACGGGAACATGTAGCTGCGGCTGGTCCGGCCGGCCCATTCCCATTCTTCCTCCGAGGGCAGGCGACGGAGCGCCCAGCGGGAATAGGCCATCGCGTCTTCCCAGGTCACGCCGGTCACGGGCAGAGGTTCGTCCTCGACCGGCGGGGTGTCGTCCTCCCAGCCGGGCGGCAGTCGATGGTCGGTCTCCTGGACAAACTTGGCATACTGGCCGATGGTGACCTCGGTGCGCTCGATGTAGTAAGGCTCCAGATTGTACGGGTGGGCCGGAGTTTCATTCCAGAACTTGGCTTTGTTGCGATCCAGTCCGATGGTGGCGGTCCCGCCGGGAACGTAGACCATGTTCTCCAGGAATTTTTCCGCCGGGATCGGAGTGGGCGTGAGCCGCACCTTGAAGCTCGTTTGGACCGGCGCAGTGGACTGGGTCAGTCGGGCCAGGACGTGGGTGCTATTGACCACCTGCGCGACCTGAATAGAGCCGACCACAACGTCCCGCGAGGCGCCTTCCGCGACGACCGTGTAATACACTTCACCCTGGGCGCCCTTCAGAAGTCCGGCATTGGGCACCTTGAGCAGCAACTGCCCGTCCGTCTGGATCTGCTCGATGGACGCGGCCACGTCCGCCGCGCTCACGCAGACGGCGAAACCGATCACCAGGAGTAAAATGATGGGGAGCTTATGAGGGTCTTTCATGCTTCACCTCTTCAATTTCGATAAAGTGTTCGGGCAGGTCTTTGCCTCGGAAAATCCGGAATCCCTTGGCGGCCATCATTTCCCGCCAGCGGAGGTCATCGAGGAATTCAGGTTCGTTCGATTCGGGCAACCCGGCTTCACAGGCATTAAAAACGGAATCGCCGTCTTCGGAAGCCGGCATACCCGGCAGCCGATCCGGAGATGAAGCGTCGGGACGCTTGCGGTGCCGGCTGATCAGTAGAAAAAAAACACCCAGGCCCAACGCGGAAACAATGGAGAGCATCAGGAGCCAGCTATTCAATCCTCCAGCCGGTGTCAACTCGATGGCCGGGTCAGGCGGCGGTGAGGGCGCATGTGCCGAGACGGCCTGAATGGATGCGAATGAGCTCGTCTGCGGCGCAGGTGCGGAGGGTGACGCGGATGTGACCGCCGGCTTGGGTTGTTGGCGTACCACAGCGATCTGGCGCGCCGGCTGGACGGGGGCGGACACCGGAGGCTGCGAACGCGGCGCGGGTATCACGGCGACGGCAGTTTGTGGACGTTGATCCGGGACAACCACCGGCGGCTTGACCACGGATGTCGGGGCTGGAGCGGGGAGCAGTTCGATTGTCAGCGCCTGGCCGGGTTGGCAGTTCACATCTCGTTCGATTCCAGACACACCGGACACTGTGAAGACAAAGCGGTGGTGTCCCGCCGGGATTGCAGACAGGGAGAACACTCCCTGTTCCGGCACCGTGCCGATCCATGTCCCGTCGAGATAAACACTCGCGTGCGGGGGACACCGGTGGAAGACGATGCTGGAGCCGTCCGCAGTCACGCCTGCCATCACCCAAGGCAGACCGCATGCGCAACCGCACAATGCGGCCCAAACGATCAAGGATCGGTGTTGGCTGATCGGCGTCATGGACGGAGACTCCCGATCATCAGCTGGGGCTGGCCACCGGTTCGTCGTCGTCGATTATCGTGTAAATGATGATGCCGGTCGCCGTGCCGCCCTCGATGAGGCCGACGATGATCGGCAGACGCAGGCCGGTGATGGGATCCCCGTGACCTGTCCACGCCGTGGCTCCGACGCAGGCTTCCTGTCGGGGCCGGATGGTCGCCTTTTCACCCGAAGGCACCGCCTGCACCTGCAACTCGCCTTCGTACGCCTGGACGATGTCCTGCTTGTCGGTGTTTTCCATCACCCCGTAATACCGGGATTCGGTTTTCAGCGGGGTCATGATGGATGTCGCACTCTGGATGGAAGTCCGGACATCCTTGGGGAAGATGAAGGCCACCTTGCCTTGTTCCAGACGCACCCGGATCTCGCCGTCCTGCGACAGCACCTGGATGCGTGTGTGCGGGAACAGCTGGATGGTGCCACGGTTGGCCAGCTCGATCACCGTGGAATCCTTGTGCGCGGTCAGACGGTCCCCCTGAAAAATGGTGCCGCCCACCGGCATCTCCGTGGAGCCGATCAGGGCGGAACTCCCGGCCACAATCTCTCCGAGCGGCGTCATCTGGGCGTAAGCCGGAAGGACGGCGAGTACGGAAAGCATGGCCAGCTCAGCACACAACCTCACTAGCTTTCTCATCGTTCACCTCATATCGATCTAATGAGAATTATCATCGTGGAATTACCGTGATTTCAATACAGAACCACAATATTGTCAAGCATGCTTTGAGTGGTACTTGTCACCATATTGGTAATAGTGATACTTCGAATAATAATAGTCGGAACTGCGCAGATTGGCGGCGTTGATCAGGATGCCGAGCACCTTCGCGTTGATCAGCTGGAGGTCTTTCTGCGCCTGGCGCAGCACCTGTTTCGGTGTTTCACCGCTGCGGATGACCAGGATGATCCCGTCGGTGAACCGCGAGATGATGCGCGAGTCGCTCACCGACAGGATCGGGGGGCTGTCGATGATGATGTGGTCGAAATACTCCTTGAGTATTTCCAATGCCTGCTTGAGCCGAATGGACGAGAGCAGTTCAGCCGGATTCGGTGGGATGGGCCCGGCGGTGATGGTATACAGGTTTTCGATCTCGGTGGGATGGATGAGGGGCGAGATTTCGGATGCCCCGGCCAGGAAGCTGCTGAACCCGATCGAGTTGTCCAGCTTGAAAATGTTGTGCAGGCGCGGCTTGCGCAGATCCAGATCCAGCAGGAGCACGCGTTTGCCTGTCTGGGCGAAGGCGATCGCGGTGTTGGTTGAGACGGTGGTCTTGCCCTCCGCCGGACGCGGCGACGTGAAAAGCACGGTGTGGGGCGGTCCATCCGAGTTGGAGAGCATGATGGACGTTCGGAGCGAGCGGAAGGCCTCGGCCAGACTGGTAGTGGGCTCGTAATGGACGATGAGTTCGATGGAATTTCCGTTTCTCGAAGTAGTCGTGGGGACCACCTGCATGACCTTGGCCTTGCTTGCGGCGACCATTGCCTTTGGTGCGGACTCCGCTTGAGGAATGACACCCAGGGAGGGCAGGGTGGTGAGTTGCTCCACCTGATCCGGAGTCTTGACGGTATTGTCCATGTATTCGATGAAAAATGCCAGTCCGACGCCGAGCAGCAGGCCGATGAGCATGCCCAGGAGCAGGTTTCGAACCGGATTCGGCTTGAAGGGCGCCGAGGGTGTTTCGGCGCGTTCCACGATCCGGATGTTGCTGGACTTGAGACCGGCGGCAATGGAGGCCTCTTTCAGACGGGAGAGCATTCCTTCGTACACGTTCTTGTTGGTCTCCACTTCGCGCTGGAGGATGTTGTACTGGATCAGACTCTCCTTGAGCAGGTTGGCCTGGATCTTCTGCTCGTCCAGCGCTTCCTGAAGCAGCTTTTCGCGTTTGGCTGCCGTTTCGTATTCGGTGATGATCGCCTTCATCGCCGTCTGCTTCTCCCGATTCAACTGGGAGGACGTCTCCGTGATCTGGTTTTTCAGTTCCTGGATGGCCGGCCAGTCATCCTTGAACTTTGACGACTGCTTGGCCAGCTCCTGATTCAAGCCGGACAGTTTGCGCTCCAGGTC
Organism: Acidobacteriota bacterium; assembly: GCA_017996395.1. Classification (GTDB taxonomy): domain Bacteria; phylum Acidobacteriota; class JAAYUB01; order JAAYUB01; family JAAYUB01; genus JAAYUB01. Next base: position 20,729 of record JAGOHA010000011.1, on the reverse strand, counting down.
CTCGATCAACGCGTTTCGCAGACTGGACGGGAAATTGACCAGGGGATCCTTGATCCCGCGAATGGTGAGATACAGGGATTCCCGCCGGATCCGGTCGGTTTGGGCTTCGGTCAGGGCCGTGCTCAGTTCGTTGAGTTTTTGCAGGACCACGTCCTGCTGATTGGCCGAAACCATGATCCCTTTTTCACGGGAGTAGTTGATGAGGTTCTCTTCGGATTTCTCCAGCCTGGCTTTCAGACTGGTGAGCTGGCGCTTCAGGAACTCCGTGGCCTGCAAGGCGGCGTTGTAACGCGCCTCGAAGTTGAGCTGAATGAATTCGTCGGCGGCGGTGTTTGTGACCTGGCTGGCGAGTTCAGGATAAGGCGAAACATAGCTGAGGCGGATCAGATGGCTGTCCCGGACCGGCTCCACTTGCAGTCCGCCCTGCACGATTCCGGAGTGGGGTGAATAGGCCTCGTCCGCATCCGGATCAGCCAAGGCCACATCCAGGTCCGGATCGATTGCGGAATCAGCCCGGGAGGGGGGCTCCTCTTTCTTTATCGATGGGGTCGCCCCGGCACGTTGCGTGACGAACCTCGGATCCTGGTCCAGATGGAGCGCCTGAACGACCCGCGAGGCCAGCGACTTGCTCTGGAGGATGGCGCACTGGGTCTGGATATACTCAGCCTGCTGCCAAGGCGCGGCTTCATTGACGAAATCCTGATATGGAAGGATGTTGGGAGAACTGACCTCAATTTGCAAAGTGGCTGTCGCGGAGAACAATGGGGTTTGACGCAGCGTCCACAGGTAGGCGGTGGCGGCGGCCACCACAAAGCAAAGCACGATGAGCCATTTGCGCTTGACGATGATCTTCCAGTAGTCGAGCAGGTGAATCTCGTTCTCCGGCGCCGGCGGAACGACCAGCTGGTACGTGGGTGTCGTCAGGACAGCGGGGTGCCGGGGATCGGGTTCACCAGGCGACAGAACGGGTAGGTTCGGATTGTTTCCCATATTTAGAAGGCGAGGAGTAGGCCCCAGTAAATGAAATTCGGGACGCTGGAGAGCATGGCTTGGCTGATTCCCTTCGCCTTTGAGTTGGGGATGTACAGCATGTCGTTTTCCTGCAGGGAAAAATCATCGCCGCTGCCCTTCAGTATCTTGTCAAAGTCGATCGCCATGACAGCCCGCTGTCCATCCGGCAGCGCCCGCACGAGCCGTGTGTTCGCCAGACTGGATGTCTTCGTGAAGCCTCCGGCTGTGGTCAACGCTTCACTGAGCCGGATTTCTTTTTTTGGCGGGATGGGATAGGCGCCGGGCTTGCCGACGTCGCCGATGACGTAGTAGATGCGATCCACCCGCTTGGGCACGTGGATGATGTCACCGGCCTGAACAGGCACATTGAGCGCGGGGTTGCCGTTCTCCAGGAGATCCACCAGGCTGATCTCCACCTGCTGCGACGTGCCCGTCTCGTCCTGGCGGCTGATGGTGCACATGTCGCCGGCGGTGGCGGTGAATCCGCCGGCCAGCGACAGCAGGTCCACCAGCCGCATGAAGTGGGTGAGCTGGTATGTGCCGGGCTTGCTGATCTCGCCGAGCACATGCACCGGCTGGGAGCGGTACTCCTTGATCGAGACCATCACGTGCGGATCTTTGAGCACGGAATCAGCCAACAGCGACTCCAGCTTCACCTGGAGCTCCGCCGTGTTCAGCCCCTCCACCCGGACCAGGGAGAGAAACGGCAGCATGATCGTGCCGTCCTGGGCCACCTGCACTTCGGTTTTCAGCTCCGGCACGCCGAAAACGTCGACGGTGATGATGTCACCGGGACCCAGTACGTAGTTGGCCGCCGGGTTGGAGCGGATGCGGATGAACTCGAGCAGGGTATTCTTCTTGACGGTCTGGTCGATGGCGCCGGCTGCCGGCTGGATATCCTGGCCGGGCAGCGGGGTGAATAGAAGTGTACCTATTAATATAAGCAGCAGAGCAATTGGTTTCATCATCCCCTGATAATCGTCCGATTTCACGCACGCCGACTACACGAATCATATTTATGGATGCGGTTTAATCACCGAGGACCGATCCCCTGTCTGACAACCTAATTGATAGCATCCATTTTCAATCGCATAAACAGTGTATCATAATATGTCACAAAACGCCGGTCAATGACAAACTGCGTAAATAATCATACATTTCCTGCCTGTATTCCGGACGAGCCAGCGCCATCTCCACGATCGTTTTGATGTAACCGATGGGTTCGCCGGTGTCATAGCGTCGTCCCGGGTACGGTTGGGCCACGACCAGACCACAACCGGCCAGGCGGTTGATGGGTTCCGTCTGGTAAAACTCGCCGTCACGGGGCACGCGCGCCAGCTCGTGGAGGACCGGGAAAAGATCCGGGGTGTACAGATAGCGCCCCAGGGAAATGAGGTGGCTCGGTTCCGATCCCGGCCGGGGCTTTTCCACCATCCGGCGGACAACCTGGCGCCCGTCCCGAAGTTCGAAATCGACGACGCCGTAGCGTGACACATCCTGCCCGCTCAGATCGATCACCGAGAGCACGGAGCAGCCGTGCGGCCGTTCGGGAGAGATCGTCTCCCGCCACGTCTCGATGAGTTGCCGGGCACAGGGGGGATCGGGCATCAGGTCGTCGGGGTAGGCGACGACGAACGGCGACTGTCCGGCGAAACCCTCGCACAGCATCAAGGCGTGGGCCGTCCCCCGCATCTCCCGCTGCCGGATGAAGACGACGTTGGCGTCCGGCGGCGTGACGCTGGCGAGCTTGCCGCTGGCGGCTTCTCCTCGGAACATCGACTCCAGCTCCACATCCCGGTCGAAATAATCCTCGAGGGCTTTCTTCCGGCGGCTGGTGATGATCAGGATGTCGCGGATGCCCGACGCGGTGAATTCGTCGATCACGTACTGGATGGACGGCACCTCGACGATGGGCAGCATCTCCTTGGGCACCGTCTTGGTCACAGGCAGGAATCGTGTCCCGTAACCCGCCGCCAGGATGACTCCCTTGACCGGTGTTGGCTGACTCATGGTGGCTCACTCCACGGTGACGCTCTTGGCCAGGTTGCGCGGCTTGTCGATGGCGCAACCCCGGTACAAGGCGCAAAAATAGGCGAACAGCTGGAGGGGAATGTTGCAGAGCACCGGGTTGAGAAAATCGAGTGTGCGCGGCACGGTGATCACCCGGTCGGCGATGTCGGCCAGCTTGGTGTCGTCGGGGGAGCCGACGGCGATGATCTTGGCGCCGCGGGCCTGAACTTCCATGATGTTGCTGATCATCTTGTCGTACACGCTGTCCCTGGGGCAGACGGCCATGACGGGACACTCGGGGGAGATCAGAGCGATGGGGCCGTGTTTCATCTCGCCCGCCGGGTAACCTTCGGCGTGGATGTAACTGATTTCCTTTAGCTTGAGCGCGCCCTCCATCGCCGTCGGATAATTATAGAGGCGACCCAGGTAAAGGAAGGACTGGTGCTGGTAATAATCGCGGGCGATCGTGCGGATGTCCTCCGACTGTTCCAGAACCGTGTGGATCTGATCCGGCAGCTCCTGGATGGCGTTCAGCACTTGGATGCCGTCGTTCATCGACAGTTTCTTGAACCGGCCCAACAGCAGCGCCAGCAGGCTCAGGATGACCACCTGCGACGTGAAGATCTTGGTGGAGGCTACGCCGATCTCCGGCCCGGCGTGGTTGTAGACGCCCGCGATCGTTTCCCGGGCGATGGTGGATCCGACGACGTTGACCAGGCCGAGGGCGAGTGCGCCTTTGCGGCGCGCCTCGCGCACCGCGGCGATGGTATCGGCGGTCTCACCCGACTGGCTGATGGCCAGGACGGCGGTTCCCGCGGACAGATTGATGTTCCGGTAACGGAATTCGCTGGCGATTTCCACATCGACGTTGATGTCGGTGAGCTTCTCGAAGATGTAACGGCCCAGCAGGCCGGCATGGTACGACGTGCCGCAGGAGATCATGACCAGGCGGTTGATCTTCTTGAGTTCCGGCAGGATGCTCTCCAGGCCGCCGAACTTGCTGACCCCCTCCTCGCGGAGAATGCGTCCGCGGAACGCGTTGAGGACCGTTTCCGGCTGTTCGAAGATTTCCTTGAGCATGAAATGCGGGAAGCCGTTTTTCTCGGTTTCCTCGACCTGCCACTCCACTTTCACCGGATCGCGGTGAACCAGCTCATGGGAGATGGACAGGATGCGGAAATCATCCGGTTGCAGCACCGCCACCTCGCCGTCGTTCAGGTAGATCACCCGGTCGGTGTGGCGGAGCAGGGCGGCCACGTCGCTGGCCGCCAGCATCTCCCGGTCGCCCACTCCGAGCACCAGCGGGGAGCCCCGCCGGGCCACGATGATCTGATCCGGATGGGCGGCATGGACGACGGCGATCCCGAATGTGCCCGTCACCCGCTCCAGACCGCGCAGCACGCTAACCAACAGGTCGCCCTGGTAAAACTCCTCGAAGAGGTGGGCCAGCACTTCCGTGTCGGTCTCCGATTCGAACCGGTGACCTTTCCGCATCAGCTCCCGCTTGAGCAGGCTGTAGTTCTCGATGATGCCGTTGTGGATGACATAGAGCGTCCGGCCGCAATCGCAGTGCGGGTGGGCGTTGGCCTCCGACGGCCGTCCGTGAGTGGCCCAGCGTGTGTGCCCGATACCCGTCGTGGCCGGCGGAGTGGCGGAGAGCCGAAGCTCCAGTTCACCGATCGTGCCGCAGGTTTTGACGGCGTACACACCGGCCGGTCCCACGGTGGCCAGACCGCAGGAATCATACCCGCGGTACTCCAGCCGCTTCAGCCCTTCGGTCAGTACATGGATAGCGGATTTGCCGCCGGTGTAGCCGATGATCCCGCACATGGCGAATGCACTCCCGTCGTGTGATCAAAGCAAGCGCAGAATCCCCAATACAGCCTGTGGACGTGCACTCACTTGACCGGCCGGGCATCGGCCGGCGGATCGATGTTGGTGAAGGTGAGTACGCCGTTCTGATCGTAATATCGGAACATCCGGGTGCCGGGGGTGTAGACCGCGTATTGTTCGTTCCCCCGGACTTTGGTGCTGCCGTAAATCTCCACGATTTTCCGGACATACTTGATGGTCTCCGGGATCCGGGGGATCCGGTTCAGCTTGCGGACCAGGTTTTCACCGGCGTTGTAAGCCGACAGGACCAGTTCCAGGTCGCCCTGAAACATGTCGATGAGAAAGCGGAGATGGTTGGTGCCGCCGCGGATGTTCTCTTCGGGATCGAACAGGTCGAAGACGCCATACCGGCGGGCCGTATCGGGCATCAGCTGCATCAACCCCCGGGCGCCCTTGGGCGAGACCGCCCGCGGGTTGAAGTTGGATTCGACCAGAATCAACGCCTTGATCAGGTTGAAATCGACCTCCAGCTCGGAGCCGTACTTCTTGATCAGCGGGTCGTACTGGTTGAATCGGCTTTCGTCAAACTGGATCAGGTCCGGGCGGTCCTGTTCGCGCTCGATCTCGATTTCCTTGACCGATGTGGCTTCCCCGCTCTTGGGCGCGTAGTTGCTGAACACGATGCAGCCGCTGCGGTTGACGTAGGAGTAAAACGTCTCCGCCCGGACGGTCAGCGGGTGCAGGCTCAGGCAAAAAGTTAATAAAAGCAGAGACTTCCGCATCTGGCGGCCCCTTCGGCCGCACCAATTGTAGAGGAGAGGCGTCGGATTGTCAAAAACAAACTGCGGGATCAGGGTTGGCGGCGGCTGATGATGCGCTTGGCTTGGGCGCGGACGGATTCCGGGACGGACTTTTCGATCTGGAGCAGCTTCAGGTCCATGCTCGTCAGCCGGTTGAGCAGGGGCATGGTGACTTCCACGGGGGCCTTCGGGTTGCGGACCAGATAATAGACCACCCGGTAATTCTTAGTGAGTTCCTTGTTGGTGCCGATGATCCGGAGCACTTCGTGCGACACGTTGCGGAGCTGGGCAAAGATCTCGATTTCGGAATCGGTGAGTTTCGGGCTCGACAGGACCGATGTCGACACCAGCTTGTTCGAGTCACGAATCAGCAGCGACCGCTCCTCCCGCCGTCCCAGCAGGGCCAGCTTGACCTTGTCGCTCACCGACAGGGTGGCCATCTTCTGGTAGAGGGTGAGCTTGTCCTGATCGCCTTCGGCCAGCTCCTCGATGTATTCCTGCTCCTCTTTGGATGGCGCGGTCGGGGCGTCGGCGTCCAGCGACGAAAGTTCCGCCCGCTCCTCTTCGGTGAAAGGGATGTCCTCGACCCTCGATTCCTCCACCGGCAGCGGCGTCGCGGCCGGCGCCACCGCCGCGCCTTCGCCCAGAAAGTCGTGCTCGATTTCCTCCAGCCGCTGGCGATCACCCGGGCTCAGGTTGGGATTCTGGCGGAGACTGGCGAGGATTTCGGGGGCTTCGATGAGCCGGACCTGGTTGTTGATGAGGAGTTCGGCCAGGGACTGCGAGATGATCGGGGCCAGGCCGGTGAGGGTCCGGGTGTCGGTGTTGGGATTGATGATGATCTTCTCAACGATCAGGGCGTTGCCCCGGAAGCACCCGGCCACCTGATCGATGGCGAACGGTGTGATCTCCCTGTTCTCCATCAACGCCGCCATCTCTGCCGGCGAGTAGGCGTGCAGACCCTCTTCGGCGGCCTGCCGGATTTCCGGATCGCCATCCTTCAGGAGAGAGGCTTGGGCTTCCAGCAGGATTTCCGGCGGCAGCGGCAGACTGCCGCGGGCGGCGGCGAGCTTGATCATTTTTGGGGCGGCGCCGGAGCGGATGGCGCTCAGCAATGGATTGGAGACGGCCATGTCAGGGTTCCTCGGGGGCCGCGATGTAATCCCGCCAGTTTGACGGCGACAGGTTCAACTCCACCACCTGGCCGGTGGTGCCCATCGGGCGGGTAGCCTGGCCGTTGAGGAACAGGGTGACGCCGCCGGCGTTACCCACCTGCAGCACAATGGGTTTGACATAGCGGTATTGGAATGTCTCACCAGGCTGGAGGATGAAATCCTGAGGGACGCCTTCGCTCACGACGCGCACCCAGCAGACGGCGCTGGCTCGCAGGGCGAGAGCCAGCGACTGCGGATCGGGTCCAGCGGTGGCGGGCGGTCCGGGCGATTCGCCGGAGGTCGGCGGGGCGGGGGATGCTGCGGGCAGGAGTGTACCATCCGGAGTGGGGATATCCGCGACTGCGGCCGCCGGGTTGTCGGTCGCCGCAGGTCCCGGTGTCGGTGCGGGTTCGGCAAGGGGCGGCGGTGGCTCCGGTGGAGTTGCCTCGCTCAACGGCGGACTGGACTCGCTCGCCCGGTAGACCAGATAGATGGTCCCCAGGAGTGCGCCCATCACCACCGCCGCCACCAGAATCCTTGTCCAGTGTCCGCGGCGCCGGCGGATCGGCGCCATGCGGGGCCCTTCAGGGGCTGGCGTTTCCTCGCTTTCGATCTCGGCCGCCTGCTCGAAATACAACTGGATCAGCCGGTCATCATCCAGCCCCAGGTGGCGGGCATAGGCGCGAATGAACATCTTCGGGAACACACCGCGTGGCAGCTTCTTGAACGCGTTGTTTTCGATGGCGTCCAGAAAATTCGTGCTGATCTTGGTGACCTCGGAGACATCGTGAAGGGTCAGGTTCTGTTCCTGGCGCTTCTGTTTGAGAATCTCTCCAACCGTGGCCATCGCTAAATCCTGATTGTGATGATGGGGACATTTATACCTTATCTGAACGTGTTTGGGAAGAACATTGTACCGGCCCGCACGATTATTTCATCTGAACGGAGGCGAAGCGTTGGCATATCTCGGGCGGCGGGTATAATAGTACGGATACGACGTAAGGACGATCAGAGGACCCGTGAGCGAATCACCGAACGTGGACACCCCCTGCTGGTACGCGATCTACACGAAACGGTTGCGGGAGCATTACGCCGACGTGAAGCTGCTGCAGCTGGGCTTCGAGACCTTCCTGCCTCTGGCAGGCACACACCGCCGCGGACGCTATCAAATCCGGCCGCTCTTTCCCTGCTACCTGTTCGCCCGGTTCGACGCAGCGCGCTGGCTGTACACCGTGAATCACCTGGAAGGCGTCCAGAAGGTCATCACCTTCAACGAAAAACCCGTGCCGGTCGACCCTCTGATCATCCAGACTCTCCGGGACCGGATGGCGGCCAAGGGCTATCTGGAGGCTGACCGCGCCCTGGCGCCCGGTGACCGGGTGCGGATCCACGGGACTTTGTTCGACGGTCTGGAGGGGCGGATCGAGGCGGTGCGCCCGCGCGACCGGGTGATCATCCTGCTCCAGACCATCTTTCGGCGGGCCCGGATGGAGATCGACGCGGACGTTCTGGAGCTTATCGAACGGCACACGCCCCGGCTTTGATGATCGGGGGGCGGCGGCACAGCGATCCCCAGCCGGTTGACCGGCTGTCAGTCGCGTGCTACAGTGGGCACACTCAATTCCGGAGAGCCCGTCATGCAACTAGATCAAGACCTGATGGCGGTGCAGGAAGTGCGCCACCTGCTGCGACTGGCCGCCGACGCCCAGCGCCGTTTTGCCGAATTCAGCCAGGAACAGGTGGATCGCGTGGTGGAGGCGGTCTCGCGGGAGGCGCTGGCCCACGCCGAGGAACTGGCCCGGCTGGCGGTGCAGGAGACCGGCTTCGGCCGGGTCGAGGACAAGGTCACGAAGAACACCTTCGCCGCGCGCGAGATCTTCGAGGATATCCGGAATTTGAAGACCGTCGGCGTGGTCGCCGAGGATCCGGCCCAGCAAGTGTATGAGATCGCCGTGCCCATGGGGGTGGTTGCCGGCATCATTCCGTCGACGAATCCCACCAGCACCACGATCTTCAAGGCGCTGATATCCCTCAAGGGACGCAACGCGGTGGTCTTTTCGCCCCACCCGGCCGCCAAGGACTGCATCGCCAAAACCGCCGACATCCTGCACGCGGCGGCCGTACTGGCCGGCGCTCCCGAGGGAATCGTCGGCTGCCTTCGCAACCCCACCCTGGAGGCCACGGAGGAGTTGATGCGGCACCGCCTCACGGCCGTCATCCTGGCCACCGGCGGGCACGGTCTGGTCAAGGCCGCCTACGGCTCCGGCAAGCCGGCGTTCGGCGTCGGCCCGGGCAACGTGCCGGCCTTCATCGAACGGACCGCCCAGGCGGCCGCGGCGGTCGAACTCGTGCTGGCCGGGAAGTGCTTCGACAACGGCACGGTCTGCGCCTCGGAGCAGGCGGTCATCGTGGACCGGCCCCTGCTGGAGGCCGTGCGGACCGAGTTCACCGCGCGGGGCGCCCATTTCTGTTCACCCGCGGAAAAACGGCTGCTGGAAGCGGCGGTGGTGCAGGGAGGCAGGATCAATCCGCGGATCGTCGGCCGCGACGCGGCGGTGATCGCGGAGCTGGCGGGGTTCAAAGTGCCCGCCGAGACACCCTGTCTCATCGCGGAACTGGCAGCTGTGGGACCGCAGGAGCCGCTGTCCATGGAGAAGCTCTCGCCCGTTCTGGCTTTCTACGCGGTGGATGGCTGGTTGGAGGGGTGTGCGCGATGCATCGAGTTGCTCACCTACGGCGGGATGGGCCACAGCATGGTGATCCACTCCCAGGACCAGGACGTCATCATGAGATTCGCCCTGGAAAAACCCGCCTTCCGGATCCTCGCCAACACCTCGGGCACCCACGGCGCCATCGGGTACGCCACTGGCCTGACGCCCTCGCTGACCCTCGGCTGCGGCACGTGGGGCAACAACATCACAACCGACAACGTGTCGGCGCGCCACCTGGTCAACATCAAGCGGCTGGCCTTCGGCACCCGACCCATCCGGTTCACCCGGGCCTCACCCGAGCGTCCCGCTGCGGCGCCGCCCGCACCGTCCACGCCGCCGGCTGGGCCTGTGCTCCCTGACCGCGACCGCGTCCGCGGCGTCGTCGCCCAGGTGATCGCCGAAATGATGGCAACGGACGCTCCGGCCGGCCGGCCGGCGGTGCCACCCGCCGGCGACACGCCGCCGGCCGACGACCGGCCGCCGGCGCCGGTTGAAATGCCGAAGCCGGCGGACTTCGTCGGCGAGCAGGAGGTCCTGGCGGCGGTGAAGCAGAACCAGCGAATCATCGTCTCGGACCGGACCCGGATGACGCCGCTGGCGCGGGACCTCGGCGAGCAACACCGCGTGTTCCAATGGATCGAGGACGGCGGCCCGGACCGTTCCGCTTCCAAATCGTACTGAGGCGCCTGAGCGCGGATCTTCGGTCGAAGATCACGGACTGTCCGTTCACCGACCGGGGGACGGCAGGATCCCCCATCCGGGCGGCCTGACGAGGAGACACCGCGTGCAGACGGACAACACGTTCACGGAGCGCGACCTGCGCCGCCGGGTGGGTGAGGTCATCGGGCGCTACAGCATGCTGGGCGACGGCGACCGGGTGCTGGTGGCCATCAGCGGCGGCAAGGATTCGCTGGTGATGCTGGACGTGCTCCTGCGCCTCCAGCGCCGGGCGCCGGTCCGCTACGAGCTGGTTCCGTTCACGCTGGATCCGGGCTTCCCGGGTTTCGACACCGACGCGGTGCGGCGGCAGGTGGCCCGCCTGGGCGCGGAACTGGTCGTGGAGCCGGCGCCCATCGCCGGAATCCTCGAATCGAAGCGGGCGAACGCCCCGACGCTGTGCCCCCTGTGCTCCCGCCTGCGGCGCGGGCATCTCTACGCGGCGGCGCCCCGGCACCGGTGCAACAAGATCGCCCTCGGCCACCACGCCGACGACCTCATCGAGAACCTGCTGCTGAACCTGTTTTTCACGGGACAACTGGCGGGCATGCCGCCCGTGCTGCGTTCCGACGATGGCCGGAACACCGTGATCCGGCCCCTGTGTCACGTTTACGAAAGCGAGGTGACCCGGTATTTCGCCGGCCTCGGATTGGCGGCGGTGCCGTCAGCCTGTCCGGAGAAAAACCTCCAGCGGCTCCGCCGACATTGGGTGAAGGAACTGCTGGCCGATCTCGAGCGGCATGTCCCCCGGATTCGGAACAGCGCCCTGGCCGCCATGGCCAATGTCAGGGAGCGCTTCCTCATGGATCCCCGGTTTCTCGACCGGTTGTAATTTCTCTTTCTTTTTCGGAAAATTTCATTACAATACGCCTTCTGCGATCGGGTCTGTTCTTTACGGTCATCGAGTATTCAACCCTCACGGAGAGGTGTCCGAGTGGTTGAAGGAGCACGCTTGGAAAGCGTGTGTAGGGGTAACTCTACCGCGGGTTCGAATCCCGCCCTCTCCGCCATTTCATCTTGAGCCGCCCGAGCCTGTGCCGGAGCGGCCATTTTTTTTGGCCCCCCGCCGCGCGGTCGGCCAACAGGAGTCACGTTCATGAAACAGCTCGTGGAATGCGTCCCCAACTTCAGCGAGGGCCGGGACCGGGCGCTCATCGACAAGATCGTCGCCGCCATGGCGGCCGTCAAGGGCGTCAAGGTGCTGGACGTGGATCCCGGCGCCGACACCAACCGCACCGTGGTCACCCTGATCGGCGAACCGGCGCCGGTGGCCGAGGCGGCCTTCCAGGGCATCCGCCGGGCGGCCGAGCTGATCGACATGTCGAACCACAGCGGCGCCCATCCGCGGATCGGCGCCACCGACGTGTGCCCGTTCGTGCCGGTGAGCGGCGTTACCATGGCCGACTGCGCCGAGCTGGCCCGGCAGGTGGGCCGGCGCGTCGGCGACGAACTGGGCATCCCGGTTTACCTGTACGAAGCGGCGGCGGCGAGCCCCCAGCGGGTCAACCTGGCGGACGTCCGGGCCGGGGAGTACGAGGGATTGGCCGACAAGCTCCGGGACCCCGCCTGGAAGCCCGATTTCGGCCCGGCGACCTTCAACGCCCGCGCCGGTGCCACCGTGATCGGCGCCCGGGAGTTCCTGATCGCCTACAACATCAACTTCAACACCCGCGACGCCGCGCTGGTCAACGACATCGCGCTGGAGATCCGCGAGAAAGGCCGGGTGAAGAAGGACGCCAAGGGCGCCGTCGTCAAGGATGCGCAGGGCGAAAAAGTTTGGGCTCCCGGCAAGTTCAAGGCCGTCAAGGCGATCGGCTGGTACATCGAGCAGTACGGCTGCGCCCAGCTGTCCATCAATTTCAACAACTACAAGATCTCGCCTGTGCACGAGGTGTTCGTGGAGGTGTGCCGCCAGGCCGAGATGCGCGGCCTGCGGGTGACCGGCAGCGAGCTGGTGGGGCTGATCCCGAAACAGGCGCTGCTGGACGCGGGCGCTTTCTTCCTGACCCGCCAGGGCAAGCCGGCCGGCGTGCCGGATGAGGAGCTCATCCACATCGCGGTGAAATCGCTGGGCCTGGCCGAGCTGACGCCCTTCGATCCGTTGAAAAAGATCATCGAAGCCAGCGTCGAGGCGGAGAATCCGCCGCGCCTCCAGCGCATGGACCTGCGCGAGTTCGCCAACGAGCTGTCCTCCGACTCGCCGGCGCCCGGCGGCGGATCCGTGGCTTCGCTGGCGGGCGCGCTGGCGGCGGCTCTGGCGGCGATGGTGTCGAACCTGACCGCGGGCAAGAAGGGGTACGAAGAACAGCGGGACCGCATGTTGCGCGTGGGCGTCGAGGGCCAGCGGCTCAAGGACGAATTCCTGTACGACATCGACCGCGACACCGAGGCGTTCAACGAGGTCATGGCGGCCATCAAGCTGCCCAAAAAGACCGATGCCGAGAAAGCGGCCCGGGGCGCCGCCATGGAGGCGGCGAACAAGGGAGCCACGCTGGTGCCGCTCGGCGTGCTGCGGCGCGCCGTGCCCGCGCTGGAGCTGGCCCTGGAAATGGCCCGCCACGGTAACCGGAACTCCATCAGTGACGCCGGCGTGGGCGGCCTGATGGGCCTGGGCGCCGCCGAGGGGGCCTACTACAACGTGATGATCAACCTGAAGGGCATCGAAGACGGGGCGTTCCGGGACGCCACCAGCCGGGAGGCCCGCGCC
>JAGOHA010000011.1:0-7686 GCA_017996395.1 Acidobacteriota bacterium | reverse complement strand
TGACGCCGGCGTGGGCGGCCTGATGGGCCTGGGCGCCGCCGAGGGGGCCTACTACAACGTGATGATCAACCTGAAGGGCATCGAAGACGGGGCGTTCCGGGACGCCACCAGCCGGGAGGCCCGCGCCTTGCTGAAACAGGCCGAAGAGCTGGCCGCCGAGATCCGGGACATCGTCCGCAAGGAACTGGTAGGGTAGGCGCCACAGCCGCCCGCCCGAGCCCGTCATGTGCCCGCATCCACCCGAACAGTTGACGGACGCGCTGACCCGCCAGGGATTGTCGCCGGTCCGGCTGACGGCGGAGCGCGGTCACGCCGTCGTGGCGCCCGAGCTGGGCGGGCGTGTCCTGTCGGTTGTGCTCGACGGCGTCGAATGCCTCTGGCAAGACCCGCGGGTGGCGGCCGATTGCCGTGCGCCCGGGTGGAACGCCGGCGGCCAACGCACGTGGGTCGCGCCGGAGCACGCCCCGCACAGCCTGTTCTACCGTTCGGCGGAATGGTCGTGTCCGCCGGAGCTGGACCCGGGCGATTACGCGGTGGCCGGCCGTCCCGGTTCGGGCACGGTCCGGCTGGAGTCGCGGTTCCGGATGTCGCCGGAAGGACGCGCGGCCACATTCGCGCTAGTCCGGCGGGTCCGCGTGGAGGCGGCCGGGGACGGACTGCACTTGCGGATCACCCAGCGGGTCACCGTGTCCGAGGCCGGAACGCCATCCCGGCCTTACGGCGCATGGGCGATTCTGCAGGTGCCGGTGCCCGGCCTGGCGGTGGTGACGCTCCGCCGGCGCACGGGAGCCGCGCCGGTGTTCCGGGACGACTTTTTCGAGCCGCTGCCCGATGCCTGGCACGCCCGGGGCGACGGCTGGGCGGCATTCCGGTTGACAGGTGACCGGCAATTCAAGGCCGGGCTGCGCGCCGACGCCCTGCCGGCCCGCAGCCGGGTCGACTACTTCCACCCGCTGGCCGAATCCGGCCGCTGGCTGCGCATCGTCCAACGCACGACAGTCGCTCGGAGAGGGTGCTTCGCCGACGTGCCCATGGGGAATCCGTCGCCGTCCGGCGACGCGGTCCAGTTTTACAATCACCGGGCTGCGCCGCCGCTGACCTACGGGGAGATCGAGGCCCACGGTCCTGCGGGCGGAACCGGCCGGCCGTCCACGCTGTCGGTGAGCTACGATTTCCACCTGCTGTCAACCCGGCAGCTGCGGACGCTGCACGGTCGGGCACCCTGGTGGTCCTGGCTGGAGCGCGCCACCGCCCCTGCGGAGTGAAAATCGGTCGGCAACCCGGTCCGATCCGCAAATACTTCTTGATCATTCGCGGCTTTTTGCATAGAATAGCCCTTCGAGTGGGCCTGGGCCCACTTTTTTTGTGAACACGAGAGTCCGCCATGAACCAAGAGTTGCTGAATCGACTGGCCCGCACCGCGGCAGACATCTGCCAGGTGCAGTTGTATCACCTCGATTGCGCCGCCCGCGGCCGCAAGGCGATCGTCCGGGTGTTCATCGACAAGCCGGGCGGCGTGACCGTCGCTGACTGCGAGCGGGTCAGCCGGGAGCTCAGCGCCCTGCTCGACGTCGAGGACCCGATCCCGACCACCTACAACCTCGAGGTGTCATCGCCCGGTCTCGAGCGGCGCCTGTACGTGCCCGAGCACTATCGCGGCCACATCGGCCGCGAGGTCGAGGTCAAGACCATCCAGGCCTCGGCCGAGGGGCGAAAGAAATGGCTCGGCGTTCTGGAACAGGCGGACGACAGCGGATTCGTCATCCGCTCCGAGGAGGACGGCATCCTGCGGTTCGAGTATCCGGCCGTCGAGAGCTGTCGTCTGCGGTTCAAATTCTAACTCAAGCGTGAGGTGGCTATGGCCAACTTGCTGATTCAGACCATCGAGCAGGTGAGCCGGGAAAAGAACCTGGACCCGGACATCATCGTGCGCGCCATCGAGGACGCGATGGTCACAGCGGCCAAGAAATTTTTCAAGACCAAGGAAGAGATTCAGGCCCGCCTGAACAAGGATACGGGGATCATCGAAATCTTCGCGGTCAAGACCGTGGTGCAGGAAGTGGGTAATCCGGCTCTGGAAATGTCCATCGAAGAGGCCAAGCAGGAAGACGAAAGTCTCGAGGAAGGGGACATCGTGGAAATCCCCAAGCCCACCGACTGCCTGGGCCGGATCGCCGCCCAGATCGCCAAGCAGGTGATCATCCAGCGCGTCCGCGACGCCGAGCGGGAGCATGTCTACGATAACTTCATCGACAAGAAGGGCAATCTGCTCACCGGTTCGGTGAAACGTTACGAGGACAAGCATGTGGTCTTCGAGGTGGGCGACGCCGAAGCCCATCTGCCGCCCCGCGAACAGATCCCCGGCGAAAACTACAGCCGCGGCGAGCGCATGCGGCTCCTGGTGCTGGACGTGAGCAAGTCCCCGAAGGAGCCCCAGATCACGGTGTCGCGCGCCCATCCCGACCTGGTCCGCCGCCTCTTCGAGCTGGAGGTGCCCGAGATTTACGAGGGCACCGTCCAGATCAAGGCGCTGGTCCGGGAGCCCGGTGAGCGCACGAAGATCGCCGTGTCGAGCCGCGAGCCCGACGTCGATCCCGTCGGCGCCTGCGTGGGCATGAAAGGTTCCCGGATCATGACCATCATCAAGGAGCTCCGCGGCGAGAAAATCGACATCATCGAGTGGGCGGAAGACTCGGTTGATTTCGCGGTCAACGCGCTGAGCCCGGCCGAGATCGTCCGCGTGCTCATCAAGGAGCCGTCCCGCCGGATCATGGAGGTCATCGTCGACAACGACAACCTTTCGCTGGCGATCGGCAAGAAGGGACAAAACGTGCGCCTGGCGGCCAAGCTGATCGGCTGGCACATCGACATCAAGAGCGAAGAGGAAAAGCGCAAGGAAATCGAGAACGAGATGATGCTCAACACCGCCACGCTGGCCCCGGCTGAACCGGCCGAACCGGCTGCACCGGTGGAGCTGGCCGAAGCGGTTGAGACAACGGTGCCCCCCGCCGACGAGGCGCCGGCCGATGCGGGTGATGTCGCGGACGAGGGTGAAACGGACAAGGAATAGGCGACGGTCGCCCGTCGTTTGCCGGCGCGCGGCCCGTCTTAAAACGAGGACACTATGGACAAGGTCACCGTGAATCAGCTGGCGGAGGATTTCAACCTCGACGCCAAAATGATTCTGAGCGAGCTGAAGAAGATCGGCGTAATGGTCTTCTCCGCCAACCAGCCCATCGACGACCGGTTCGTGGGCAAGGTCATGGCCCATCTCAAGCTGACGACTAACATCAGCCACGAGGTGGAGAAGAAGGCGGAGCGCCAGAAGCAGATCTCCAAGAAGCGCGTCACCAAGCCGAAACCGAAGAAGCCGGAGTGGACGCCGCTCGAAGGCGCCATCTCCAAGAGCATGACCATCCGCAAGGCGGGCAAGGTGGAGGATGAGGCCGCCCTGCTGGAACCCGTCGAGGAAGGGGCCGAAGAAGCCGCCCAGGTGGAAGCGGTGGGCGAGCCCGAGGCGACTGTCACGCTGAAACGCGCGGCCACGGAACCGGCGGGCAAGGATGTCCCGATCGAGGCGACGGCCGCGGTGACCGAGGAACCGCCCGCGGGGAAGAAGAAGATCCGCAAGGTGGGCCACCGGGCCACCGAGGAGACGCCGGCGCCGGTGGCGGAAGCGGAGAAACCCGTCGAAGTGGAGCCGCCGGCGGAAGCCGCGCCGCCTGAAGCGGCCGCGGCCGAGGCGGTCAAGCCACCCGTCGAGGCGACGGCGGACAAGTCCGGCGCGATTGTGCGCGAGATCCGCAAGGAAAAGAAGAAGGAAAGAGGCAAGGTGCTCAAGCGCTCATCGTCCGGGGCGCCGGTCGCGGACGGGATCCCGGACCGGACCGGCCTGTTCGCGCCGGTCATTCACCGCGGCAGGAAGGGCAAGAAGCGGAAGCGCATGCCGGAGGAGGAGAGCGGAGCTCGGGCCGTGGCCACGCCGAAGCGCCAGCTGCAGAAGATCACCGTGCCCGAGGGCCTGACCGTGAAGGAGATCGCCGAGCGGCTGGACGTGCCCGCCCGGGACATCCTGAAGACCCTCTTCATGAAAGGGATCATGGTCAACATCAACCAGATCCTGGACATGGAGGTGATCCAGCAGGTGGGCCAGGAGATGGGCTTCGAGATCCAGCCGGTCAGCTTCGAAGAGGAGCTGTTCGAGGCCGAATTCCTCGAGAGCGACAAGGAGCAATACTCCACGCGCGCGCCCATCGTGACTGTGATGGGCCACGTCGACCACGGCAAGACTTCGCTGCTCGACGCCATCCGCCAGACTCGCGTGGCCGCGGGTGAAGCCGGCGGGATCACCCAGCATATCGGCGCTTACAAGGCCGAGATCAACAACCGCTCCATCACGTTCATCGACACCCCCGGTCACGAGGCCTTCACCATGATGCGCGCCCGCGGCGCCCAGGTGACCGACATCGTCATCCTGGTGGTGGCCGCCGACGACGGCGTCATGCCGCAGACCGTCGAAGCGATCCAGCACGCCCGGGCCGCCGGCGTGCCCATCATCGTGGCCATCAACAAGATCGACAAGCCCGAGGCCAACATCGACCGGGTCAAACGGGACCTCTCCGAGATGGGGTTGATGCCGGAAGAGTGGGGCGGCAGCAACGTCTTCGTCGAAGTGTCGGCCAAGAAACTCATCAACATCGACCAGATGCTGGAGATGATCCTGCTGGTGGCCGACATGCAGGAGATCAAAGCCAATCCCAACACCAAGGCGATGGGGACCGTCATCGAATCCCGCCTGGACCGGGCCCGCGGCCCCGTCGCCACCCTGCTGGTTCAGAACGGCACCCTGTTCGAGCGCGACATCATCGTCGCCGGCTCCATCTCCGGCAAAATCCGCGCCATGTACGACGAGAACAATCGCCGGCTGGACATGGCGGGACCGGCGACGCCCGTCATGGTGCTCGGTCTCGACGACCTGCCCATCGCCGGCGAGAAGTTCTTCGCCACCGATGACGTCGTCAAGGCCCGCCAGCTCAGCCTGTACCGCCAGCAGAAGCTGCGCGAGGAACTGCTCAAGAAGATGGGCACCCGCGTGTCGCTGGAAACCCTGTTCCAGCGCCTCCAGGAGGGCCAGATCAAGGAATTGCCCATCATCCTGAAGGTGGACGTGCAGGGCTCCCGCGACGCCATCGAGTCGCTGCTCAACAAGCTCAGCACCGAGAAGGTCAAGATCAACATCCTCCACAGCGCCGTCGGCGCCATCACCGAGAACGACGTGCTGCTTGCCGCGGCGTCCAATGCCATCGTGGTGGGCTTCAACGTCAAGCCCGTCAAGAGCGCCGAGGAGCTGGCCGCCCGCGAGGGGGTCGACATCCGCATCTACACGGTCATCTACACGGTGGCCGAGGAGATCCGCCAGGCGATGGAGGGCCTGCTCGAGTTCCAGGCCCGTGAGAAGGTGATCGGCAACGTCGAGGTGCGCGAGACGTTCCGCGTGCCGTCGGTGGGCACCATCGCCGGCAGCTACGTGACCGACGGTGTCGTGCGGCGGGACGCGCTGGTCCGGCTCTTCCGGGACGGTGTCCGGGTGTACGAGGGGCGCCTGTCGTCCCTGCGGCGCTTCAAGGAGGACGTCACCGAGGTCAAGACCGGCTACGAATGCGGTATCGGCCTCGAACGGTTCAACGACATCAAGGTGGGTGACGAGCTGCAGATTTACATCATCGAGAAAGTCAAGGACACGCTCGATTCCCGATGACCGAACCGTTCCGATCGCACCTGTGCCTGATCCACATGGAGTTTTTTTTCCCGGAGGTCCATTCGCTCAAGGAAAAACGGATGATCCTCCGGCGCCTCAAGGACCGGCTGACGGCCAAGTTCAACGTGTCGGTGGCCGAAGTGGGTTATCAGGATCTATGGCAGCGCGCCGTGGTTGCGGTGGCGATGGTCTCCGGCGAACTGCCCCCGCTGCAGCAGGCGGTGGATCGCATTCGCCAGGAGATCGAAGAGAACGGAACCGTGGAACCCTCCCACTTTGCGGTAGAATATTTGTAGCGTTTCATCTATCATGGCCCCGATGCGCAGAGACCTCACCCCTCCAGTCCGCCGGGGCGCTGCGACCCGTTTGATCTCCCTCTCACTGGTTCTGGTCGCCGTTGCCGGCTTGGCGTACGCGGCGCGCAACCGCGCGGCGGCGCGCCAGTCGCTTCAGCAGGCGCAGGAGCTGGAGGCCCGGCTGGCGGGCCGTGACACCCCGCCGCCACGCGTCGAGGACTACCTGCAGGCCGTCAAGCTGTACGACGCCGTGCCGCGGCTGGATCCGACCTACGCCGGCTGCGACGACGCTCTGTACGCCGCGGCGCGGCTGTGCCGGGACTGTTTCCGGTTGTCCGGGACCCGCGCGCACGCGGACCGGGCGCTGTCGCTGGCCGATTGGTTGATGCGGGAGTATCCCGCCTCGCCGCTGCGCGACGACGCGCTCCGGCTCAAAGGCGAGATCTACGCCGACGACTTGCACGATTCGGACAAGGCCCGCGAGATTCTGACGGAATACCTGAAAAAATTTCCCCGCTCCAGTTATGCGCGCGTGGTAAAGGACAAGTTGAAGGCTCTGGATGCCGCCGGGACCGGTACACCGGCGGCCGCGTCGAGCCCCTCGGCCGCGCCTGCCGATGCCCGGTCGGTGCCAGTGGCTGCGGCCGCTCCGGCAGCGCCGCCGGGCGCCATCGTTGCCCAGATCACCGAGATCCGCTTCTGGTCGACCCTCGATTACACCCGCGTGGTCATCGACCTGGACCGGGAAGTCCCTTTCACCCATAACGAAGTGGATCACCCCTACCGGATCTACCTGGATTTCAACCGGACGATCCTTTCCGCCGCGGTCAAGGGCAAGAATTTCGCCGTGGGTGACTCATACCTGGATCGCATCCGCGTGGGGCAATACCAGCTCGATGTGGCTCGGGTGGTTCTCGATTTCAAGCAGAAGGGTTCGCTGACGGTGTTCACCCTCTACGATCCGTTCCGGGTGGTGGTGGACATCCGCGATCTGGACAAGGGCCAGAGCCTCGACGAGCGCAAACGCCGCCTGGCCAGACTGTACAAGGAAAGCCAGGACAAGGAGAAGACGGCCGAAAAACCAGCGGCGGCGCCGGTTGCCGGCAAGCCGGCCGCGTCTCCGCCGCCGGCCGGCGCGACGGCCACACCTTCGCCCGAACCGAAAGCCCCGGCGACGCCGACGGCACCCGCGGCGAAACCGGCCGCACCGCCGCCGGCGCCGGCGGGCACCGCCGCCGACAAGCCCGCGGCGGAGCGTCCGAAACCGGCCGGCGGCGGCACCCAGCCTCAGCCGTCAGCCGGCGAGCCGGGTTCGGCCGGACCGCTCCCGCCACCCAAGCCGAATCTGGACGGCCGGCGCTCGCTGACCCGCATCCTGGGCATGAAGGTGGGCAAGATCGTCATCGATCCCGGTCACGGCGGCAAGGACTCCGGATCCATCGGCTACGGCGGCATTCGGGAGAAGGATGTCACGCTGGCCATCGCCAAGAAGCTGAAAGCCGAGCTGGAGAGCCGCCTGAACATCGAGGTGCTGCTCACGCGCGAGACGGACGTCTACATGCCGCTGGAGCAGCGGACCGCCATGGCCAGCGTGGAGAACGCCGACCTGTTCATCTCGTTGCACGCCAACGC
>JAGOHA010000242.1 GCA_017996395.1 Acidobacteriota bacterium | reverse complement strand
CCGAACCGATGGCGCCGAGCGGATTGGCCGCGCCCCGCCCCGCCAGGTCCGGCGCCGAACCGTGAACCGGTTCGAAGAGCCCGGCCCGGCCGCCGCCCGGACTGATGTCGCCCAACGAGGCCGACGCCAGCAGACCGATGGATCCGGCCAGCACGGCCGCCTCGTCGCTGAGGATGTCGCCGAACATGTTCTCCGTGAGCAACACGTCGAATCGGCCGGGGTTGAGGATGAGCTGCATGGCGCAGGTGTCCACCAGCATGTGCTCCAGCCCGACATCCGGAAAATCCGCCGCCACGTCCTCCACCACCCGGCGCCAGAGCCGGGAGCATTCCAGGACGTTGGACTTGTCGACGCTGGTGATCCGGCCGCGCCGGCGCCGGGCTCCCGCGAACGCGATCCGGGCCACCCGCTCCACTTCCCCGTAGCTGTACTGCATGGTATTCACCGCCTCGGCCGTCGGGCCATCGCCGAAAAGTCCGCGGGGCCGCCCGTAGTAGAGGCCGCCCGTGAGCTCCCGCACGATGAGCAGATCCGTGCCGGTCACCACCCCGTCCTTCAGGGGCGATGCGCCGGCCAGCGGCGCCCAGGCCCGCACGGGCCGCAGGTTGGCATAGACGCCCATTGCCTGCCGCAGGTCCAGGAGGCCACGTTCGGGACGTCGGTCCGGCGGCAGGGAATCAAACTCGGGCGACCCCACGGCGCCGAGCAGCACTGCCCCGGCGGTCCCGGCGCGGGCGCGGGTTTCCGGCGGCAGCGGCTCGCCGGTGGCCGCAAGGGCCGCGCCGCCGATCAGCCCCTCCGCTGTGTCCAGACGGTGGCCGGCAAGCGCGGCCACCGTCTCCAGCACCTTGACCGCCTCGCGGGTGACTTCCGGTCCGATGCCGTCGCCGGGCAGGACGAGCACGTTCAGATCCACGTCCGCCTCACAGGTAAAAGGAGGGCGCCAGGGTCCAGTCGTCCGGTTCCGCTGCTTCCGGAGCCGGCGCGTATTTCCAGCGCCCGAACAGGACATTCCGGACCAGCTGGGCGATTTCGTCATCGGTCAGCCCCTTCTTCCGGTCGGCCGCCTGGGTGAACGCGCGATACACGACATCCAGCTGATCGTGGGTGAGGTCGAAGCCGAGATCCTCGCAGCGGCGGTCCAGCGAGTGACGGCCGCTGTGCTTGCCCAGCACGATCCGGCTCTCGGGCACGCCCACCTCCGCCGGATCGATGATCTCGTACGTGGTGCGCTCCTTGAACCAGCCATCCTGATGGATGCCGGCCTCGTGGGCGAAAGCGTTGGCGCCGACGATGGCCTTGTTGGGCTGCGGCCCGAAGGTGATCAACTCGGTCAGCAGTCGGCTGGACGGGTAGAGTTGCCGGGTCACCACCCCGGTGTCGAACGGCAGTGCGTCCTGGCGCGCCTTCAGGATCATCACCACCTCCTCCAGGGAGCAGTTGCCCGCCCGTTCGCCGATCCCGTTGACGGTGCACTCCACCTGCCGGGCGCCGGCGCGGACCGCGGCGAGGGAGTTGGCCACCGCCAGCCCCAGGTCGTTGTGGCAGTGCACGCTCACCGTGGCTTGACCGTCGATGGCGCGGACCATGCGGCCGATGAGTGCGGCGTACTCCTCGGGCAGGCAATGGCCCACCGTGTCCGGCAGATTGACGGTGGTGGCTCCGGCGGCGACCACCGTGCGGCACACCTGTTCGAGGAAGTCGGGATCCGACCGGGCGGCGTCCTCGGCGGAGAACTCCACGTCATCGGCGTAGCGGTGCGCCTGTTCCACGGCGGCGGCCGCCTCCGCCAGGGCCTGTTCCCGGGTTTTGCGGAGCTTGTACACCAGGTGGATGTCGCTCGTGGCGATGAACGTGTGGATGCGGGGCCGGCGCGACGCCTCCAGCGCCCGGGCCGCCCGCTCGATGTCCCGCGGACACGCCCGGGCCAGCGCGGCCACCCGGGCGTCGGGCAACTCGCGGCAGATTGCGGCCACCGCCTCGAAGTCGCCGTCGGAGGCGATGGGGAAGCCCGCCTCCAGGATATCCACGCCCAGTTCCACGAGCTGGCGCGCCATCCGCAGTTTTTCCTCCGTGAACATGCTGCAGCCCGGCGCCTGTTCGCCGTCGCGCAGCGTCGTGTCAAAAACCGTGATTCGTTCGCACATGTCGCCTCCCGGCACCGGCGGCATCGACTCGGGGCAGGCCACCGGTTGCAGAATTTCCGCCGATGGTGACAGGAGGCTAAACATATGTCAAATTTATAATTATATTATCTAGTATTTATTAATATTATTATATAAACCATCTTGATATCTATGCCCACGGATAGTCATAATCCCAAACCTTATCAATGACTTAATGCGTTCTATTGATTGGATGGCCGGGTCAGCGATTCCCCACACTCGGTCAGTATTCCAAAAAAACCGTCCGGGATCTCTGATCGAAGAAAAAAATATACTTGATTTATTGCATACCATAATTTAATTAGGAGAATTTATACATCGCAATCAGGAGCCCTGAATCATGGACCTGCACACAATGAAAATTTTCATGGCCGTGGCCCGGGAGCGCAGCTTCTCGCGCGCGGCGGAAAAGACCCTGCGCACCCAGCCGGCGGTGTCGTTGGCCATCCAGCG
>JAGOHA010000241.1 GCA_017996395.1 Acidobacteriota bacterium | reverse complement strand
CGCTCCCCGTGGAGCGCCTCACGGCCAAGGAGACGCGCCTGGCCGGCCTGCTGGAGCACTACGGCACCGCCATCGTCGTGCCGCTCTTCGGCGCCAAGGCGCTGAGCGGCCTCCTGCTCGTGGGCCGAAAGCGGAGCGGCCAGCAGTTCCGGGCCGAGCAGGTGGACATGCTGGGTTTCCTGGCCCGCCACGTGGGGATGGTGTTCGAAAACGCCCGGCTCTACGAATCGGCCACCTACGACAGCCTTACCGGCATGCTGCGGCGGGAGGCGGTCTTCGAGCGGCTGGCGCAGGAGATCCGGCGCGCCACCCGGTACGGCCGGCCGCTGGCCGTGGGCATGGCCGACATGGATTTCTTCAAACTGGTCAACGACAACTACGGCCACCCCACCGGGGACATCACCCTCAAGCGCGTGGCCCAGGTTCTCACCGGAGCGCTCCGGGGCACCGACTTCGTCGGCCGGTACGGCGGCGAGGAGTTCCTGCTGATCCTGCCCGAGACCGACCTCCGCAGCGCCACCGAGGTCGCCGAACGGATCCGCGGGGTCATCGAGGCGATGGCGTGCCAGTCTCCGGACGGCAAATCCTTCGGGGTGACGATCTCCATCGGCATCGCCACGCTGCCGCTGGAGAGCGGCGACGAGCCGGGCGTCCTCGAGCGGCTGGTGCAGCAGGCCGACGAGGCGCTGATGGCGGCCAAGGCCCGCGGCCGCAACCGCGTCGAAACCTACCCCGTCACATCCGCCGACTGAGTCCACCCGCCCGACCGCACCGCGCCACCAGCCGCCGGCTCACCGCTGGCAGCGCGGACAGAAATGCGTGGAGCGCCCCCCGAGCACCACGCGGCAAATGGATGCGCCGCAGGCCGGACACGGTTGGCCGGTGCGGCCGTACACCCGGAACTCGTCCTGAAAGCGGCCGCCCCGGAAGACGTGGTCCAAACTGGCGCCGCCCAGCATGATCCCCCGGCGCAGGGCGCGGCGGATGGAACGGTAGAGCCGGCCCAGTTCGGCGTCGCCCAGGGTCTCCACCCGGCGCCGGGGATCGAGCCGCGCGCCGAAACAGCTCTCGTCGGCGTAGATGTTGCCGATTCCGGCGATGAACTCCTGGTTCAGCAGCAGCGGCTTGAGGCGGCCCCGCCGGCCGCGGAACAGGGCGCGGAAATCGTCGGCGGAGAAGGTGTCCGGCAGCGGCTCCGGGCCCAGCCGCCCCACCACCTCGGCGGGATCGTCCGCGAGGTAGACGCGACCGAACTTGCGCGGGTCCTCGAACCGGAGCTCGCAGCCGTTGTCCAGGGCGAACACGGTGCGCACGCGGCGGCCGCAGCGCTCGCCGGCGGGGACCACCTGCAGGTTGCCGCTCATCTTGAGATGGATCAGCAGCGCGCCGCGGTCCAGGTGGAAGACGAGGTACTTGCCGCGGCGGGTCAGCGCCGTCACCCGCCGGCCCGGCAAGCCGCGCGCCACCGCGGCGGCCGACGGGCGGACCGCCCGGCGCCAGCGGGCCGTGACCCCGGTGATGACGCGGCCCGCCACCGCCCCCTGCAGGCCGCGGACCACGGTTTCCACTTCGGGCAGCTCCGGCATCGCGCCTCCTCGCCGTCGCTACTTCGCCAGGTCGAGCCGCAACCGGAGCAGGTCGGCCGCGGTGGGGCGGCCGTCGCCGTCCCGATCACCGGAGCTGCGGCCCACGGCCGGCGTCGTGGGATTGCCCGCGAGCGAGCGGGCGAGCAGCGGCGGGTCGGCCGCCGTCAGCCGGCCGTCGCGGTCCAGGTCGGAGCGGGCGGCGACCACCGCCGCCAGAGCATCGATCCGCCCGTGGCCGTACACCGCGTTGGGGATGTCCGCTCCGGCGAAATCCCCGCAGTTCTGGGCGTTGGTCAAACCCACGGCCGACCGGGCAATGAGCGCCTCCAGCCAGTCCACGTCGCCGGCGGTGTCGGGATTGGCGCTGATGACCAGCGCCACGAGCCCCGCCACGTGCGGGGCCGCCATGCTGGTGCCGGACATCACCCCGTACCCCGTGCCCGGCAGGCACGACGTGACGCTGACGCCGGGCGCGGCGATGTCGGGTTTGAGCCGGTTGCTGCCGTCGCGGGTCACCGGCCCCCGGCTGCTGGACGAAGCGGCGACATCGCTGTCGTCGACGGACCCCACGGTGAACGCTGCGTCGTAGATGGCCGGCGGGTCGTACACCGAACCGCAGGCCGGGCCGGAGTTGCCCGCCGACACGGCCATGAAGATGCCGGCGGCGCGGACGTTCTGCACCGCCAGCAGCAGCGCCGCCGGGTCGCCGCACCCCTCCGACGCGGTGCAGCTGTACGAGTTGTTGATCACGTGGGGCGCCTGGGCCGGATCGGGGTCCTGCCCCGCCCCGTCGGTGGGGGCGACGAACCACTGCAGACACTCCATGTAGGTGGCCGGCGTCCCCCAGCCCGCATTCATGTTGCGGCAGCCGATCCAGGTGGCCGCCGGCGCCATGCCCACCACCGAGCCGGCGCCGTCGTCGCCCGCCATGGTGCCCATGGTGTGGGTGCCGTGGCCGTTGTCGTCGCACGGTTCGGGTGCGTCGGCGCCGCAGGAGCTGCCCGCCGCGTGCACCGCGTCGTGCCAGTTGTGG
>JAGOHA010000240.1 GCA_017996395.1 Acidobacteriota bacterium | reverse complement strand
GGCCGCAGCATGCGCCCGGCGTTGCCCGACGGCGCCGTGGTCCACCTGGTGCAGACCGCAGCCGATCCGGCACGCTTCGGCGACATGGTCCTCACCCTGAACGGCGCCGGCCGGCTTCGCCTGCACCGGGTGCTGTTCCGGCGGCAGGCGCCCGACGGCGGCTTTGTATTCCGGACGAAGGGTGACGCCGCCGCCGCCCTGGATCCTCCCGCCCCGGCCCGGGAGGTGCTGGGGCGGGTGGTGGCGGTGGAGCGGCGCGGCGCCGGCGGCGTGGTGACGGTGGTGCCGTGGGACCGCGGCCCCCGGCGGCTGCTCGACTGCCTGCGGGCGGCGGCCAGCCTGCTCCGCGCCGGCGCCGACCGCCTGGTGGCCGCCATCCGGGACCGCCTGGCCCGCACGAACAGCTAGCGCGAATACTCCCCGCTTTTCGCCGTGGCGTCGCCGGCCGGACCGGTCATCGCCGACCGGCCGTTTCCCGAAGAAGGCCCCACAACGCAGCGCCGCCGGGCGCTCGGCCCGGCGGCGGCATGGTCATGAATCCAAGATAAGGAAACCGGCGGACCGGTTTCCTCGGGTGGGGTTGGTACATCCGCCCCCGGGCGGGAGCGGATCAAAAGATCGAAGCATTCCACATCTGTTTAGAGGCGCGCGGCACCGGGAGGGATTCGGCACGCGGGGATCAACTGCCGGGGGTCGGGACGCGGGTTCCATTGGGGCGGGCGCAAGATACCGGCGGAATGGGGCCCTCTCACAGCAGGTCCAGGGGATCGACGTCCACGGCGATCTGGGCGAAGGGGAGGCGGGCGTCCAGGCAGCGGCGGCGGAAATCGAGCAGCACCTCGGGCAGGCCGTCCGTCGACAAGCACCGCACCAGCAGGCTCCAGCGGAAGTCGTCCTTGATCTTCTCCAGCAGCGCCGGCACGGGCCCCTGCACCCGCAGCGCCGCCGCCAGCCCCCGCTCGGCGATGGCCGCCCGCAGGTGCTCGCCGGCCGCCCGGGCGATCGCCTCGGCCTTCTCCCGCCGCTTGTCCTTCACCGCGAGGAACACCAGTCGGGCCACGGGCGGGAAGTGGAGCCGGCGCCGGAACTCCATCTCCTGGCGGTAGAACGCCGGGTAGTCCTGCTGCCGCGCCAGCCGGACGGCGTAATGGTTCGGGTAATAGGTCTGGATGAACACCCGGCCCGGCGTGTCACCGCGGCCGCTGCGGCCGGCCACCTGGGTGAGCAGCTGGAAGGTCCGCTCGGCGGAGCGGAAGTCGGGGATGCGCAGGCTGGTGTCGGTGGAGAGCACCACCACCAGCGTCACCGCCGGGAAATCGTGCCCCTTGGCGATCATCTGGGTGCCCACCAGCAGGTCGATCTCGCGCCGCTCGAACCGGTCGAGGATTTCCTTCATGCTCCCCTTCTGGCGGGTGGTGTCCCGGTCGAAGCGGACCACCCGCCGTCCCGGGAACCGCTCGCGGAACACCTCCACCAGCTTCTCGGTGCCCAGGCCCAGCAGGAACAGGTGTCCGCTCCCGCAGGCCGGGCAGGTGTCGGGCACCGGCCGGAGGAAGCCGCAGTAGTGGCACATGAGCTGCCGCTCCGCCTGGTGGAAGGTCATGGCGATGTCGCAGTGGGCGCAGAGCACCGTCTCGCCGCACTTGCGGCAGGTGACCACCGGCGCAAACCCCCGGCGGTTGAGCAGCACCATGACCTGCTCGCCCCGGTGCATCCGGTCGGCGATGGCCTTGTAGATCTCGCCCGCCACGATGACGTTGCGGCCGAAGCGCTCGAACTCGCGCACCATGTCCACGACGGCGACGTCGGGGAGCGGCCGGTTCAGGATGCGCTCGGGCAGCTCGAGCAGGGTCATGGCGCCGGCCTCGGTGGCGGCGTGGTAGCTCTCCAGCGACGGCGTGGCCGAGCCCAGCACCAGCGCCGCGCCGCACTGCCGCGCCCACGCCCGCGCCGCCTCGCGGGCGTGGTAGCGGGGCGATTCGTCCTGCTTGTAGGAGGCGTCGTGCTCCTCGTCCAGGATGATCACGCCGGGCGCCGCCAGCGGCGCGAAGAGCGCCGAGCGGGTGCCGATGACCACGTCGGCCTCGCCGCGGTGAATCCGGAACCACTGGTCGTGGCGCTCGCCGTCGGAGAGCATGCTGTGCAGGATGGCCAGGCGGCCGCCGAAGTGGGTCATGAACCGCTGAGTCAGCGCCGGAGTCAGCGAGATCTCCGGCACCAGCATGAGCGCCGTGCGCCCGCGGCGCAGCGCGTCGTGGATCAGCTCGATGTAGACCTGGGTCTTGCCGCTGCCGGTGACGCCGAGCACCAGGTACTGGCCGGGGCGCCCGGCGTCCAGGTCGCCCCGGATCCGGTCCACGGCCGCGCGCTGCGCCGCCGTGAGCACCAGCGTTTCGGTCTCGCGCGCCCGGTAGCCGGCGAACGGATCGCGGTAGCTTTCGGCCGCCTCGATCCGCAGCGCGCCCTTGGCCTGCAGGCGCCGCGTCACGTCGTGCGGGACGCCCGTCTCGGCGACCACGCGGGCCAGCGGGAGCGGTCCCTGGTGGCTGCGCAGGAACTCGATCACCGCCCGCTGGCGCTTCGGATAGGCCGCCGGGTCCGCCGCCGGGTCGGCCAGCTCCACGAACA
>JAGOHA010000101.1:4719-11835 GCA_017996395.1 Acidobacteriota bacterium | reverse complement strand
GTCCGGCCCTGGCGGGCCGGGATCGTGGCGCGATGGCTGATTGATCCGACCCCGTCACCGTCGATGACGCGCCGATCACGATTTCAATTACGAGCACGAACCCTCAACCCTCAACCCTCAACGATCAACTCTGCGGGGAGAACGCGATTTCGATGAGCACGATCTCCGGGCGGTTGCCCACGCGGACGGGCGGACCCCACGTGCCGAAGCCGCACGACACGTAAACCTGCGTGCCGCCGATCCGCCCGTACCCGTAGCTGATCGGGTAGATCGACCGGGTGATCAGGCTGAGCGGCCAGAGCTGGCCGTGGTGGGTGTGCCCCGACACCTGCAGGTCCACCCCGTGCCCCGCCGCCTCGTCCAGCCGGAACGGCTGATGGTCCATGAGGATCACCGGCCGGGCGCGGTCCGCGGCGCGGAGCACCTCGGCCAGCGGCTTGCGTTCGGCGCCGGTGAAGCGGCCCTTGGCGCGGTCCTCGCGGCCGGCCAGCCAGATTCCGCCCGGCAACTCCACCGCCTCGTCACGCAGCACCCGGATGCCGTGCGCCTCCAGGTACCGCACCGCCGGCTCGGCGCCGCCGATGTACTCGTGGTTGCCGGTGCAGGCGAAGACACCCAGGGGGACGCGCAGCTCCAGGAGCTTCCGGCCCAGGTCCTGGCGGATGACGGGCTCCAGATCCTCGTCGACGATGTCACCGGGCAGGAGAATGAGGTCAGGCTGCAGCCCGGTCATCGTCCGCACCATGTCGCCCACCAGCGAGTTGCCCACGAGGGTGCCCAAATGGATGTCCGACGCCAGGGCGATCCTCAGGCTCGGCCGGCCTTCGACGGCTTTGGGAATGGTCAGGGCCAGGCGGCGCACCTGCGGGCTGCGGGCGTTCCAATGGCCGAGCCCAACCACGAGGGCGGTCGCCGCCAGCACCACGCCCAGAGCGACGAGCCGGGCGCGGGGCAGGTTCCCGGTCACCGTCGCCGGCCAGATGTGAAACCAGCGGTGCAGCAGCCGCAGCAGGTCCACCAGCACCGCGCCGAGGATGAAATAGAGCATCAGCGCCAGCCAGAAAGCGCCCACCCAGACCAGCACCGTGGCCGTGCCGGTCCAATCGGTGCGCTCCAGGAAACGGCCGGCGATGAAAGCCAGGGCGCCGAACATGAACACCGCCGCGTACACCGTCCGCCACGGCGATCCGGTGGGAATGGCCTGCCAACCCCGCCGGAAGATATAGGCGTTCACCAGAAAATAGAGCAGGAAGAAGATGGAGAAGAAAATGATGAAACTGGTCTTCATGGCGATTGGATCGGATGACCTCGATTGCAGACTCCCGGCCCGGTCGTTCCGGATGATCTGCCGGTTGAAAGCAATATTGTAGGAACACCGGCGGCCGCGATCAACGGCAATCTGCTGGAAGGCCTGGAGCGGCGTTCACGTCACCCGGCCGGTCTTGACAGCGGCGTCCCATTGTCTTATCTATGGAGACCAACGCCCCCCGGGGCTCGATCGGAGGAGGAGAAAACCATGAAACTGTGCTTGAAATGTGTTGTCCTGGCCGTTTGCCTGGCGCTGTTGGCCGGCGCGGCGGCCGCCCAGGCGGTCGCCGGACCCATGGTGAAGTTGTCGCGGTTCGTCGTCTGTACCGGCGTGGAGAACCGCGAACCCGTGGGCGCCGCGGACACATTCCCCGCGGCCACGGAGAAGGTGTTCGCCTTCGTGGAACTGAAAGACATCGCAGCGGACACCGAAATCACCATCGTCTGGCACCACGGCGACAATGAAGTGGGCCGGACCGTGCTGGCGGCAAAGCAGGGGGCGCGCTGGCGCACCCACGCTTACAAGACGCTCCACAACCGCACCGGAGATTGGCGGGTGGAGGTGCTCGACGCCGGCGGCGCCAAGCTGGGCGATACTTCGTTCACGGTGGAATAGCGGCGCGTTGCGGGACCGCGGGAAAAAACGGGGCGGACCCGGTGTCCGCCCCGATGCCATGGGTAGGGAGGTAGGTCCCCGGCGGACGGCCGCGCCGTCCGCCGGGGCGGCGATGCTCATTTGTCGCCGGTGGCGTATTTGATGCCCTTGCTCTTGGCCTGCTCGGTGACGATGGCGCGCACCTGCTCGTCGAAGCCGCCCTTGCCCGCCGCCTTGCGCATCTCCTCGTTGATGTACTCCTGGCGCTTCTTCACCAGCTCGGCGATCCGGGCCTGGACCTTCTGGCGCTCCTCGGCCTTGGCTTTGAGGTAGGCCGCCTGCTGCTCCTTGGTGAGATTTTTCATCTCGGCGGGGAGTTCGTCCGCCTTCACCTCCTCGAGCTTGACCCGGTTGTCCTTCAGGTCGTCCACCAGGTCGCCGCCCCCCTGGACGGCCTTGCCGGTGCTGGCGTTGTAGGCCAGGCGGTCGGCTGCGGCGGGCGCGGCGGCGGCCTCGGCGGCCACCTGCTTGGCCATGACCTCGCCCCGCTTCCGTTCGCTGCCGTAGGGGACCAGGGTGCGGCCGACTTCGGCGTTGAGCTTCGCCAGCTCGGCGTCCATGGGTGTGCTCACCACCTGCATGTCGCCCGACTGGCCGATGGCCACGAACTTCCCTTCGGCGCGGCCGGCGATGTCCTGCCAGACGGGGG
Source organism: Acidobacteriota bacterium (assembly GCA_017996395.1). Taxonomy (GTDB): domain Bacteria; phylum Acidobacteriota; class JAAYUB01; order JAAYUB01; family JAAYUB01; genus JAAYUB01. The sequence continues at coordinate 9,223 of JAGOHA010000101.1, read as the reverse complement.
TGGTCTCGCCGTGATTGCCGCACTGGACGGTGTTGATGATCAGGTCCTTCTTGACGGCGGCTTCGCAGGTCTTCGGGTACTTGACGTCATCGGGGTAGTCCATGTGGGGCGGGCAGTCGCCCACCAGGAAGATGATCTTGAGCACGCCGCGGTCGGCGCTCCAGGCCACCTTGGCCACGGCCTCGTGCAGGGCCTGGTTCACCGACTCGGGGGTGTCGCCCCCGCCGCCGGCCTCGAACTTCTGGAGGTTGGCGTAGACGGCGTCGATGTCCTCGCTCAGGTCGTAGATGCGGGTGACGTACTCGTCGCCCCGGTCGCGATAGCCGATGAGGGCGATCTTGAGCCTGGGCGTCGGCTTGGCTGAAACCATCTGGTTGGCGATGGACCAAATCTTGAGCTTGGCCCCCTCGATGAGGCCGCCCATGGAGCCGGTGGTGTCCAGCACGAAGCAGACCTCGATCCGGGGCGCCCCCGCGGCGGCGGCGGGCTTGTCGGCCTGGACGGCGGCCGCGGACGGGGCGGCCGCAGCCGCCAGGAGCAGCGCCAGGACCAGGAGGGTGTGACGGGCGGTGCAGGTGTTCATGTTCGTCTCCTTATCATTCATGATGTCGGTTGCGGTTCATTCGACGATCTCGTAGACCGTGTCGCCGAGCGCGACCTGGACGTTGCGGCCCACCGACAGCCACTGCGGCATGCTGGGGTGCTTGCCCATCAGGTCGAAGTACTCGGCGGAGTTGAACTTGACCTGGACGCGCCGGGCGCCGGGCTTGGCCTGGACGTTGGCGTCGATCCATTGGCTGCCGTTCTGGAAGAAGTTGCGGCCGGCGATATAGCGGTTGGCCTGGGCGCTGATCGCCTGGTCCACCCGCGCGCTCTCGGGGGCGGCGGCTCCGGCATAGCCCTTGCGGGCGTGGACGTTGGCCTCCGCCGGGGCGGAGACGACCTCGGCCTGCTTCAGGGTGCTGTTCGACTGGACGCCGCCCACCACGCCGGCGCCGCTGGATTCGTCTTTCATCTCCTTGTAGCGGCGGCGGGTTTCGGTGACCAGCTTCTCATCCCCGTCGATGGCCTGCAGGGTGCGGCTGGTCACCGGGACGTTGCGCCGGCTCTCGTCCTCGACGATGAGGTAGGCGGTATAGGGGGTGACGATGCCGTAGAGGCGGGCCAGGCGGGTGACCTCGTCGCGCAGCTCGGCGCTCTCGCCGTGCAGGCGGATCTGGTCCAGCAGGAAGCCCACCCGGCGGGTGGCCCACAGGCGCGGGATGAAGCCGTGCGCCGCGTCGCGGGCGGGGAACTCGGCCGCGTAGGTGAAGGTGCGGGGGCGGCCGTTGACGGAGCCGCTCAGCTTCACCGTGGCGGCGCCGCTGCCGGTGTAGCGGCCGAATAGCACCAGCTGCTCGCCCTTGAACAGATCGGGCAGCGCGGTGGGATAGGTCTTGGAGATCTTCACCGGGCCGGACACTTCCAGCCTGGGATTGGCCAGCACGGGCATGCTGATCTTGGCGTAAAAGTTCGACACCTTGACCTCGATGTCCTCGCTGGGCAGCACGTACTGGCTGGCGGCGCGGGTTTCCTCGGCCAGGCGGTCGAGCAGCCGGGTGTTGATGTCGGTGCCGATGCCGAAGCAGAACACCCGCACCGCCCGGCCGCCGGCGGCCGCGCGGGCCCGGTCCAGGATCTGCTTCTCGTCGGTGCTGCCGATGGTGGGCTTGCCGTCGGTGAGGAACACCACCACGTACGGCCGGTCGGGCGAGCCGGCGCCCGGCGCCGGCGCGAGCGCCGCGGCCAGGGCGTCCTCGATCGCGGTGCCGCCGATGGGCTTGAGCTCCTTCACGAAGGCGGCGGCCTTGGCGAGATGGTCCGCGTCCGCCGGGGCCAGCCGGCCGAAAAGCGGCTCGGCTTCGGTGGCGAAGCGGACGATCTCGAAACGGTCGCCGGCGTTCAGGTTCTGCAGGCAGAACTGGAGCGCCCGCTTGGCCTGGTCCAGTTTGCCGCCGTCGGCCATGGAGCCGGAGGTGTCCAGGACGAACACCACGTCCTTCTGGACGATCTGCTCGCCGGCGAGCCGGACGGAAGGCGACGCCAGAAGCAGGAAGTAGCCGCCGTCGGCGTCGTCGCCGTTCCGGCTGGCGAGGAGGCTCAGGCCCACGTCCCCGTCGGGCCGGGTGGAGTAGAAGAGCTGGAAGTCGGTGTCGGGCCGCGCGTTGCTGGTCTCGAAGCCGGCTACGGCGTGGCGGGCGTCGGGTCGGCGCACCTCGACGGGGTGGCTGGGCGAGTAGACCGACTGCAGGTCGTGGGTGCTGCTCAACGCCACCTTGACGGAGACGCTGCCCACGGGCTGGGCGGAGAACTTCTCGGTGTTCAGCGGATAGACGTACTCCACCAGTCCGCTCTCCTGACGCAGCACCTGGGTGTAGCTCAGGCGCACGCGCTTTTCGCTGCGCGGCTCGATGGGGAATATGCGCACCTTGAACAGCCCCTGGCCGGCGTACTCCATCAGGGCCGGGTCGCGCATGCGCCGGACGATATCCTCGTAGATCTGCCGCGCCTTGGCGGCGTCGAGCAGTTCCGCCTCGGTCATCTTGCCGTCGATGTCCATGGCGAAGCGGTCGATCTGGGCGCCGGCGGGGATCGGGAAGATGTACGTCCCCTCCAGCCGGGCGGAGGTGGGATTGTAGAACGACTGGTCCACCTCGGTCACGGCCACCTGGTCGGTGATCGTGACGGTGACGTGGTGGTACTTGACGGCCAGCGGCGCGAACGCGTACGGCTGGCCCGGGCCCGGGTGGGGGTGCGGGGCGATGATGAGCCCGTCGGCCCAGGCGAAACTGGCCGCCAGTGCGGCGATGCAGATGATCAGGGCGAGGTGGGGAATGCGTCTCATCGGGATCCTCCTGGTGGCGGTGGCGCCGTTCGGTATCTATTTGACCCGTCCCGCGGGGAAACGGATCGTCGGCGCGGTCACTTTAGAGACGGCGGCGGCGCGGCCGGCTTGCAATATTTTTGCGGACAGGGCGCCGGCGGCGCGGATCATGGCGGTTAAGATGCTGCGGCGGGTGAATTTGGCGGCGCTGGCAGGGGCGGGGCGTCAGGGACCCGGGGCACTCAGCCGGCCGCGGCGAAAGGGTGTTTCGAGCGCCGCTTCCTCGGCTGGCGCTGGCCAGGGCCGGGCCTTGGCCGCGGCGGCGGGGACGTCCATCCCGAGCCAGGCGGAGAGCGTGGCCAGGACGAGTTCCCGGTCGTCCAGTCCACTGATGCGGATGCCGTGGTCCGCTCCCGGCTGGATGATCTTCAGCGCGACCGCCTCGCCGGTGAGCTCCACGGCGCAGGCGGTCCAGGGGTCCCAGCCCCCGTAGATGTAGAGGATGCGATCCCCCTCGGTCTGGAGCCAGCCCAGGATGTCCGTCATGGCTTCCGGCCGGTAGGGGAGCGGCGTGTCCATGGGGGCGAAGACACTGTAGTCGGGGTCCGGAACGTAGACGAGCAGGTCGTCGAGGTGCTCGTGCAGGTAGCGGCAGTAGCCGGTCTCGGTCAGGAACTGGTAGAAGGCCGGTTCGAAGTAGGCGATGCCCTGGTCGGAGTAGTAATCGAAGCCCACCGTTTCGGCCAGGTGCGCGAACATCGTCGCCGCGGAGGCACCCGGGCCGGGGATGGTGTTGCAGTCGCTGGGGCCGTACTGCCAGAAGGCGAACGGGTGTTCCATGACCGCGTGCTCCACGGCCGCGTTGAAGCCGATCCGGTGGTAGGTCCGTCCGGTCTGGGCGGCCCAGGTGCTCAGCCGCGCGGCGATGGCGGAGCGGTTCTGCAGCGCCCGCCGCTGGAAGGCCCATATCCGGTCGCGGCATTCGACGGTGCCGAGCCCCTGGATCATGTCCGTCGGCCGCGGGTCTTCCAACGCCAGCATGAGCGGCGCCACGTACGCCACCGTCACGTCGACGTCCCGGGGGTGGAAGCGGCGATGGAACAGGGCGGTCATGCCCCCCTTGCTGCCGCCCGTGTTCACCCACCGGCCGGGGTAGAGGTCCTGGAACAAGGCGGCGAGGCGGTGGTGATCCGCGGCGGCCTGGACGATGTTCAGTTTCTCCCAGTCCAGGTCCGCCGGCGCCGCCCCGGCGAAGAACCGGTGGGGGACGACCAGCTCGTTGGCGTCCAGCAGTCCGCACAGCTCGGTGACCAGGTTGCGGCCGATGCCGTAACCCCCGAGGTACATGACCATGGGCCGGTCCTCACCCAGGTGGTTCAGCCAGATGCGCTGGATGAAGGTCTCGCCGCCGGGGTTCTGGTGATCCAGCGGCTGGGTGACCCGGATCTCGTAGGCGGCCGGATACGGCGCCGGCGGCGTCACCGGAGTAACCACCACCCCCGGCAGCGCCATGAGGCGCTCCAGGAAAGGTCTCGTTTCCCGGTGGGGGGCGGCTTCGGTGAAGAGCAGCCGCGCCAGGCCCTGCCCGGACATGTGGATGCCGGTGACGGCGCCGTCGGCCCTGGCCACGATCCGATCGAT
>JAGOHA010000101.1:0-4619 GCA_017996395.1 Acidobacteriota bacterium | reverse complement strand
TTTCGCCGCCGCCGTTTCCGCTCACGGCGGGGGTGAAGAGCAGGCGAGCCAGATCATGGCCGGAAATGTGCAGGCCGCACACGGGCACGTCGGACCGCACTTCGATCCGCGCGACGCCGGGGAGGGAAAGGCCGGGGAAGAAGTCGGCGAGCATCTGCACCAGCAGGTCGCGGCCGCCGATCACGTGCTCCACGACGCCCAGGCTGGCGCCGGACGGGGCGTACGCCTCCAGTGCGACCGCGGCGGGCGCCTCGCCCGGGTTCATCACCGCCAGCCCGGTCCAGTTGACGATGCCGCCCGCATAGTGAGGGAGCAGGAACTGGAGCCGCGTCCCGGCGTCCTCCGCGAGGGCGAACTCGGCGATGCCCTCCTCGACGGTGTGGCGAAAGGCCAGCTTGAGGACCACGTTGGATTCGGCGCAGGTGACCGTGCCGCAGCTTCCTTCCGTCAGTGGAATGCGGAGGCACTGTCCGGCGGCCACTTCGTGGATCTGCGGCGCCGCGGCGGTCCCGTCGGTGAACAGCGTCAGTTCGATCGTGGCGTCGACGAAGCCGGCGTTGTCCACGATCAGGCCGGTCTCCCAGCCGTAGGCGGCCGTGACATACGGGATGGGCACGGTCCGGGCCGGCACGGCGGTCCAGACGCCGAACAGCAGGAGGATCCAGCCGATCGTCCGCTTCATCGAAATCCCCTTCACTCGTGCTGATTCCGGGATCTTATACGAATCCTGCCATCGGAATGTTAGCCGCGGCTGCCCCTCCGCGCCGGCCGGTTCAGGCGCCTTGCTTTCACCGGATGCTTCTCGTAAGATGGGATCCGTCGGACGGGCCGGCGGCTGTCCGCCGGAGCCGAAACAATGGGATGGGGCGATCCGGGTGAACCAGGTGGATCATCGAAACGCGACCGCGCTCCGTGAAAAGCGCTTCGTCGCCATGACCTCCGTGCTGGCCGCGGTCTTCCTGACCGGAATCAAGCTGGGCGTGGGGCTCTGGACCAACAGTCTCGGCGTCCTTTCCGAGGCGGCTCACTCCGGCCTGGACCTGGTGGCGGCGGCGGTCACGCTCTGGGCGGTCCGCGTGTCGGGTCATCCGGCCGACCGGGACCACACCTACGGCCACGGCAAGGTGGAGAACCTGTCGGCGCTGTTCCAGACGCTGCTCCTGCTCCTCACCTGCGTCTGGATCATCTACGAGGCCTTCCGCCGGCTGCTCAGCCCGGAGCCCGCGGTGGTGGACGCGAGCGTCTGGGCGTTCCTGGTGATCCTCGTGTCCATCGTCGTGGATGTGTCGCGCTCCCGCGCCCTGCGGCGGGTGGCGGAAAAGTATGGGAGCCAGGCCCTGGAGGCCGACGCGCTCCATTTTTCCACGGACATCTACTCGTCGCTGGTGGTCCTGGTGGGCCTGGCCGGCGTGCGCGCCGCCGCCGCCCTGGACCTTCCGCTCCTGGAAAAGACGGACGCCCTGGCGGCGCTGGGCGTGGCGGTGATCGTGGTGTGGGTGAGCATCCAGCTCGGGATGCGGTCGGTGCGCGACCTGCTGGACGCCGTGCCCCGCGACCTGCCCGAACGGATGGCCGGCCTGATCCGGAACGTGCCCGGTGTGGCGCGGGTGGCGCAGTTGCGGGTGCGGCGGAGCGGGCCGGAACTCTTCGCCGACGTGACGGTGGCGGCCGCGCCGGGGTTGCCGCTGGAGCGCGTCCACGCCATCGCCGACGCGGTGGAGGCCGCCATCCGGGCCGAGCATCCCAAGGCGGACCTCGTGGTCCACGTGGAGCCCGACCCGGAGAGCGACGAAGGGCTGGTGGCCGCGGTGCGCCTGCACGCGGCGCGGCAGGGCCTGGCCGCCCACGCGGTGCGCTTCTATGAGTGCGAATCCCGACGGACGGTGGAACTGCACCTCGAGGTGGACGAAGGGTTGAGCCTGGAGGCCGCGCACCGCCAGGCCGATCTCTTCGAACAGTCGCTGCGGCGGGAGATGCCGGACATCGTCGATGTGGTCACCCACCTGGAGCCCGTGGGTGACCGTTCGGCGGCCTGCCGGGCCGAAGCCACCCCCGCCGGCCGCATCCACGACGCGATCGCCGAGTTCCTGGCCGGCGAGACCATCGCCGCCCAACCGCATGACCTGCAGGTCCAGCGGCTCGCTGAGGGACTGTCCATCTCGCTGCACTGCGCCCTGGACGCCCGGACCGGCATCCGCGACGCCCATGACCTGACCGAACGCATGGAGCGTTTCCTGAAGGCGCGCGTGCCCGGCGTGGCCCGGGTGGTTATTCACACCGAGCCACGGGACGCGTGAAACTTGCGGCGATTTGCGCTATCCTGAAAGACACAAGGAGGATGCGCCATGGCCCACGATGACAACGAGCCGGCTGTGCCCCGGCCTCTGCAGCAGATGGCCGAGTCGTTCGACGACAGCGACCGCGAGTACATCGCCCGGAAGCTGCCGGGGAAACTGGAGCAGCTCGAGCGGGCCCACCGCGACGTGGGCTACATCAACCGGCTGTTGCGCCGGGCGCGGCTCTTCTTCGACCTGCTGTTCGACAAGTCGTTCAAGACGAGCTGGAAGGTGTACGCCGTGAGCGGCGCCGCCCTGCTCTATTTCATCAATCCGCTGGACGTCATCCCGGACGTGATCATCGGGATCGGCTGGCTCGACGACGCCTACGTGCTGGGCTGGGTGATGAAGATCTACAATGACGAAATCGAGCGCTACCTCGCCTTCCGCGGCCTGTCGGACCGCGAGTATCGGTGACCGGTTGCATCTCATTCACCACAAAGTCACAGAGAACACAAAGAATTTAGGGTTGGGGGATCGGACACTGGATCCCGGCTCCAGGGTCCAGATCCCTGTTCCCAGGTCCCAGGTCCCAGAACCCAGGTCCGATACCCGATGTCCGATTTTCGAAGTCCGCATCACGCGAACGAGTCTCGAGCCTCGATTACGATTGCTCAGTTACTCCCGATTTTTTGCCAATTTTGGCAGGATTTTCGCCATGCCATCGACGGGATCGCCCCGCTCACCATCGACCGGCACCGTCCACACTTTCACGTCGAAAATAGCCAGGCGCAGCCCCGCGCACGCGGGGCTGCGCCTGGAACATCGATTGTTTGTGACGTCGCGCGCCCCGGATAAGGGGCGCGGCGAAGATCCCCGCAGCTATCGTTCGTCAACTCCGAAGCGCCCCCATTGATTTCCCGAACCCGGTCACACAATCGCTGAGTGGATTTTAAAACCGAGCCGCGGATGGACATGGTTCCCGCCCGAATGATGGATTCATCGATCCAAACGGGCGGGCGGAATGTTTTCCGAAGGTTCGATCCGAATTTCCCCGCGCCCCTGTCCCGGGGCTGCGACTGGCTGTTGTCTTTGAAACTGGGGGGGCTTGCCAAAGACTCGGCATTGCGGCACAGAGCTGGATTGAAGGATCATGCCTCTTTGGTTCCGGCTCCGCCGGTTTGGGATTTCGATCACGAGCACGAGATATGCGCGGGATTGGCGAGGAGAGCTCTGGGGTTTGAGAACCAGGTCCCAGAACCCAGGTCCCAGGTCCGATACCCGATGTCCGCATGCCGGGAACGAGCCTCGAGTCTCGAGCCTCGATTATGAGCACGATTACGAATTACAATTACGAAGTACGATTACGAGCACGATATCCGAAGTCCGATGACCCTGTTCTCCGCCCTGACAATGATCGCGTAATCTTCAACTTTTTTCCGATCGGCGTCATCTAACACCCCAGACAATGTTTGCTACCCATTTACGGCCGGTGACGCCTCCCGTCTGCCGGCTTTTTTCTTCTGTTATAATCGGCCGGATGAAAGGAGCAGGAGCATACTCATGAGCGGATTATTGACTGCGACGGCCGCCGGCGCGGCACGGCTGAGCCGACTGGTCGCTGCAGCCTGCTGCGCGGCGCTCTGCGCCGGCGCTATCTGCGGCGCCGACCCTGCGGACGACTGGCGGCACAAGGTGGACCCGGAGGTGGCGGCGCCGGGCGAGGCGCCGCGGGAGTTCCTGGTGGTCCTGGGAGAGCAGGCCGACCTGTCCGGCGCCCGCCGGCTGGCCACCCACGCGCAGAAGACGGCGTGGGTGCACCGCCGGCTCCGCGAGACCGCGGCGCTCACCCAGGCATCGGTGATGGAGGCGCTCCGCGCCGCGGGGGCCGAGGTGCGACCGTTCTGGATCGCCAATGTCGTCTGGGCCCGCGGCGGTCACCGCGCCGTGGAGGCAGCGGCCGCGCGCCCCGACGTGGCGCTGGTTGAGGCCAATCCGCCGGTGGCGCCGGCGCTGCCGTTCCCGGAAGCGCGGCGCGCGGATAAGTCCGTCGACATCCCGTGGGGGATCCTGAAGACGCGCGCACCCGAAGCGTGGGCGGCGGGCGCCCGCGGACAGGGCGCCGTCGTGGCGGGCGCCGACACCGGCTATGACTGGGACCACCCGGCGCTCATCCGCCAATATCGCGGTTGGGACGGCGCCGCCGCGACGCACGACCACAACTGGCACGACGCGGTGCACGCGGCGGGCAGCTCCTGCGGCGCCGACGCACCCGAACCGTGCGACGACAACGGCCACGGCACCCACACCATGGGCACCATGGCGGGCGACGACGGCGCCGGC
>JAGOHA010000100.1:6903-11994 GCA_017996395.1 Acidobacteriota bacterium | reverse complement strand
CCTGGCACGCCTGCAGCGTGGCGATGAACTTGAACGAGTGGGCCGGCACCACGCGGTCGTCGTGGTCGGCGGTGGTGACCAGGGTGGCCGGGTAGCGCACGCCCGGCTTCAGGTTGTGGAGCGGCGAATACGCCTGCAGGTACTGGAACTGGGCGGGATCGTCGCTGGTGCCGTACTCCACGGTCCAGCCCCACCCAACCGTGAACTTGTGGAAGCGGAGCATGTCCATGACGCCCACCGCCGGCAGGGCCACCTTGAACAGGTCGGGGCGCTGGGTCATGCAGGCGCCCACCAGCAGCCCGCCGTTGGAGCCGCCGGCGATGGCCAGCCGCGCCGACGAGGTGTACTTCTCGCGGATGAGGTACTCGGCCGCGGCGATGAAGTCGTCGAACACGTTCTGCTTCTTCCCGCGCATGCCGGCCTGATGCCACGCCTCGCCGTACTCGCCGCCGCCCCGCAGGTTGGCCATGGCGTAGACGCCGCCGCTTTCCAGCCAGAGCATCATCGTGGCGCTGAACGAGGGGGTCATGCTGGCGTTGAAGCCGCCGTAGCCGTACAGGAATGTGGGGTTGTCGCCGCTGAGCGTCAATCCCTTCTTGTGCACGATGAACATGGGAATCCGGGTGCCGTCCTTCGAGGGATAGAACACCTGCTTCGCCTCGAAGCCGGCCGGGTCGAAGGGGAGCTCGGTGCGGCGGAACAGCTCGCTCCGGCCCGTCTTCAGGTCATACTTGAAGATCACCGGCGGATAGGTGAAGTTGGTGAAGGTGTAAAACAGGGTCGTGTCCTTCCGCTTGCCGTAGAAACCGCCGGCCGAGCCCAGGCCGGGCAGCTCGATCTCCTTCTCCAGGCGGCCGTCCAGGGCGTGCTGGTAGACGCGGGTGCTCACGTCCACGAGGTAGGTGCAGAACAGCTTGCCGCCGGCGGTCGAGGCGCCGCGCAGCACGTCCTTCTTCTCGGCGACGACGGTCTGCCAGTTCTCCGACCCGGGCCGGCGCGGGTCGATCAGCACCACCCGGTAGTTGGGCGCCCCGTGGTCCGTGTGGACGAGGAAGCGCTCGCCCACGTTGTCGATGATCGAGTAGTTGTACTGGAATCCCGGGCAGAGCACCTGGAACTGGCTCCCCTTCCGCTTCAGGTCGCGGACGCGCACCTCGTTGCCGTGGGTCCCCTCGGAGCTGGAGATGATGAGGTAGCGCCCGTCCTCGGTCACGCCGGCGCCGTGGTAGCGCAGCGGATGCTCGGGGTCCTCGAAGACGAGGCGGTCCTTGGCCTGGGGGTCGCCCAGCTTGTGGAAGTAGATCTTCTGGTTCTCGTTCCGGGCGGTGAGCTCCTCGCCCGGTTTGGGGGCGTCGTAGCGACTGTAGTAGAAGCCGTTGCCGCGCCAGGCCGCGCCGGAGAACTTGACCCACTTCAGGTGGTCCGACAGCTCGCGGCGGCTGGCCACGCCCATGACCTTCAGCTCGCCCCAGTCGGAGCCCGCCGCCGAGTAGCGGACCACGACGTAGCGGTCGTCCTCGGAGAAACCGGCCAGACCGGCCCGCGTGGTGCCGTCCTTCGAGAGCGTGTTGGGATCGAGGAAGACCTTGGGCTCGCCGGTCAGGCCCTTCTGGTAGTAGGTCACGCTCTGGTTCTGGAGGCCGTCGTTCTTGCTGAAAAAGTAGTAATCGCCCGCCCGGAACGGCGCGCTGTAGCGGGGGTAGTTCATCAGCGTCTCCAGCCGTCGGCGGATGGCGTCGCGGTAGGGGATCTGGCCCAGGTAGCCGAAGGTGAGGGCGTTTTGCTCCTGCACCCAGGCGGCCACGGCCGGGGCCTTGTCATCCTCGAGCCAGCGGTACGGGTCGGCCACCTTGGTGCCGTGGTAGTCGTCCGTCTGGTCCACCGTGGCCGTCTTGGGATACTGGAGCGCCGGCGGATCCGCCGCCCGGACGCCCAGGATGCCGGCGGCCGCCAGGACCGCCGTCAGCAGGATGCGGATGGTCACGTTGCGCATGTCGCCTCCTCAGTCGAAATAAGGTTCGCGGGCCCGGACAGGCCCCGCGGCTATCGTTCCACGTATCTCAACGCGCGCCGGCGGCCGGGTGCCCGCGCCGCCGCGCGCGTCCGTCGCTTCAGCCCTTCTCCTCCAGCTTGCCGCTGACCCGCCGGCGGGCCAGGAACAGCGCCACCGGCGTGATCATGGCCACGCCGCCGTACACCAGCCACATGGTCTGGGGATGGCGCAATCCGTCGATGGGGACGAAGCGGGTCAGGAAGAAGCCGGCGTACAGGCTGGTGAGGATCTTGGTCAGAAACCAGGGAAACTGCCCCACGCCCACGTACTCGCCGGTGCGCCCGGCGGGCGCGATCTGGGTGATGAACTGCAGGAAGCGGGGCGACCACATGGCCTCGCCCACCGACATGATCACGATGTAGGCGACCAGGAGGTAGACGTTGGTGCCGAGCGACAGCAGGAACGCGGGGGCGGCCATCACCAGCGTGCCCAGCATCATCATGCGGTACACCGGCACCTTCGTGGTCAGCGCGGCCACGAGCGGCGTCAGCACGAAGATGAGCAACGGGCTGAAGTTGACGAAGAACTCCATGTTGTCCCGAACGCCCTGGCCGAAGCAGCGGTCCACATACTGGGGCAGGGTCAGCCAGTTGTGGGCGAACAGCGTCTGCACCGGGATCAGGACGAAGACGAAGAAGGTGAACTTGCCGTCGCGCAGCGGATGCTGGCGCAGGTACTCGCCCAGGGTGCGCCGGGGCCGACCGGTCCCCTCCGCCGCCGGGGGCGCGCCGGCGGCCGCCTCGCCGGCCAGGACCCGGCGGGCCCGCTCCACCGCGCGCCGGTTCAGCAGGAACGCCACCACCAGCAACCCCACCACGGTCAGGGCCACGTACACCCAGTACACGCCGAGGATGCCGTAGTGGATCTCGCCGCGGGGCCCGGGGCCGGCGGTGGGCGCGTGGGCTTCGAAGAACGCGTTGGTGGCGGCGCGCACCCGGGGCGACAGCAGCCCGGGGAGGAAACCGCCCAGGTTGTTCACGGCGTACAGCATGGCGAATCCCATCGCCGCGGTCTTCTCGTTCGTGAAGTGCTTGACGGCGGAGAAGATGGCCGGCTGGTACATCCCCCAGCCCACCACCACGCACAGGATCCCCGCCAGCGACACCAGGAACAGCGGCGACGCCGCGCCGCCGAACCACGGCAGGAACGTGGGCCCGGCCGCGAGCAGCGCCCGGCCGGCCAGGACGAACGCCATCGCCGCCACCAGCGCCCGGCGCACGCCCCAACGGTCGGGGATGCTGCCCAGGAACAGCATGCCCAGCGTGATGCCGCCCGTGAGCACGCCCACCATCCAGTCGGCGGCGTGGTCGTCGAAGCCGAGGAAGTCGTTGTAGTAGATCGCCAGCAGGGCCAGCGTCCCGAAGTAGGCCAGCCCCTCGAGGCAGTAGCTCAGGTTGGCCGCCCAGAGCGCCATCGGCGCCCGCACCAGGTTCACGAAGGGCTCCACGATCTCGCGCCAGGGGCTCTTCTTCTCGGCGGTCCCGGGGGATTCCGTCATATCGCTACTCCTTGGGTGGGTTGTACGTGGTTCCGGCCGTTTGGTTCTGCCCATCGCCCGCGATTGTTCCGTCATCGCGCACGCGCAGGAGCAGAGCGGCCGCCGCCGCGGCCAGCGCGGCGCCCAAGCCGAACGCGGCCGGAGCGCCCCAGGCCTGCCAGACCAGGCCGAAAGCCAGGCTGGCCGGCAGCGCGCCCAGCCCGACCACGGCATGGTAACACCCGAAGGCCGAGCCGCGCAGCGCCGCCGGAGCCAGGTCGGCCACCCAGGCTTTCTCCACCGGCTCCGTCAGGCCGAAATAGACGCCGTAGATCATGAATGCGGCAATGAGCCCGGGCATCGTCGGCCCGGCGGCAAAGACCAGGTACACCGCCGCATAGACCGCCCAGCCCGCCAGCACCATGGGCCGCCGCCCCAGCCGGTCGGACAGTCGCCCGCCGATGTAGGTGGCGGCCATCTTGACCACATGGTGGAGCGACCAGAGCACCGCCACCCATGCCTCGGTCACGCCCGACTGCGCCAGCCGGAGCAGCAGGAAGGCGTCGGCCGAGTTGCCCAGCGTGAACACCAGCATGGCCAGCAGGTACCGGTGGAAGGGGCGCCCGAGGCCGTGCCAGTCGCGGCGCACGTCCCAGCGCGGCGGCGCCGGCGGCGTGCCCCGCGCCGGCTCCCGGACTCCCGCGACAAGGGTTGCCAGCACCGCCACGCCGGGGATCGCCGCGAGGAGGAACACCTGTCCGAGCTCGAGCCCGGCGCCCACGAGGAGCGCCGCGGCCGCGAGCGGACCCACCACGGCGCCGGCGTGGTCCATGGCGCGGTGGAAGCCGAAGGCGGCGCCGCGGATCTCCGGGGCGGTCACGTCGGCGATGAGCGCGTCGCGGGGCGAGGTGCGGACGCCCTTCCCCACCCGGTCGGCGAAACGCAGCGCCAGCACCGCCGGCCAGGCGCCGGCCAGGCCGATGAGCGGCCGGGCCACCGAGGAGAGCCCGTAGCCGGCGAGGAGCATGGGCTTGCGCCGCCGGACCCGGTCGGCGAAGATACCCGACACCAGCTTGAGCGCCGCGGCGGTGGACTCGGCCACCCCCTCGATGAGCCCGATCACCCAAGCCCCCGCGCCCATGGTGGTGGCCAGAAACAGCGGCAACAGCGGGTAGATCATCTCGCTGGACAGGTCGGTGAAGAAGCTCACCAGCCCGAGCGCCACCACCGCCGCCGGCAGCCGCTTGAAGTGGGGCGTGGGCTTGTTCATGCGGGACGGGATCTCCGCAACATGGATTGCACGGTCATCCTCGCGAAGATAACGACCGGCCGGCGCAATGTCAAGGCACATCCGAATCGAGGCTCGAGGCTAGAGGCTCGAGGCTAGAGGCTCGTTCCCGTAAAGCGGACTTCGGAAATCGGACTTCGGAAATCGGACCTGGGACACGGGTCCTCGGTTCTAGGATCTGGGTCTCAGGTTCAAGGACCTAGGTTCCAAGTCCCATGGCCTAAGGCCCAGGTTCCCGCCCCCAGGTCCCAGATCCCAGGTCCCAGGTCCCAG
>JAGOHA010000100.1:0-6803 GCA_017996395.1 Acidobacteriota bacterium | reverse complement strand
GGACCTGGGACACGGGTCCTCGGTTCTAGGATCTGGGTCTCAGGTTCAAGGACCTAGGTTCCAAGTCCCATGGCCTAAGGCCCAGGTTCCCGCCCCCAGGTCCCAGATCCCAGGTCCCAGGTCCCAGACCCCAGGCCCCAGGTCCCAGAACCCAGGTCCCATCCAGCCATTCAACTGTCGATTGACATCGACCGGTGATTAACCTACATTTCGATTTAGAAACACCAGGATCGTCAACCAGCGGAGGTGACGGGATGAGAATCACGAAAGTGTTGTTCATCGTGCCCTGTCTGCTGCTCTGGCTGGGCGGCCAGCAACTGAAAGCCAATGAGCGCCAACGCCTGGTGTTCAACGCGGCGGGCAACATCGGCATGACCGCCCTGATCATCGAATACCAGGGGATCACTCCCGAAAATTCCAATTCCATCAACCTCTACATCAACACGGCCATCACCATGCTGAACCAGCTCGCCGACCAGTACTTCGATCCCCCTTTCGATTCCGGCCAGATCCGCCGGATCGTTGACTTGCTGCGGCGCTTCCCCCAGGCGACGGACAGCATGAACAACCGGCAGAAGATGGCTTATCTGGAGGGATGCCACTCCAATTTGAAAACGGCGATGTCGACGGTCTTCAGGTCCGATCAGGGCATCCAAAACTTTTCCACCTGCGACACATATGTCGCCGATCTCGGATTCCACAGCGGCCAGGCCGTTGCCGCCACCCAGGTAGGGGAAAGTATTCGCCTGGAGATGGCCAGAAGCGGAATCAATCAGGCCCTCAGCATGGGAACGATGGTGCGCGGCACGCTCGGCTGTTCCTTTCTCACCGAGGCACAGGCGAACAATCTGAATGTTCCGAACCTGAAAACCACTGCGGAATTCAACGCGATGATCAGGACCCTGGAAAACGACGTCCGGTTGGCCAGCCTGAACCTGGAACCGGGCTTCGATTCGCCGGCGACGAAGGGAACCTTGGCCGCAACCCAGCGCGTCGATCCGCCGCCGCCGAATCCGCCGGCCAGTCCCAATGACCTGACCGGCAGCTGGCGGGAGGGCCTGACCGTCATCTCCAGGGAAGGGGGAAATTACGTCGCCCGAAAATATGACGATCACGTTCCGGATTATTACGTGGGGTACCAGAAAGGGATGGTCTTCCTGAAATTCGCCGACCAGCCCGATGCTTCGGGCTATTACTACGGCAAGAATTTCTATTTCCGATACCGCGAACCGGGAATGTGGGTCGATGCCGTCATCGAGCGCACCTTCAAGCCCGAGAGAGGCCAGGAAACGTTGACGGTTCATTATACGATCGACGGGAAAAAGAGTTGGTTTGCCTTCTCGCGTTATCACCGACGGGAAGGCTCGACGCTGGGGAATGCTCCTTAGTCGGGCGTCGAGGCTAGAGGCTAGAGGCTAGAGGCTCGTTCCCGTCATGCGGAGTTCGGACATCGGACTTCGGACAACGGACCTGGGTCCTCGGTTCTGGGTCCTTGTTCCCGGCTCCCGGACCCCGGCGCTAAATCCCAGGTCCCAGCCCCCAGGTCCCAGCAACATCGGCCTCGTCTCCAAGTAGCCAATAAAATATTAGCAATCACCAATAACCAATAATCCGAAATGCCCAATGAAAAATGTCAGATGACCAATGACAAATGGTTCCCCGTGTGGACTCCGTGTCCACTGCGGTGATTCGGGGATTTGGAAATCAAACTGCGGGTTCGGCACCGTCCTGGGTCTCCCCTTCCACCTCCACCCGGTTGCGGCCGCGGGCCTTGGCCCGGTACAGCGCGGCGTCGGCGCGGGCCACCAGTCCGCGCCAGGGCGCGCCGATCTCGGGCCGTGCCGCGGCGACGCCCAGACTGATGCTCACGTGGGCCCGGCCGTGCGGGGCGTGCGCGTGGGGAATCGCCAGCCGCTCCACCTCGGTCCGGAGCCCCTCGGCCAGTCCGGCCGCGCCGGCGGCATCCGACCCGGCCAGCACCAGGACGAACTCCTCGCCGCCGTAACGCGCCACCAGGTCGCCGGCCCGCTTGGCGCCGGCGGCCAGCACGCCCGCCACCTGCACCAGGCAGGCGTCGCCGGCGGGGTGGCCGTAGTGATCGTTGAAGTCCTTGAAGCCGTCCAGATCCACCATCACCAGCGCCAGGGGCGACTGCGCCCGGGCGTATTGCCGCCACAGGGCATCGAGATGATCGTCGAACCGGCGCCGGTTGGACAGACCGGTGAGCGGGTCTTCGGTGGAGAGCCGGGCCAGCCGCTCGTTGGCCGACCGCAACTGGGCCGTCCGCTCGTCCACGAGCAGTTCCAGCTCCCGCTGCCGGGCCTTGAGCCGCCGCTCCCGTCCCCACGCCGCGCCGGCGCCCGCCAGGACCACCAGTCCGCCGACGAGGAACGGGAACCAGGGGGTCTGCCAGAGCCGCGGATGCTGGATCATCGCCACGCGATCCCCGCGCTCGTTCCAGACGCCGTCGTTGTTGCAGGCGATGACGTGGAAATTGAATTCACCGGGCGGGAGGTTGGTGTAGTAGGCGATCCGCCGGTTGCCGGCGTCGCGCCAGGCGATGTCGTAGCCCTCCAGCCGGTACCGGAACAGAACTTTCTCCGGCGCCACCAGCGACAGCCCGGTGTAGTGGAACTCGAGATCGTGCCGGCCCGGCGGGAGCACCAGCCGCTCGCCGGCCGGCGCGGGCCGGCCGTTGACCATCACCCGCTCCACGAACACCGGCGGCGGCGTCCGATTGACCTGGATCTTCCCCGGATCCACCACCGCCACCCCGTCCGAAGTGGGGAACCAGATCCGGCCGTCGCGGGTGCGCGCCCCCGACGGCTGAAAGCCGCCGTTGCATTCGGCGGTCTTCATGCCGTCGGCGCTGCCGTAGGCCACGCAGCTCACCCGGGGGATCCGCCCGGCCGCGAACTCCTCCAGCTCGGCGAGGCGCGCCCGGTAGACGCCGCGGTTGCAGCTCATCCACAGGTTGCCCCGCCCGTCTTCGACCACCTCGTAGGCGATGTCGTCGTACAAGCCGTCTGCGCGGGTGATGCGCGCCACGCGGCCCGCCTCCAGCCGCAGCAGGCCCGCGCCGATGGTACCGAGCCACACCGTGCCGTTCGCCTCCTCGAGGATGTCGGTGACGATGGCGGCGCCCACCTCCTCCTGGCCGGGAAAGCCGACGAACTCGCCGTCGCGGAATTGCCACAGTCCGCCGTAGGTGCCCACCCAGAGCCGGCCTGCCCGATCCTCATAAATCAGGTTGACCATGTCGGCCAGCCGGCCCGCCCGGCGGGAGAACGTGGTAATGCGCCCATCCTCCAACCGGTTCAGTCCGGCCCCGTTCGTGCCGGCCCAGATGACGCCCTTGCGGTCGCCGCAGACGCTGATCACCCGGTCGGCGGACAATCCGTCCCGCGTGGTGAAGTGCGCCGCCACCCGCCCGTCCCGCAGGCGGACCAGGCCGCCGCCGTCGGTGCCCACCCACAGGTCGCCGTCCGGGGCTTCCCACATGGAGCGGATCAGGTCGTGCGGAAATCCGTGCCGGGCGTCGAAGTGCTCGATCCGCCCGCCGCGCACGCGGTTCAAGCCCCCGCCGTTGGTGCCGATCCAGATGTCGCCGGTGCGGGACTCGAGGATCCCGATGATGTAGGCGCTGGAGAGGCCCTCGGCGACGCTGGTGGTGGTGAAACTGCCGTCGGCCAGCCGGACGAGCCCGCCCCCGTCGGTGCCGATCCAGAGGTTCCCTTCCCGGTCCTCGCAGAAGGCGCGCGCCACCTCGTACGGCAGGCCCTCGGGACGCGAGAACACGGACCACCGCCCGCGGGCCCGCCGGCACACGCCGCCGCCGAACGTGCCCACCCAGAGGTTGCCGGCCCGGTCTTCGAAGACCGCCAGGATGCGGTCGCTGGACAGTCCGTCGCGCGTGGTGATCACGGAAAATCGTCCGTCGGCGAACCGGGCCAGTCCGCCCCCGTACGTGCCCGCCCACAGCGTGCCGTCCCGGCTTCGCGCCAGGCAGTACACCACCGGGTTCGGCAGGCCGTGCCGCTCGTCCAGCCGTTCGAACTCTCCGTTCCGCAGGCGGCAGACGCCGGCGCCGTTGGTGCCGATCCAGAGGGTGCCGTCCGCGTCGGCCAGCAGGCTCAACAGGCTGTTGTGGGCCAGGCCGTCCCGGGTGGTGAAGTTCTGGAACCGGTCCCCGCTCAGGCAGCTCAATCCCCCGCCGTAGGTGGCGATCCAGATCCGGCCGTCCGGGCCCTCGGCCAGAGCGGTGACGATGTCGAACGCCAGGCCGTCACGGGTGGTGAAGACGCGGAATTGGCCGTCCTTGAACCGGAGCAGCCCGCCGCTGTTGGTGCCCGCCCACAGCGTCCCGCTCCGGTCCACCAGGAGCGCCCGAATGTTGTTGGTGGTCAGGGCCCGGGTGGTGCGTTTGTCGTAGACGCTGAAGCCGGCGCCGTCGAACCGCGCCATCCCCTCCTGGGTGGCCAGCCACAGATAGCCCTGGCGGTCCTGGACGATGACGTTCACCGAGTTCTGCGGCAACCCGCTCTCGATGTTCCACACGCGACGGGAGTACTGGGTGATCAGCTTGTCCGGATCGAGGGCCGCCGGTGCGGCGGCGAGGACCAGGGCGAGCAACACGGCCCCGCCGAGGCGGCCGCCCGCAAGCCGCAGACGGGCGCGCGGGCCGTGTCCCGGCCGGCTACCGTTCGAACGCCGCGATGGCTGGGCGGTCGTCTGGCTCATGGTTGAGCATGCCTCCCGCTCCTCCCCGCCCCGCCCCGGGCCTGATGACCGTTGTCAGATCGGCCTTGCCTGTCATTGTAACACAGCCCCCATCTGCAAAAACCGCTTGGCGAAACGGCCGGTTCCGGTACAATAGCCGGTTGACCCCGGGCGGCCGGCCCCGCGCCCCGGGTCCGCCGAAGCACCGATGAAGACACCGAAGGCCCGCACCTGGATATATCGTCTGATCCCGCTCGCTCTCCTGATGGGCGCGGGGGCGCTGCCGCTCCGCGCATCCATCGGCATTCCCGAAGTGGAAACGCACGTCCAGGCCGGCCGCTGGCCGGAGGCGCTGGCTGAGGTGGATGCCCTGCGGCAGTCCGATCCGGCGGCCTACCGGCGCGACCGGCTGTACCTGCTGCAGGCCTGGCTGCACGAATCGTCCGGCCAGCGCGCGGAGGCGATCGCCCTCCACGCCGCCTGGATCCCCCGCGATCCCCTCTTCACCGACTACATGCTCATGGAGCAGGCCCGCCTGCAGGACGCGGCGGGAGCGCCCGTCGCGGCCCGCAAGAACTGGTACGCGCTGGTCAAGAGCCACCCGAAGAGCCCGTATACCCCGGACGCCCACTTCCTGCTGGCGGCGAGCTACCGCGACAGCGGCAAGCTCGGCCTGGCCTTGCAGACGTTCCAGAATTGCGCCCACAAGTACAAGCCCCGCCGCGATGAGGCCCGGCTGGCGGCCGCCGGCATCCACGCCCGGCTCAAGCAGTGGGACGCCGCCTGGGGGCTGCTGTGGCCGGCGCTGGCGTCCGGCCGGGCGCGCTCCGAGGCGGCTGCGGCGCTGGGCCTGCTGGATAGCGAACCGCTCATGAACCGGGTCCGCCAGTCGGAGGACCGCCTGGCCCGGCTGACGGCGGTGCTGGTGCAGAACCGCGAGGCCCGCCGGGCGCTCCCGCTGGCCGAGGAACTCCGCCAGCGCTTCCCCCAGTCGGCCAAGCGGCCGCTCTACACCTTCTGGGTGGGCCGCTGTCGCTTTCTCCAGGGGGATTACGCCGCCGCCGCGCAGTTCTACGCGGAGGCGGGACGCACCGACGGCGAAGACCTCCAGGTCCAGAGCCGGCTCGCCCTGGGCCGGACGCTCCTGCTGGCCGGCCGGGAGGCCGAGGCCCTGCCGGTGTACGCCGGCGCGCTGGAGCTGGCGGACGACGAGGCCACGCGGTCGGACATCTACGCCGCCCTCTACAACGTCACGCGCCTCACGGGTCCGAGCGCGGCGCCGCTCGGCTGGCTGCAGCGGGCCGCCGCCGACCTCAGCGAGAGGGAGCGCCGGCGCTTCGCGTACCGCGAAGCGCTCTTCCACCTGCGGCTGGGAATGCCCAAGCAGGCCGTTCCCATCCTCGAGGCGCTGCTGCCGCGTCTCCCTTCCCCCGCCGCCGGCAATCTGCCAGACCGGCTGGAGGCCCGGTTCTTCCTCGGCCTCGCCCACGAGGGCGCGGGTGACCCGCAGCGGGCGGTGGAGACGTGGACCACCGAGCTGTACCACCGCCACAGCCAGTACGCGTTCCTGTCCATGGAGCGGGCCGAAGCCGTCCTGGCCGGCCGGCCGGAACTGCGGACAACGCTCGCCGCCGCGGCCCGCACCCGGGCGGCCGACCTCGCCGCGCAGGGCGACCAGACGACCGCCTACGAGGAATACGGCCGGCTGTATTTCCTGACCGGCGACCCCGACGCGTGGCGCCAGGGCATCCAGCAACTGCCCCGGTACCGGGAGGTGATCGCCGAGCTGGCGGATATCCCGTCGCTGCCGGTCGACGCCATGGCCCCGCCCGCCGCTTCGGCCGTCGATACGCCGGCGGGACGGCTGTTCCGCGCGCGGACCTTCCAGCGGCTGGGACTGGCGGAGCCGGCCGCCCTCGAGTACAGCCGCACGCCGCTGGCGTTCGTGGCGCGGCACACCGGCGACTCCGAGCGCGACCTGTCCATCCGGCGCGCGGTGACGCTGGCCCGCCTGTTCGAGCGGGCCGGCGCCCCGCACCAGGCGTATCGCTGGTCCTACCTGGCCCTGGAGCGCTATCCCGACG
>JAGOHA010000099.1 GCA_017996395.1 Acidobacteriota bacterium | reverse complement strand
GCCAACGGAGTCTGCCTCAAGGGGCTGAGCTACCTTGAGCGGGTCTACTCGCCCGACCGGATCCTGCGCCCGCTGCGCCGCGGCGCGGACGGCCGCTTCGCGCCCGTCCCGTGGGACGACGCGCTGGACCTCATCGCTGAGCGCCTGCGGCGCTACCACGCCGATCCCGGCCCCCAGAGCGTCCTCTACTACACCGGCAGCGGCACCAAGGGGCTGCTCAACGGCGTCGGGATGAATTTCTGGCGGCGTTTCGGCGGCTGCACCACCACCTACGGCGACCTGTGCTGGCCCGCCGGCCTGGAGGCCACCCGGCTCACCCTGGGCGAGGTGAAGCACAACGCGCCGTGGGACCTGGCCAACGCGCGCCTCATCGTCATGTGGGGGAAGAACGCCGCCGAGACCAACGTCCACCAGATGGCCCACGTGGACGAGGCGCTGGCCGCCGGGGCGCGTCTCGTGGTCATCGACCCCCGCCGCACCGAGACCGCCGAGCGGGCCGAGCTGCTCATCCAGCCGCGTCCCGGCGCCGACGGCGCCCTGGCCCTGGGGGTCGCCCACCTGCTCATCCGCAACGGCTGGATCGATCGCCCCTTCATCGACGCCCACGTGCTCGGCTTCGACGCCTTCGCCGAGCGCGCCGCCCTGTGGCCGCCCGAGCGCGCCGCCGCGACGGCCGACGTGCCCGTGGCCGCCGTCCACCGGCTGGCGGAACTCATGGGCACGGTTCGCCCGGTGACGGTGTCGCCGGGCTTCGGCATGCAGCGCTACACCAACAGCGGCCAGACCATGCGGGCGATGCTGGCCCTGCTCGCCATCACCGGTCAGATCGGCCGCCCCGGCGCCGGCTGGATGTACGCCAACCTGCAGACCCAGATCTTCAGCCCGGTGAAGGATCCGCTGGACTTCTACCCCCCCGAGCAGCCCGACGGCGTGGTGCGGGTGGGTGTATCCACGGCGCGCCTGGGCCCGGACATGCTGGCCCAGAGCGATCCGCCGCTCCGGATGGCCTGGGTGGAGCGCGGCAACCCCATCCCCCAGAATCCCGAGACTCACTCGGTGCTGAAGGCGTTCCGCGCCCTGGAGTTCCGGGTGGTGGTGGAGGAGTTCCTCACCGACACCGCCCGCGAGGCCGACCTGGTGCTGCCGGCCAAGACGCTGTTCGAGCAGACCGACGTCATCGGCGCCTACTGGCACCCGTACATCCAGCTCCGCCAGAAGCTCATCGAGCCGCCGGGCGAGGTGAAGCCGGAGACCGAAATCTACCGCCTGCTGGCCCACCGCCTCGGCTTCCCCGCCGAGGCGATCGCGGCGGAGATCCCCGGCCCCGCCGACGCCGACATCGAGCGGTGGCTGGCGCAGCGCCTGGCGCCCTTCCCGGAACTGACCCTGGAGCGGCTGCGCGAGGGACCGGTGCCGGCGCCCGGCGCCGAGGCGGTGGCCTATGCCGACGGCCGCTTTTCCACGCCGTCGGGGCGGATCGAACTCTACTCCGAGGAGGCACGCAACCGGTGGGGGCTGGATCCGCTCCCCGACCACACCGAGCCGGCGGAGTCGCCCCGGCGCGCCGGCCCGGAGTCAACCCGCTACCCGCTTCAGTTTCTCACCCCCAACACCAAGAACCGGATCCACTCCCAGTTCAACAACCTGCAGGTGATCCGCCAGTTCAGCGATCGGCCCCAGGCGTGGCTCAACCCCGCGGACGCCCGCGCCCGCGGCGTGGCCGACGGCGACCGGGTACGCATCTTCAACGACCGCGGCGAGCTGCGGATCGAGGCCCGGATCGATTTCAGCCTCCGCGCCGGCTGCGTGGTGGTGACCAACGGCTGGTGGCTGTCGGAAGGAGGCGCGGTGAACCTCACCTCCCGCGCCCGCGAGACGGACATGGGCTTCGGCGCCGCCTTCCACGACAATCTGGTGGAGGTGGAGCGGGCATGACGGAGCAGCGCGCCTTCCACGTGGACCTCAACCGTTGCACCGGCTGCGGCGCCTGCGTCGTCGCCTGCGGCAACGAGAATACCCTGCCCGCGGGCCGCGCCTGGCGCCAGGTGAACACCTTCAACGAGGCCCGCCACCCCGCGCTGCCGGTGGTGCACCTGTCGCTCGCGTGCAACCACTGCGCCGACCCGGCCTGCCGCCGCCACTGCCCCGCGGCGGCCTACCGGAAGGACCCCGCCACCGGCGCCGTCACCATCGATCCCGACCGCTGCATCGGCTGCACCTACTGCGCCTGGGCCTGCCCCTACGACGCGCCGCGCTACAACACCGAGAAGCGGCTCATGGAGAAGTGCACCTTCTGCGCCGAGCGGCTGGCCGAGGGGCGGGAGCCGGCCTGCGTCGCCTGCTGCCCCACCGGCGCGCTGCAGCTGGACACCCTGGCGCCCGCCGGCGACCCGGCCGCGCCCGGGTTCACCGCGGCCGGGATCCGGCCGGCCATCCGCTTCACTCCGCCCCGCCGCGCCGCGCCGCCCGAGCTCACCGCCCCGCCCGACCCGGCGGCGGTGGCCGCGCTCCACCCGGGCGCGCTCGGCTGGCCCGCCGCCAAGATCACGCTGCGGGGCGAATGGCCGCTGGCGCTTTTCACCTGGACCGCTGTGGTGCTGGTGGCGCTGGCGGCCGCGTCGGCGGGCGACGCGCTGGCCGTGCCGCCGCTGCCGTTCCTGGCCGCCGGGGCGGCGGCGCTGGCCTTGAGCGCGTTCCACCTGGGCCGCAAGGAGCGGGCGTGGCGGGCGGCGGCGAACTGGCGCACCTCGTGGCTGAGCCGCGAGATCGTCCTGTTCCCGCTGTTCCTGGCGCTGGCCGGCGCGCACCTCCTGTGGCCGGACCGGCCGCACCTCGGCTGGATCGCCGCCGTGGCCGGCTTCGCGGCGCTCATCGCCATCGACCGCGTCTACCAGGTGGCCCTGCAGGTGGGCCCGCTGAATTTCCTGAGCGACCAGGCGCTGCTCACCGGATTTTTCCTCACCGGCGTGCTGTACCGCGATCCGTGGCTCTACGTGCCCGCCGGGGCGCTGAAGCTGGCGCTGTACATCTACCGGAAGCTGCGGCGGTGGGACGGGTTCCGCCTCGGCCCGGCGGCGGCATCGGCGCTGCGCGTCGCCGTGGGCTTCGGACTGCCGCTACCGGGACTGGTTCTGGGCGGACCCGCAGGTCCGCTCCTCGCCACGGCGGCGGTGATTGCGGGGGAATTCATCGACCGGTGCGAGTTCTACGGGGAGCTCGAGGTAATCACGCCGCGCCGCCAGCTCCGGCTGGACCTCGACGCCGCGCTCGCCAAGGCAAAATATTCGTCTCGCTAAGGCGCCAAGCCAACTTCATTTCTTGCTTTCAGATAGGTCACCCCATGGCGGGTGGAATCCGGCGGGCGGTTTCCCCATGTCCCCTGTTTACGGATTCGTCATTGTATTAGTCCGTTTCGTCCCTGAAAAGGCTCGTTCCGTGAGGAATTGCACCCCTCTCCTCGTAGAAGCGGTCACGAGTAGCCAACCAGGAGGAGAGACGCATGGACCGCCTGCCGCCATCCCGGACTGTCGCTCTGCTGATCACTCTGCCCCTGCTTTTCTCTCCCCTGATCCATGCGGCCGTTTCCGGGCACCCGGCCGGCGGCGCCGGGACGCCGGCCTCGCTGGCCGTCGCCACGTACGCCGGCTCCGAGGAACAGGTCCGGTCGGTCCGGGCGCTGGTGCGGAGCCTGCGTGAGCGCGGTGGCCCGTACCGCGACAGCGTGGTGCATGTCGTCCTGACCGATCCGGACCGCGTCCCGGGCGAGGCGCTGCGAGGGGCCGGCGTGGAGCTGGTCCCCCTGGCGCTGGAACCGGCGGTGCTCAACTACCCCCTCGCCCTGAAAGCCTTCGCTGCGGCGGAAGTGGAACGGCGCGTCCGGGAAAAGGCCGCCAGCCTCGCCTGGCTGGACCCCGGCGTGCTGGTCCTGAAGCCGCCGGCGGCACTGGACCTGGGGCGCGCATTCGACGCGACGGTGCGGCCGGTGTCGCTCGCGAACACCGTGGGCATCCTGCCCGGCAGCCCGCCCGACGCCTACTGGGCGCCCATCTACGCGGCCACCGGGCTCGACTATCGCGCCCTGCCCGCGCTGGAAACGGTGGTGGACACCGTTCCGATTCAACCCTACTACAACTGCGAAGTGTACGCCGTCAATCCGGAGCTCGGAATCTGCGCCGAGTGGGCACAGCTCCTATCCGCGCTCCTGAACGACGCGGCTTACCAGCAGGCCGCCTGCACCACCTTTCTGAAGCGGCTCTTCCTGCACCAGGCGGCGCTCAGCGCCGTGCTCCAGGCCCGCGTGGCCCCGGACCGCCTCCGGCCGCTGCCCCTGACCGCGGGCTACCCGTTCAACCAGCACGCGCAGCTCGCGCCCGACCGGCGGGCGGCGTCGCTCGACGCCGTCACCGCGGTGATCTTTGACACCGCCTGGCAGCAAAAGCCGGATTGGCTGGGTGCCATTCCCGCGGGCGAGTCGCTCCGCGCGTGGCTGTCCGACACCTACATCGAATACCTGGAACTGGCCGACGGCGTCTACCGGATCGAAGGCTCGTGCAACGCCTATCTCGTCACCACGCCGGTCGGCAGCGTCCTCATCGACCCGGCGGGAGCGGACGTGGCACCGGAGTACTTCCATAAGCTTCTGACGGCACACCCGCTGCAGGCGATCCTGCTGACCCACGCCCACGAGGACCATGCGGCAGGCTTCGAGGCGTGGCGGGCCGGCGCGGACATCCCCGTCATCGCCCAGCGGAAATACCGTGAATACGTGGCGTACAAAAACGAGCTGGCCGGCTTCTTCGCCCGCCGCAACGCCATTTGGGCCCGCCAACCCATCCCGGCGGCGCCGCCGGCGCCCCCGCCCCCCGCCGCCGAACCCACCGTCTACTTCGTCGATTCCTACGAATTGGAGGTGGGGGGCGTGCACTTCCGGATGATCCACACCCCGGGCGAGACGCCGGACCACGCCACGGTCTGGATCCCCGAGCGGTCGGCCGTGTGCGTGGGCGACAACTACTACGAGTATTTCATCAACAACTCCACCTTCCGCGGCACCCAGATCCGGCCGGTGGCGGGGTACATCCGCGCGCTGGACACGGCGCTCGACTTCGCCCCCGCCCTCTTTCTGCCGGGCCACGGCGCGCCGCTGGCGGGGCGGCGACAGGTGGCGGAGACGGCCGGCCGCTTCCGCGACGCGCTGAAGCACGTCTGGACGGAGACCGTTCGGGGAATCAATGCCGGCAAGGACATCCACACCCTGATGCGGGAAGTCCGCCTGCCGCCGGAGCTCGCGATGCCGCAGTTCTATGGCAAGGTGGAGTGGACGGTGCGGGGGATCTACCAGGAGCTGGTGGGCTGGTTCGACGAGAATCCGGCGTCGATGTACGCCCTGCCGCCGGCCGGCGTCTACGCCGACCTCGTGGAACTCGGCGGCGCCGACGCCATCGTGCGGCGGGCGGACGAACACATCGAGCGGCAGGAATTCGTCCAGGCGCTCCACCTCACGGACGTGGTGCTGGCTCGGGAGCCGCACCACGCGCCGGCCAACACCGTGCGCCTCAAAGCGCTGGAGGGATTGAAGGCGGGGACGCGCAACTACATCGAGCGCATCTGGCTCGACTACGGCATCCGCACCGCAAAGGAGATTGGGAGTGAGTGACAGCGGTCCGGATCAAATCCGCGGTTCATTGACAGTGATTTGTTCAACGCCGGCGTGCGGCCCGGCGTTCACCCTGATGCGGCACCTGCATTCGGCCGGAGCCGTGGTTCTCGTAAGACCGGTCGCGCCGGCGGGTGACTGCCCCGCGCCGATTTCCTGTTTCGAGGTCGACCACCTCGAGCCGTTCTCTGCCTGGATGCGCGTCCTGCCGCCCGTGGGCCGCAGACTGCTTCCAGTCGCATCCAACCGGCAGTGAGGCGGCTCCATCGGCATGGGGCCGCGCCGCCGGTGAAGAATCACAAACGCCCGTCGGTGCCCGATGGGTCGGAGGAAAGAGATGAATCGAGCCACGCTGGCGATCGTCTGCCTGGCCGTGGTGGCCATGTTGATGCAAGCCCGGAATGGCCAGGAGGTGCCCGGGGCAGCAGGTACTCCCGGCAAGCCCCGGGACGGCCGACAGCCGCTGACACTCACCCATGTCGCCAATTCGGGCGTGCTGCTGGCCACCGGCACGAACAAGGTCCTCATCGACGCCCTCTTCACTGCGGCGCCCCCCGAATACCGGTCGCCCGACCCGGCCGTGAACGAGAAAATGAAGGCGGGCGCGGCGCCCTTCGACGCGGTGGACCTGGTGCTGATCACCCACAATCACCCCGACCACCTCGATGCGGGCCTGGCCGCGCACTACCTGGAAGCCTTTCCGAAGGTTATCCTGGCGGCACCCGCGGACGCCGTGGAGGATCTGCGCACTCGGGCCGCGGACTGGGCGAAACTTGCGCCGCGGGTCGTTGTCTTCGACCTGGCCGTCGGAGAACAGGCGACCCGCACCGTGGCCGGATTTTCGCTGACGGCCTACCGCACCTGGCACAGCGGCCAGCGGGAGTCGCCCATGAACCTCATGTACTCGCTGCGATTCGGCGGCTGGCAAATCTTCCACGAGGGAGACTCGGATGCGACGCTCGACGAGTTCCGCGAATTCGGCCTGGGCGGGTCGGCGATCGACCTGGCGTTGGTGCACTACTGGTTTCCTCTGGTCCCCGAGACCGCCACGCTGTTACAGGAGGTTCTCCGACCGGCGCACATCGGCCTGACCCATCTGCCGGTCCGTCTCGAGGGGGATGCGCCGGGCAAAATCAATCAGGTGCGGTCACACTACCGGGACATTTTCCTGTTGCTGCCCGGCATGCCGGTCAAGCTGTTTCCGGCGCAGCCGAACCCGGCCGTCCTGACTCCGGTAAGCCCTTGACCGGCAGTGATGCGATGGAGCCGGAAGTGCAGTCTGCGTCGGACCGGGTTAATTTGAATCGGGGGAGATGTACAGTGAGAAGAACCCGCCTTGTCTTTGGTCTCGCGCTCTGCATCGCCGCAGCCGTGTGGGGACAGGCCGGAGACGCGCCCGGCGCCGCCGACCCGGATATCCGGATGGTCCGCCTGGGCGACCGGGCCGCCGTCCTCCAGGTGGGCGGGGAGTCGTTCACCAACACCATCGTGCTGGCGTCTGCCCGGGGCCTGGTGGTCATCGATACCGGTCAACTGCCGTCCCTGGGGCCGGCCCTGCGGGCGGCGGCGGAGCGCGCGTTCGGCCGGACGGACATCGCGCTGGTGATCAACACCCACGCCCATTTCGACCACATCGACGGCAACCAGGCGTTCGCCGGCATCCCCATCGTCGCCCATGCCAACGCCGAGCGTCAGATGCGGCAGTGGTACGGGAGCCCGGCGGCGATCGCGGCGTTCGTCCGGAACCGGATCGCCTGGCGTACGCGGGAGGAAAACCGCCTGCAGCCGCTGCCCGCCGACTCGCCGGACGTCGTCCGGACCCGGGCGGCGCTGGCCAACGACGCGGCGATGGTGGACGACTTCCGCCAGGGCCGCTTCCGGCTCACCCTGCCCACGATCACCTTCACCGACCGTCTGAGCCTCGACCTGGGCGACCTCACCCTGAAGCTCGCCTGGTACGGCCGGGCCCACACCGAGGGCGACATCCTCGTCCACGTGCCGGAGCTCCGACTCCTCCTGGTGGGCGACCTGTTCGACAGCGGCTGGCTGCCCGATTTCGGGGGAGCGTCCGCCGATCCGCCGGCGGGATTCCGGGCCCTGGACGCCCTGCCCACCGGCGACGCCGCGGTCCAGACCGTGGTGGGCGGTCATTCCGAGGCCATGAGCGGCGACGCGTTCCGGGCCCAGGCGGCGTATCTGCGGGACATCTGGGACGGCGTGGCCGCCGCCCGCCGGGAGGGCGCGACGCAGGCGGAGACCCGGACCCGCTTCCCATTCGAGTCACGGTACCCCACCCTGGCCGGCCTCGTCCGGAGCTGGCAGGGCCAGGATCTCCACGCCGCCAACATCGACTTGGCGTGGCGCCTGCAGTCCGAGTCCTCCGCCCGGGCCCTCGAATCGCTCGTCGCGGCCCGCGGGCTGGAGGCGGCGCTGGCCGAGTACCGCTCCGGCATCGCCGGCAACGACCGCTACTTCCTGGACGAGACCGAGATGAACGCCCTTGGCTACCGCTACCTGCAGGGCGGCCGGACCGCCGAGGCGCTGGTCGTCTTCGAACTCAACGCCGCGGCCTTCCCCGAGTCCTGGAACGCCTGGGACAGCCTGGCCGAAGCATACTATTTCAGTGATGATCTGGACAAAGCGGAGCAGTATTACAGCCGATCGGTGGAATTGAACCCGGGCAACCGGAACGGCCAGGATAGCATCAGCCGGATCCGGGGGAAGAAGCTGGATGCCGCCGGGGAGACCGCCGCCTCCGTCTCGTTGCCGCCAGGTGCCGCCTCCGGGCTCCGCGGCCCTTACCTGGGCCAGACTCCGCCGGGAGCGACCCCCGCGGCGTTCGCCCCCGGGATCGTGTCCTCGGCCGGAGCGGTGGAGTTCGCCATCGCCTTCACCCCCGACGGCCGGGAGCTGTTCTTCACCCGGCGCATCGAAGGGGGCGAGAACATCCTGCTGGCCGCCCGGCTGGGGCCCGACGGCTGGACCGCGCCCGAGCCGGCCGCCTTCACCGGCGGCTTCCCCGCCGACGAGCCGCATGTCACGCCTGACGGCCGCCGGCTCTACTTCGGCTGCCTGCGCCCGATCCCCGGCGCAGAGCGCCCGGAGTGGGCCATCTGGTACACGGAGCGCACGCCCGGCGGCGGCTGGGGCGAGGCCCGCTACCACGGGCCGGGCATGTACCCCTCAGTGGCGCGGAGCGGCAACCTCTACCTCACCGACGTCGAACGCACCGCCGGCGGCGGCGTGGTTATTTACCCCTGGGCGGACGGCCGGTACGGACCGCCGCAGAAGCTGGGCGGCGGCGTGAACGCGCCGCGGGGCGCCGCCCACGCCTTCATCGCCCCCGACGAGAGCTACATCCTGTTCGACTCGTACCACCGTCCCGACGGCCAAGGGGGCGAAGGCGACCTCTATGTCTGCTTCCGCCGAGCGGACGGTTCCTGGGGCGAGGCACACAACCTGGGCGACACCATCAACACGCCGGCCACCACCTTCTGCCCCATGGTCAGCCCCGACGGCCGCTACATCTTCTTCAGCACCTGCCGCGACATCCACTGGGTCAGCGCAGGAGTGCTGGACGAACTCAAAGCCCGCGCGACCGTAACCGCGACGCCCGGCCGCTCCCTGCGCTGCTTGGTGCTGCTGGGCGAATGGTTCGGCGACACCTACTTCCCGCTGCGCGACGAGATCGCCCGGCGCGGCTGGGCCATGAAGCGGGTGGGCGTCGACGCCGAATATCGAGGCTGCTACCAGAAGGCGCGCGATGTACTGCTCACGAGCGAGATCCTCATCCCCGATCTGAAGGACTTCTCCGGCTACGACTGCCTCATCATCCCCAGCGGCCCGCAATTCCGGAAATTCAACGCCAATCCGACCGTCCTCCAGTTCGTCGCCGATGCCCATGCGGCGGGGGTGCTCATCGCCTCGTTCTGCACCGGCAACCGGGTGGTCCAGGCCGCGGGGCTGCTGGACGGCGCCGACGGCGCGGCGATCTCCCCGGCTGTCGTCACCCGGGTCTGGCCGGGCATCATCCTCGGCCCCCGCGGCGGCGGCCCGCCACCCGGCGACGGGTTCGAGAGCGCCCCGGTGAAGGAGATCCTCGACGCCGTCGCCCGCGAACTCGACCTTCGGGACCGGGCGGCCGCGTCATATCTCGGCGAACCGCCTCCGGGCCTGACGCCGCGCCTGTTCGCGCCGGAGCGGCTCGGTCCGGACGTCAGCCTCGGGTGTTCCGGCTGGGGCGCGGAAATGGAGGACTTCATCTATCAGGCCTGGGTCGAACGGAAGCCCCACCTGTTCCTCATCGCGCAACGGGACGGGAACTGGGGCGAACCCGAACCACTGGCCTTCGCCGACGCCTACGAGATCGGGGATTTCACCGTCGCCCCCGACGGCCGAACGGTGATCTTCGAGTCAAGCCGGTTGAGTGTTTCCGACAACAGCGTGAGCAAAGCCGGAGACCTCTGGACGATCACCCGCTCCGACACCGGCTGGACGAAACCCCATCCTCTGGGGCCGCCCATCAACACGGCACATCACGAAAGCTACCCCTGCCTGGCCGCCAACGGCAACCTCTACTTCTTCAGCCGGAAGCCCGGCGGTTTCGGCGAGTCGGACCTGTACATGTCCTCGCTGAAAGACGGGACCTACCAGGAACCGGTGAACCTCGGACCGCGCTTCAACACCGCGCAGCACGAGTGGGACCCCTTCGTCGCCCCGGACGAGAGCTACCTGGTCTTCTGCTCCATGAAGCCGGGGGGATTGGGCGAGGACGATCTCTACGTTTCGTTCCGCCGCGTCGACGGCGCCTGGGGCGATCCAGTCCACCTGGGCGGGGCGATCAATTCGGAGAAATCGGAAAACCGGCCCTACGTCAGCCCGGACGGGAAATACCTTTTCTACACGAGCAACCGCAACGGGCACCGGCAGATCTTCTGGGCGGATGCCGCGATCCTCGAGTCGCTCCGGCCCGGCAAGGAGGACAAGTGAGTGCGTTGATCCGATCCGGCCTCGTCGCGGCCTGCCTGATGGGGAGCATCGTCGCCGCCCCGGCCGTCGAATCCGGGACGGCACTGGCCGATGGTCCGCACCCGGTGGGATTCGAGCTGGTCCAGACCGCGGACCCGGCCCGCGCGTTCCCCTCACTGGAAGGCGCCGGCTTCCGGGACCGGCCCATGCGGATCTACCTCTGGTACCCCGCCCGGGAGGCCGGATCGGCACCGCTCACCATCGGGGATTTCGTCCGAATGGCCGCCGACGATTTCCGTCTGTCCGACGGCCCGGCGGCGGGCGGCGCTTCGCTTCCAGTGCCGCTGGCCAGGGGCCTGGACGACGGGGAGCGCGCCGCACTCATGGCCCGGCCGCTGGCCGCCCGCCTCGGCGCACCCGCCGCCGCCGGCGAATTCCCCCTGCTGGTGATGGGCCAGGGGCTGTACTACGAATCCCCCCTGTCGCAGGTCTACCTCGCCGAGCACATGGCCAGCCGAGGGTACGTGGTGGCCACGTGCCCGCTCCTCGGCACGCAGTACCGCCTGGTGAACCTCTCCGTCGAAGATCTGGAGACCGAAATCCGCGACATGGAGTTCGCCATCGCCGCGGCGCGCTCGCGGCCGGGCGTCCACCCCCGCCGCCTGGGGGTCATCGGTTACGATCTGGGGGGGATGGCCGGACTGGTGCTCACCATGCGTAACCCGTCCGTCGAGGCGTTCCTCTCCCTCGACGCCGGGATCCTGTCGCCCCACCACTCCGGCCTGCCGGGCAGCCTGCCGGAATACCGCGAGGACCGCTTCACCGTGCCCTGGATGCACATGATGCAGGCGCGCTTCATCGCGCCGTCCACCGACACGGCGAAAACCCGGGAACTCTACAACCGGAAAATCTACGGCGACAGTTGGCTCGTCTCGGTGCCCACCGACAGCCACGGGCAGTTCTCCTCGTACGCCCGCTTCGGCATCCGGGCGGCGGTCCCCGGCTACTGGGGTCCCGTCGCCGATGATGCCGTCGCACTC
Organism: Acidobacteriota bacterium; assembly: GCA_017996395.1. Taxonomy (GTDB): domain Bacteria; phylum Acidobacteriota; class JAAYUB01; order JAAYUB01; family JAAYUB01; genus JAAYUB01. Next base: position 331 of record JAGOHA010000099.1, on the reverse strand, counting down.
CACGACGGGATCTGCCGGCTGGCGGGGACATTTTTCGACGCTGCGCTGAAGGGCGATCCCGCGGCGGCCGAGGCGCTGAAGTCCGCCGCCGCCGGCGCCGCCGGAACCCCGGGATCCGTCGATTGGAAGAAGGGCCTCCCGCCGCCCCCTTCCGCGTCGACGCTCATGCACCGCCTCATCGAGGGGGGCCCCGCCGCCGCCCGGGCGGCAATGGAGCAGCAGCGCGCCGCCGATCCCCCCGGCCCGCTCCCCGGCACGGACGAGCTCCGCTGGCTGGGCTACCACTGCCTGCTGTGGTGGGGCCGGGAGTCGGAAGCGCTCGACATATTCC
>JAGOHA010000010.1 GCA_017996395.1 Acidobacteriota bacterium | reverse complement strand
TCGCCGGCGTAGGTGAACACGATCTGGTTGCCGTGGATGGCCGGAAAACGCAGCAGGCGGGTGTCCTCCTGCGCCAGCGCGGCGACGGCGAACAGGCAGATCAGTATCGGCACGAATCGCTTCATCAGGAGCCTCCAGGAAAAGGAATGTACAAAAAAGCTTATACGGGCACACGCTGCCGTAGGTTCTGTCCGCGGCACGAAAATGCCGCCACGCGGCCGGTGCGGGGTCGCGCCGGGCGAGCCGAAAAAAATGGCGGGATCCACGGAATCCCGCCACGACCAGGGGGTAGTTGAGAAAGGGAATCGTTACTTCGCCGCTGTCAACCGGGCTCTCAGCTGGTCCACCTGCGCCCACGGGTAATGGGGGTGACCGTCCCGCAGGGCGTCCAACCGGGCGAGCAGCGCCTGGGCCCTGGCGGCGCCTTTGGGCGAGTAGCTCTCGTAAATGGCAAAGGCGAACAACGCCTGGAAATTGTCCGGGTCCCTGGCCAGGGCCGTCTCGTACAGCTCCCGCGCCTGGTTGTCCAAATCCCGAATCCGCTCCTGGCCGACCGGTTCCATCAGGCCGGCCTGGGCCAGCCAGCCGATGTAGCCGCCGGTGGCGCTGGCCTTGGCCGCGAGCACTTCCGGTGAGTCCGGAAACTGCTCGGCCAAGCGGGAAAAGAATGAGTATGCCCGGGGGAAATCGCCGCCCTGCTGGACGGCCATCCAGTAAGCCTTCTGAGCCTGGCCGAAAGACTGGGGCGACGTCCCGGCGCTGAGCTCCATGGCCAGCTCGAAACATGCGGCCGCGTCGGTCGTGCGCCCGGAGTCTCGGAACGCCTCGCCGCGCAGGAGCACCGCCTGGCCGGGGTCATCCGCCGCTTCGCCGGCCCCCCAACCGACAGCCGTCAGGACGAGGAGCACGCCGAGTGTGAAAATGGTTTTCATCAGACACCTCCATTGGTACAAAGTACTCTGGATTACAGAGTTTATGGTCAAAAAAAATCACGCGTCGGCAGCGATGATCCGCCGCATGGTCTTCACGTAGTTCGTGAACGCCTTTCGGCCCTTTTCGGTCAACCGGTACAGCGTGGCGGGTTTTCGGCCGATGAACGTCTTGGTCATGGCCACGTAGCCGGCCGTCTCGAGTTTCAGCAAATGGGCGCCGAGGTTGCCGTCGGTGGCCCCGATCCGGTCGCGCAGGTAGGTGAACTCCGCCTCCTCCGCCGCCACGAGGATCGACAGCACCGCCAGGCGAATCTGGCTGTGGATCAGCGGATCCAGCTCAGGCATGGGTGCCATGGCGCTGATTTCTCCGTTCCAAAATCATCAGGTACAGTCCCAACAGCACCATCCCGACGAGAACCGCCGCGGCGAACACCGCGTGCTGCCCCATTCCGCTCAGGTACAGGAGGGCGATACCGGCGCCCCACCACAGCAACGCGCACCCCTGTTGCAACCGCCATCGCAGGATATGGCCGCTGGCGGCGTAGGCGCAGCCCAGCAGCACGAACAGGATGAACCGCATGCCCGCCGGCGTGACGGCCCGGCTGGCGGAGCCCAGGAAGCCGATCAGGAACATCGAAAGGCCCATCGCCGCCCACAAGCCGGTGAGGGCGCGGGTGACGAACGTGGTCTTTCCCTCGTAGGGGTGCAGTTTCATTACCAGCACGTGGATCACGCCGCACACACCCATGACCACCGGCCAGGGAAATCGTGCACCCGGGACCGCCTGATCCCAGAAGTAGGCGGCCAGCATGCCGACACCCCAGAGCACCGAGATCCAGCCGTAGTAGTACGAACTACTCCGGCCCTCATGGATCATCCGTTCGATCAGGTCCAGGCGCTCACTCAACTCCGCATTCATATCCGGCTCCTGACGGTCAATCTATTCGTACTCTACATTGCAGAGTTCTCTGTGTCAACATTTTATTTCACTTTTTTTCAGAAAAATTATGATGCCCCCTCTACAGCCGGCCGATGCCGTCGGCGATGTCGGCCAACTCCTCCGGCCGGACCAGGGTGATGGCTTTGCCCTCGAGGCGGATGAGTCCGGCCTCCTTGAACTTGCGCAGGTTCCGCGACAGCGTCTCGCCGACGGTGCCGAGCTGGGCGGCCAACTCCCCTTTGGCGATGGTCAGAACCAGCCGGGCGGCGCCCTGCCGCTCCGACTCCGCCAGCAGCCACGCGGCCAGCCGGGCGGGGACCTCTTTCAGCGACAGCGCCTCCACCTGCCGGTTGAACTCGCGGACGAAGCCGGCCAGCGAGGCGATGATCTTCATGGACACCTGCGGCTCGGCGCGCAGGAAGGCCAGGAACGCCTCCCGGGGGAAAAACGCCACCAACGCGTCCTCCATGGCGAGGCAGGAGGCCGGGAACGGATGACCGGTGAAGATGGCCACCTCGGCGAACATCATCCCCGGCTGGATCAGGTGCAGCGTGTACTCTTTTCCCTCCGGCGACGCCTTGTACACGCGGACACGGCCCTGGAGCAGGACGAAGAAGCCCGTTCCCGGATCTCCTTCCTGAAACAGGGTCTCGCCGGCCGCCAACCGGCGGAACGTGGCGATCCGGGCCAGCTTGCGGAGCTCCTCCTCGTTCATGCCGGTGCACAACTGGCACCGGTGCAGGAGCGGCAGTGGATCCATGCCTCCATCCTTACCAGAACCCGGCGGAAAAGGCAACTCCGGCGGCCGCGCGTTGCAAACGCCCGGGCCTTGCGCTATAAGGGGAAGGTGTTCCGCGGCCGGATCACCGCCGCGGGGCCCGGAGCGCCCATGGCCGCAGACCACCCGATCCCGCCGCCGTTGGAGGAACCGCCTGCCGGTGCGGTGACCGCCGCCGTCGCCACACAACCGGAGACACCGGCGCCGCCACCCGCCGCGGTGCCCCTGCGCGAGCGGCCCGCCCGGCTCCGGCTGCCGCTGCTCATCCCGATCCTGGCGCTAATCGGCGCGGCCGGCTGGTTCGCCGCGACCGAAGTGCTCGCCCGGTTTGGCTTCGCTTACCCGGCCGGCCGGTGGACCACCGCCTGGGCGGCGGCCCTGGCGGCCGCGCTCCCCCTCGGGCTGGCGGCCTGGGCGCTGGGCGGCCTCTGGATCCGGCTCGTCGCCGGCTGGAACGGCGGCCGTGCCGATTTCGGACTCGCGCAGACCATTTGGGGATACGCCGCCGTGCCGGCTGCCCTGGCTGTCCTGGCCGCCGAGGTGGTCTGGATGCTGCGCTACGGGTCGGCCTACTTCACCCGGCCTGTCCATCCGGGGATGATGGTGGCGTTGGACGCCGTCATCGCGGTCGGGCTCCTCGTCACGCTGACCCTGGCCGGCGCCGCCGCCGCCTGGATCCTGTCGAGCCGGCCGGTCCCGACACTGTTGCTTCTGGTCGCCCTGCCGCTCGGCGCCGCCGGGGTCGGTTACCTGGCGGTCCAGTCGGGAATGAGGTCCCGGGAGGTGCGGGCTGCGGCCCGGATGCGGGAGGCGACCGCGCAATTCGGGCGCGACGAGACATACGGCGCGGAAAAGAGCCTGCAGCTGGCCGTGGACGGATCCGGCCGAGCCAGCCGCGATCTTCAGCGGCGGGCCTGCCTCCAGCTTGGCGTCCTGCTTGAAAACCGGGGGGAGAAGGTCCGGGCGGCGGCGTGGTACCGCCGGGCGCTGGAGCTGGCGGATCCCGGCAGCGCCGCCGCGACCGCCACCCGCGGCGATCTCCTGCTCCTGGAGCAGCGCACCGGGGAGGCCGTCCAGTGCTTCGATCGGGCGTTGGAGCTGGACCCGGACAACCTGGCCGCGCACAACAACCTCGGCCTCATCTACCTGGGCCTCAAAGGAGACGTCGCCGCCGACCCGGCCCGGGCGCTGCCTCACAACCGGGCCTGCCACCGGTTGAACCCTTGCCCGGCCACGGCTTATCATCTGGCTTACAATTACTTCCGGCTGGAGCGCTGGTCCGAGGCCTGCCCCCTGTTCGAGGAGCTATGGGCCACGTCCGCCGACAACGACGACTACCGCTACTACCTGGGCATTTGCAAGTTCCGACTGGGCGACCAGGAGACGGCGGACCGCCTGCTCACCGCCAAGGACTACCGGGTCTACGGGCAGTCGCTGGCCGGCGCGGACCGGGCGGGCGAGGCGGAGCAGATCCTCTTGCTGGCGCTGGAGCGGGTGCGTCCCCCCGAACGCCCGCTTCGGATGACTGTCCTCGAGAGCCTCGCCGCCGCCGCCGTGCTCAACTCCGATCCCACGGGTGCCCAGCGGTACTACCGGCAGGTCCGGGACATGTGCCCGTCCGGCAGCCTCGATCGCTTCCGGTTAGACGGTGAACTGCACCTGCTCGCCCGCCAGCCGGGCCTCGCGCTGCGGGACTTCACGCGCTGCCTGGAACTGGACGCCGCCAACCTGGAGGCGCACACCGCCCTCGGCCGCATCCTGCTCGGCGACGAAGACGCTCGGCTGGCCGACTACGAGCTCGCCCTCACCCACACCGAGAAGGCATTTGCCCTGGAGCACAACGCCGACACCCGCTGGAACCTGGCGCGCAACTACTACGCGCTGGAACGCTGGTCCGAGGCGCTGGTGCTGTTCGAGGAGTACGTCGCGGCCTACCCGCAGAATGCGGACGCCAAGTATTATCTCGGCATCATCTGCTACGAGCTGGGCGACCTGGGGCGCGCCCAGAGCCTGCTCATCGAAGCGGTGGCGCTGGACCCGGAGCTGCGGGACGAGGAGGTGGACGCCATCCTCCGCGAAACCGGCAGCGACCGGGAACAGGGGAAAACCTGATCAGAGCTTCGATTTGAAGAAGCCCGCCAGCAGGCGGATTCCCTCCTCGATCTTGGCGGCATCCTCCTTGGCGAAGGTCAGCCGGAGGGTGTTCCGGCCCGCCCCGTTGACGAAGAACGGCGCGCCGTGGATGAACGCCACCTTCAGCGTCTGGACCGCCTCCACCGCCAGCGGCTCGGCGTCGAGCCCGGCGGGCAGGGTCAGCCAGACGAACATCCCGCCGCGCGGCCGGGTCCAGGCGATCTCGGCCGGCATGTGCCGGTCCAGCGCCGCCAGCATCGCCTCGCACTTGGCGGCGTAGAACCGCCGCACCTCGGCCAGGTGACGGTCATAGAGACCCCGTTTGCAGTACTCGTAGACCAGCCGCTGGTCCAGGCTGCTGGTGCACAGGTCGGCCGCCTGTTTGGCCAGCTCCAGCATGCGGATCACCGGCGGCGGGGCGGCCATGAACGCGGTGCGCAGCCCGGGGCTGACCACCTTGGAGAACGAACTCAGGTAGACCACGTCCTCGCCGCCGGACAGGGCCCGCATCGCCCGCAGCGACTCGGGCGCCACGCCGGGGAAGTAGAGCTCGCCGTACGGGTCGTCCTCGACCACCAGGAGGCCGTGCGCGCGGGCCAGCTCCAGCACCGCCGCCCGGCGTGCCGGCGTGATGGTGATCCCTGACGGATTCTGGAAATTCGGGATGACGTACAGCAGCTTGATCGTTCGCCCGGCGCTCCGGAGGGCGATGATGGTCCGCTCCAACTCCTCGGGGACGATCCCGTCGGCGTCCTGGGCCACGCCCACCATCTCGGCCAGCGTGTTGCGGAAGCAGGCCAGCGCGCCGATGTAGCTGGGCAACTCCACGAGGACCACGTCGCCGGGATCGAGCAGGACCCGGCTCAGCAGCTCCAGCCCCTGCTGCGAGCCGGAGGTGACCATCAGCCCTTCGTCGGCGGCGCGGATGCCCCGCCCGGCCAGCATGGTCACGAGCTGCTGTCGGAACGCCTCCAGGCCCCGGGTGACGCCGTACTGGAAGATCTGGTAACCGTCGGTTTCCACGATGTCGTCCATGATCCGTTTCAGGTCGGCGTCGGGAAACGTGGCCGGGTTCGGCACGCCGCCGGCGAACGAGATCACGCCCGGCTGGTTGATCAGGCCGGCCATGCGGCGGATGGGGCTCGGCTGCATGGCCCGGGCGCCGCGCGAGAAGAAGCGGTCGAAGTCGGTCATGACGTCTGCTCCGGAGTCGGGATGGGATCGCCGGGCGATCCGATGGGCTATTCTACCAGAAACGCGGGTTGCCGGCAGCCGCGGCGAGGGGTCGGTTTTTCGGCTTGACGGCAGCGCGCGCTCCGTCTTTAATGGGGAGCGGAGGCCGGCCATGCTGACGCGGCAGGAATTCGAGGAGCTGGTGGACCAGGCGCTGGAGGAGATCCCGGCGGAGTTCCTGGAGAAGCTCGAAAACGTGGAGATCCTCGTCGAGGAAGAGCCGTCGCGCGAGCTGTTGCGCGAGGTGGGTATCCGCGGCGGCGGCTCCCTGTTTGGGCTCTACCAGGGCATCCCCGAGACGCGGAAGAGCGCCTTCCACCTCTTTCCCATGCCCGACCGGATCCTCATTTTCCGCCGCCCCATCCTGCGCGCGTGCCGCACGCCGCGACAGGTGGTCCGGGAGATCCGCAAGACGGTCATGCACGAGGTGGCCCACCACTTCGGGTTCTCCGAGGAGCGCCTGCGGGAGCTGGGGTACGGATAGCCCGACGGCATACAGGGCTCGCCAAGGCGCCAAGACGCCGAACAAGTTTTGTTCTTGTCTCAAACTCGGCACACTCTGCCGGATCTGACGCGATTGACGAAACGAGGAGTGACCATGAACCGACTGAAGGACCGGATCGTCGTCATCACCGGCGCCAGCGCCGGCATCGGGCAGGCGTGCGCCGAGCGTTTCGCCGCCGCCGGAGCGCGGCTGGTGCTGGCCGCCCGCCGCGCGGACCGTCTCGAGGCGATGGCCGCGGGGCTGCAAGACGCGGGGGCCGCGTCGGTGGACGTGTTCACCCTCGACGTGCGCGACGCCGCTGCCGTGGCCGCCTTCGGCGACGCGCTCGAAGCCCGCGGCCTGGTGCCCCACGTGCTGGTGAACAACGCCGGTCTGGCCGCGGGGCTCGACAAGCTCCACGAGGGGTCCGTCGACGACTGGGACCGCATGATCGACACCAACGTGCGCGGGCTGCTGCTCGTGTCGCGCCGCCTCATCCCGGCGATGCTGGCGGCCGGGCGCGGCCACGTGATCAACATCGGCAGCATCGCCGGCCGGCAGGTCTACCCCAACGGCAACGTCTACAACGCCACCAAGTTCGCGGTGCGGGCGCTGACCGAGGGGATGAACATGGATCTGTACGGTACGCCGCTGCGCGTCTCGTGCGTGAGCCCCGGTCTCGTGGAGACGGAATTTTCCCTGGTGCGGTTCCACGGCGACGCCGGGCGGGCGGCCCAGGTGTACGCGAACACCCAGCCGCTCACGCCGGCGGACATCGCCGACGCGGTCCACTACGTGGCCAACGCTCCCGAGCACGTGAACGTGCTCGACATGATCGTGCTCCCCACGGTTCAGCGCAGCGCCACCATGCTGCTCCGCAGCACGCCGTAGCCGCTCCCTGCCGCCGGCTGACTCTCGCCGGGTTCATCGCTCGACGAGGCGCCAGGACGCCAAGCGGATTGGGTTTTGTCTCGTTCTCGGGATATCCTGCCGGGCTCGTCACGTGGGACGAACCTTCGTTCTCACCGGATCTCCATCTCGCCTCTCGGCGGTTCGCCGGCTCGCCCTTCGCCGATTCGCCGGCTCGCTCCTCGCCGGCTCGCGAACTCGCCTGCCGCCGCCTCAGTCCAAAGGTATCGCGGGGACGGCGCTCAGAAACTGGAGCGACGTGTCGCCGAACAACTGGAACACCAGGATCCCATCGGAGTACGAGAGGTTTTCGACGATGAGATACCCCCCGAACAGGGTGGTCAGTTCGGGCATCACCTGGTGCAGCAGGCTGACCATCCGCTCCTGGCTGGAGAGGACCACGACCCGCGTGTCCAGCAGCTGGCCGTTCTGGTCGTAGGCGGAAATCTGCACCGGCACCTCGCCGCCCTCGGTGGTTTCGGGATTGACGATGGCGATCCCGGTGAAGAAGGACACGACGCCGATGGTGCCGTTGGCGATATGCCCCATCAGGAACCGGCTGTTGCCGGCATCCTGGAGCGGCAGGCTGGAGACGAACGCGCCGCTTGTCCCGCCGAAGGTCACGCTCCCCACCACGCCGGGGGAGCTGCCGGGATCGGCCCGCAACCAGCCGGTCACCGCGCCCGTCAATCCGAACAGCTCGGACACGTCCCACGACTGCTTGCCGCGGGCCGGCAGCGTCGCGTCGGTGGCGCCCAGCTCCGTGCCGTCGTCGTCGTAAAGGGTCAGTGCCACCGTCGCCGTCTCGGTGCCCGTGTTGACCAGGTCCAGCCGGCAGTCGTAGACGATGCCGAAATCGCCGTCGGCCACGTGGGGCGCGTAGAGCGTCGCCGCGTCGGCGGCGGTGGGCATGGCCGCCAGGCAGGCCAGCGCCGTGTCGTTCCCGAACAGCTCCACGCCGAGCAGCGCCCGGTCCGATTGAACCTGGATCGAGTCCGCCGACGTGAACGACGGGAAGATGGTCGCCGCATCGAGGACGCGGCGTGTCCGCCCGCCCAACGTCGCCGCGTAGGTGCCGCGCGCCGAGCCGTCGGCGCCGTACAGCGTGAGCACCGCCTGGGCCTGTTCCCGGTTCGGATTGATGAGCAGGAGCTCCGTGGCATGGCCGGCCGCGTCGTCCAGCACCGGGAAGGCGAGCCCGGTGCGGGCGTCGCGCACGTCCAGCAGGCGGGTGCCGTCCAGGTACTGCAGGTCGTTGCCGTTGTTCGCCAGCCACATCCCGTGCATGTTCTCGTTGGTGAGGAAACCGCGCACCCACCGCCCGGCGTGGTCGGCGTCGCTGCCCAGCAGCGATCCGTCGGTGAGGTAGCGGGCGTACTGCGCGCCGGCGGAAACAGTGGTGGTCACCGCCCGCACCGGGTTGCCCGAGGCGTCGTCGTAGAGGTCGAGGGCGAGCAGGCCACTGGCGTCATCCAGATTGACCACCGAAAAGGACAAGTGCCGGCTGCGCGGGAAGTGGAGCACGCCGATCCCGTGGTCCTGCACCACCGCCACCCCTTGCCGCGATGAGATCCCGCCATAGGTGGTTCCGCCGGCCACCGAAAGCACCTGGTCGGCGTCCAGGGTGACGCTGCCGTTGAGTGGATCCACCTCCACGTCCCCCCGGATGTCGATGGAAAACGCATAGGCCAGCGTACCGGCGGCGTCGGTGGTGCAGAGCGCCAGCTTGTAGTGGTCGGAGAAACCCACCAGGGCGTCCGGACCGTTCTGACCGTCGAAATTCTCCGCCAGCACCGCCGATGGCGTCTGCTGGAAGAACAGCTTCTGCCCATGGCCCGGCGCGAACGCCCCGCCCGCGCTCGCCAGCAGCACCTGGATCGCCTTGTCGCCCTGCGCCGCCAGGACCAGGTCGGCCAGCCCGTCGGCGTTGAAGTCGGCCGATTCGAGATCCACCGGACCGGCGCCCAGCCCCGTCACTTCCGCCGGGGTGAACCCCCCGGCACCGTCGTTGAGGTAGACCGACACCGAGCTCGCCACCGCGTTGGCCACGGCTACGTCAGGTTCCGTGTCACCGTCAAAATCGCCGGTCGCGAGCGCCTGCGGGCCCTGGCCCGTGGCGTAGCTGGCGGTGGTGGTGAAGTCGGACCCGAACATCAGGCTCAGCGTGTTCGTCGCCGCCTCGCAGTACACATAATCGGATTGCCCGTCACCGCTGATGTCCGTCACCAGCGAATCGGTGGGCACGCCGGCCAGCTTCAGCCGCACCGCCGGCGCCGCCTGGCGGAGCACGGCCGCCTTGCCGACGCCGAAGAGCTGGGTCCATTCGAAGATGTGCAACGCGCCGTCCGCACCGCCCAGGAGCACGTCAGGCCGGCCGTCGCCCGTCACGTCGGCGATGTCCAGAGTCTGCGGCTGAAAGTCCGTCATCAGCCACTCCACCCGTGAGAAGGCTCCGCCGGGCAAACCGAAGGCGATGTACATCCGCTGCTGCCCCGCCGCGATGCTGAGCAGGTCGGTGAAACCGTCCTGGTTGAGGTCCACCTGGTCGAAATCCAGCGTGTCGGGGTTCAGCAGCGACGCAGCCGGCGGCGGTCCCGGGTGGACCTCCCTGGCGGTGAACAGGAACGCGCACGACGGCTGGAACGCCACCGGCAGCCCGGTGCCGTCGGCCTGCCGGAAGGCGCAGACGCTGACGGTGAACGCGTTGTCAAACAATTCGAACGGGTATGACCGCAGGTTCATGTAGAACATCGTGTCGTGTTGGGCGCCGATGTAGTCCGGACCCCAGTTGCTGAACTCGTCGGCCGGCCAGACGCCCGCGCCCAGCCCCATGGCGAAGCCGATGAAGCGGCCGGGCGCCGAGGGCGTCCAGGTGGCCGTGCTCTCGGTGATCCGGACGAGGATCTCGAGCTCCCCCTCCATGTAACGGAGCAGTTGCACGGCGTGGGGACCAATGGTCGGCAGCAGCGGATTGCCCGGCACCGGCGCGAAGGTGCCGTCCTTCTGCGGGGCGAATTCCACCACGGCCAAAGAGGGCGTCCATTCGCCGGCGCTGGGCAGCGGGGCGGTGGTGGCCAGGGTGCCGTCGGCCAGGGATGTTCCCAGCCGCGCTCCCGGCGGCAGCGAGATCCGGATCACCGCCGGGTCCGAGGCGGTGACGCCGGCGAACGCCGCCGGATCGATGGCGAACACGAGGAACGACGCGGGCAGGATCTGGCAGGGGCTGTCTTGAAACACCTCGCCGGTCCGCGTCGAGTCGAACAGTACGCCCACCGTGCCCTCGGGTGTGACCGAACGCGAAACCGTCACCGTGGGGCTGGGCAGGCTGGTCACCAGGTTCGGATTCATGCCGTGGGGTCGGGTGATCGTCTCGATGATGAAATTCTGATCGCCGGTGCCGCACAAACAGCCGTTGAAGCGGTCGGCTTCCTTGTCCGGTATGAGGGCCCGGATCTGCCACGGTCCGCCGAAGGTGGCCGCCGCGATCAGATAACCGCCCTCGCCCGCTTGCAGGCTGGTTGGGTCCCAGCGCAGTTCGAACACGCCGGCGGTCTGGTTTTCGATGACGCGGAAATTCGTGGGCGTCAGGGTCTGGGACGACAGAAATTCCCCCTCGCCGTGCCGCGTGTTCAGATAGGCCAGCAGGGCATCGTCGGAACACGACAGCGCGTTCCAGCGCAGTTCCAGTCCGCCGCCGGCCTCCAGGGCGGCGAGCTGGCCGAACGTCGCCGGCACCTCGCCGGAGAGGACATTGCCGTACAGCCAGAGATAACGCAGCAGGACCAGGTTGCCGATCGCATCCGGGATCGGGCCCGTCAGGTGGTTGTATCCCAGGATCAGGTATTCCAGCGCGGCCAGATTGCCCAGCGCGGGCGGAATGCCGCCCTCGAACTCGTTGCCGTCCAGACCCAGGAAGCGAAGCGCCGCGAGGTTGCCCAGCTCCGGCGGGATGGGCCCGCTGAACCGGTTCCACGCGACGTCGATATGCTGCAGGTGGGTCAGCGCCCCGAGATAAGCGGGGAACGGCCCCGCCATCTGGTTGCCCACCAGCTCCAGATTCACCAGGTTCACCAGGCCGCTGAAGCTGTCGGGAATTGGACCCGCGAACTGGTTCCAGCTCAGGCGCAGTTCCAGGAGCTGGCTGAGCTGGCCCAGCGTGTCGGGCAGCGACCCGCTCAGCTGGTTCCCCGTGAGATCCAGCAGCTGCAGGTTCGCCAGATTGCCCAGTTCCGGCGGGATGGATCCGTACAGGCGATTGCCCCCCAGATAGAGGTAGCGCAATTGGGTCAGTCCGCCGAGAGCCGCCGGGATGGATTCGCTGAGGTGGTTCTCGCCCAGGTTCAGAGTGAGCAGGTTGGCCAGTTGGCCCAGTTCCGGAGGGATGGGGCCGATCAGATGGTTGCTCGACAGATGCATCTCCTCGAGCAGGGTCAGATTGGCCAGCGCCGGCGGGATGTACCCGGTCAAGGTGTTGTCGTACAGAATCAGGAAACGGAGTTCCGTCAGGCCCCCCAGACTTTCGGGGATCGGTCCGTCCAGACGATTGGTGCCGACACTGAACCACCGCAGCTGGGTCAGTGCGCCCAGTTCGGCGGGGATGTTCCCTGTCAAATGATTCAGCGAGAGATCAAGCGACCGGAGCGCAGCCAGGTTGCCCAGTTCGACGGGAATGGGACCCCACAAATCGTTGTCGCCCAGGTCCAGTTGCACCAATTGCGACAGTCCGCCCAGCACCGCCGGGATGCCGCCGGACAGCATGTTGCCGCGCAGGGACAGCTCGCGGAGCGCAGCCAGGTTGCCCATTTCAGCAGGGATGGCGCCGCTGAGCCGGTTGTCATCCAGAAACAGGAATTCCAGTTGGCTCAACGAGCCGATGCTCGCGGGGATCGGACCGCTCACGAAGTTCTGGGTCAAGCTGAGCGCCCGGAGCCGGTCCAGGTTGCCCAGTGTGGATGGAATGGGGCCGGTGAGCTGATTGTAGCCCAGCATGAGCACCAGCAGTTCTGACAGGTCGCCCAGCTCGGGCGGGATCGCGCCCGTCAACTGGTTACCCGAGAGGTTGAGAATCTGGAGTTGCGGCAGGTCGCCCAGCGCCGCCGGGATGGAACCCGTGAGGCTGTTCTCGGGCATATAAATCTCCCGCAGCTCCGGCAGCGATGCCAGCGCCGCAGGCAGGGTGCCCGACAAGTTGTTGCCGTTCAGGTAGAGAGCGATCACGTGGGTGCCGGCGTCGTCGCACTGCACGCCGAACCAGGAGCACTCGGTGCCGGGCGCGCCCAGCCAGTTGTCCCGCTGCGTCCAGCCGTCGCCTCCCGTGGCGGCGTACAGCGCCAGCAGGGCGTCGCGCTCCGGCTGGGGGATGGCCGCCTGGACGGACGCAGCCAGCGCCAGCGCAGCAAGCAGCAGGCCCCATTTCCTCATGGCCGTTCTCCTGATAACTGATTGTTCATTAATTATCGGCTAAAACCACCATGCTTTGTCTGATTATTTTCACCGGGCGGTGGGTCGGGCGGAGGGACGCGATCACCGGGGTGTTGGGGCGGCGGGGCGGATTGCGCGAAACGATCGGGACGCGCCCGGCGAGGCACAGCAACAGACCCCTCAGTTTTCAGGGGCGTTCTTTAAAAACCGCGTCGACTAATCCGGCCGCGTCCGGCGGACGCGGCCTACTTTGCGGCTGGCGGAACAACCAGGGGCGAGACGCCCATGCCGTCCGGCTCCCGGCCGGCCGCCAGGGTGCCGGTCACCGTCCACGATTCGAGATCCACGACCGAGATCAGGTCGGCATTGGAATGGGCCACATAGGCGGTCCGCCCGTCCGGATCGAGGACGATCCCGATGGGCACCGAGCTGCTGCCGAAGGTGTCCCCGAACAGCCGCCCCGCCAGTTGGCTGGCCTGCAGCTTCAGATCCAGGCGGCGCTCCAGGGTGCGGCTGGGCACGTCAAACACGGCCAGGTCGCCGGACCGGGCGTTGGTGACCAGCACGCGGCGGCCGTCGAGCGTGACGGCGGCGCGGATGGGGAAGGACGGCGCAGCAGGGGTGGCGAGCACCTCCAGCGTACGGGCATCCAGGACGGTGACGGTGTCCGCGGCCCGATTGGTCACCCAGACGGTCGCACCGTCGGGCGTCACCGCCACGCCCTCGGCGCCCGCCCCCGTGGGCACCTGGGCCACCCGGCGCCGGGCGGCCAGGTCGATGACGGTCACCGAGCCCGACCGGATATTGGCCACGAAGGCCCGGCTGGCGTCGGGCGTGACCGCCACCATGTGGGACACCTCCTGGTCGGTGTCCACCGCGGCTTCCACGCGGCCCTCCAGGGCATCCACCACCAGCAAGGCCTTGTTGGCCTCAGCGGTCACCACCGCCCGGCGATTGTCGGCCAGCCAGACGATCCCGTGGGGACGCCGGTATTCGCCCAGGGAGATGGTGCGCACCAACCGGGCGGAAGGGATCTCGATCAAGGCCATGGACGAACCGGGCGCTTCCCTCGTTCCGTAAATTCCCACCAGGGCCAGGCGGCCGTCGGGCGACACCGCCACCTCGTGGGGCCCGACGCCCACCGCCACTGTGGCCCGGACCTCCCGGGTGGCGAGATCCACCAGCGAAACGGTGGCGTCGGACTTGTTGGCCACCACCAGCGTGGCGGCGGACGCGGATCCAGCCGATACGATGACCGCGGCCAGGCCGGCGGCAACGACCATCCATCGGGCGATGAAGCTCCAGTTGCGCATGTTGTCCTCCTGCTTCGATCCGTAGCGCCGCACACGTTCCATCGAGCGGGTACGCCCATAGATGCGGCGCGATCGCCACCGGACTCAACAAACGCCGCGGGGCGCGCCCTCCGGCCGATCGGGATTGCGTGCGCGCCGGTGACCATCTTGTATAATGGCATTGTCCGGCTACGGGACCGCATCCGGTGACGCGGCGGCCGCGCCATCCGGCGCCGCGGCCCGGGCACACCCGGAGGCCCCGTGGAACCGCTGACCATCCTGCATTACGACCATCACTGCGCGGCGGTGCTCAAGCCGGCGGGTCTGCATGTGCACCCCACCGCCGAATCCCCCGGCGAGGTGTCCTGCCTGCCGCGCCTGCGTGACCAGCTCGGCCGATGGGTGTATCCGGTTCACCGGCTGGACCGTGCCACCGCCGGCGTGCTCCTCTTCGCCCTGACCCCCGAGGCCGCCGCCGACCTGGCCAGCCAGTTTCGGGAGCACACCCCCGCGAAAGACTATCTGGCCGTCGTGCGCGGGTTCACCCCGGCCGCCGGCCGCATCGACCATCCCCTGGGGAACAGCTCCGGGCGGCCGGCCCTCCCGGCCGTGACCGAGTACCGCCGCCTGGCGACGCTGGAGCTGTTCCGGCCCGTGGGACGTCTGCCCAGCGCCCGCTTCGCACTGGTGGAGGCGCGGCCGCTCACGGGGCGGCGGCACCAGCTCCGCCGTCATTTTCACCATGTCAGCCACCCGATTATCGGCGACACCACCTACGGCGACGGGATCCAGAACCGCTTCGTCCGGGCCGAATTCGGCCTGGCCGGCCTCCTGCTCTTCGCCCGGCGCATCGCCTTCCGCCACCCGCACACGGGCGAGCCGGTCGCCGTGGAAGCGGCGCCGCCCGCGGCCTGGGCTCCGCTCCTGGCCGCTTTCGGCTGGCCCGGCGATGAGCCCGGCGCTTGAAGCGGATTGTTTCTTGCAAAACTCCGGCTCGCTCCGTAGAATACCATCACGTCCAAGACGAGACGCCCATCCCCGCGGAGGTACACGCATGGTCCGCCACGGCGACGAGAAAGAAGAAGCCTGGGCTCAACAGGAAGAGAGACTCCGTCTGGAAAAGATCGCCGCCCGGAGGCGGGCCGACGAACGCCAGCGTTTGAAGGACCTCCACTACATGCATTGCCCCAAGTGCGGTGAAACGCTTAACACCGTCGACCTCGAGGGGTTGGAGATCGACAAGTGTCCCTGCTGCCACGGCATCTGGCTGGACCCCGGCGAAATCCACCAGTACGCGGCGCTGTCCGCGGAGAAGAAACAGAGTTTCGGCAAGCAGCTCCTGGCCCTGTTTACCAAGAAGAAGAACACGAACTGACCCGGCCCGCCGGTTAGCCCCGGGTGTTGGAGCGAATGAACAACCGGATTGTCATCATCGACGACGAGACCACGCTGCTGGAATTCCTCCAGACCCAGCTCTCGTCCCGCGGCTTCGAAGTCCACACCGCGACTGATGGTCAGGCCGGCCTCGAGCTCATCCAGCAGGTCAGGCCCGGCCTGGTGGTCACCGACCTCCTGCTCCCGAAGATGAACGGCTTTGACCTCTGCCGCCGGATCAAGCAGGATCCCGATCTGTCAAGCATCGCCGTGATCATGATGACCTCCATCTACAAGAGCGTGAAGTACCAGTACGAGGGGATGCGCTACGGCGCAAACGATTTCATTCACAAGCCGTTCGAGCTGGAAGCGTTTCTCGACAAGGTCGGCCGCTTCGTCGAGGCGGATCAGCCGCGGCCGGCGGCGCGCAAGCTCTCGCCCGCCGCCCAGGCGGGGCTCGACGCCCTGCGCCGCCAGTTCGCCGCCGAACTGCCCTTCAAGGCCACCGAGATCTCGGTGTTCTGGGAAAATCTCCTCCAGGAATGGGCGCCCGAAGTGGCCGGCGAGCTGTACACCCGCGTCCACAACCTGGCCGGCACCGGGGCCTCCTTCGGCTTTCCGGCGGTGAGCACGCTGGCCCGGGAGCTGGAGGAACTCCTCGACCCGTGGCGCCGGAGCGACCGGCCGCCGCCGGCCGCCGACGCCGCCAGGATTCACAAGGCGCTCGGCATCCTGTATGAAGTGGCCACCAACGTGGTGATCGAGTGATCCCCCGGCCGGCCCCCCCGACCGGCCGCCGAGGAGAGGGTATGAGTTCGGACAGCCTCGAGCGGATCCTCGTCGTGGACGACGACTCGTCGGTGCGCGACCTGGCCAGGCTGGCCCTGGCGGAGGTGGGCGGTTTCACCGTGCGGGTGTGCGCCTCGGGTGCCGAGGCGATCGCCGCCTGCGGCGAATTCCAACCCGACCTTGTGTTGCTGGACGAGTTCATGCCCGACCTGGACGGCCTGGATACCCTGCAGGCGCTCCGCGAGTTGCCCGAGACGGCGCATGTGCCGGTGGTTTTTCTCACGGCCAAAACCGGCGGCGCCGACGTCCGGCGCTACCGCAGCGCCGGCGCCGCGGGGCTCATCGCCAAGCCGTTTTCTCCGCTGGCGCTCGCCGACGATGTCCTCAAGATCTGGAACTCCCTGACACCGCCTCGCAACTGACCCGTCGAATCCCGCCCCGCGGACGACCCACCATCCGCGCGCGAATCCCGGCGACTGCCGGATGAGAACCTCGCACCATCAGCCCCGGGCTGCATGGATCGTTTGATATTGCAACATGGCGGGCCCCCGGCGGGGAGCGCTCCGCCGGCGCCAAGGGCGACGCCGGCCCGGTGGACGTGGCCTTCTGGGAGGATTACTTCAGCGGCCGCGGCGACGACGACTGATCGCCCGCGTGCTCGTGCTCGTAATCGTAATTCGTAATCGTGATCGTAATCGTGATCGTAATCGTAATCGAGGCTCGAGTCTCGAGACTCGAGGCTCGTTCCCGTAACGCGGACATCGGAAATCGGACCTGGGACCTGGGTTCTGGGTCCTAGATCCTGTAATACTGAATCACAGTACCTAGATCCGAGCATCGTTTCACCGAATCACCCATTTACCCATTCGCCGGCATAATTTGTAAAATCAAACGTATCCCTCAGCGAACCTCCGGCACTTGTCCTCAGTCACCAATCCGTTCGAACACCGCCGTGCTGGTCACCGTCTGCCCGTCGGGGAGGTGGCTGGTGTAGGTGACGGTGAGGGACCGGCCGTCCGGGGCGAGCACCGCCGTTTCGTTGACCACCACCCGGCCGGCCTTCTTCGCCACGCCCTCGATGGCGCCCGCGCCGGTGAGCCGGTACGCCACGGTGTCGGCGAAGGGGGTGCCGGTCACGGGGTAGTCTTTGCCGTCAAACCGGGCGTCGACGGCGATGAAGAGCCGCTCGCCCCGGTCGTTGACGATTCTCTGCTCCATCCGCACGTCCTGGCCCCGGACGGTGATCCGGACCACCTGGCTCTGCGGCGCCGGCACGTTGAGCTGGGAGCGGGACGCATCCAGCTGCCACGTGCCGCGGAAGGCGCCGCCGCCGCTCCGGCACGCGGTGACGGCCAGGGGCACGAGCACGAGCAGGATGGTCGATGCAATGACGGCGGTTCGGCACATGGTGACCTCCCGGGCGAGCGGTTCACATGAATCGCGCATGTCTTTACGCGGAGTTTCTGTCCGCGGATTGTAAGGGGAAACAGCACGGGAGGCAAGCCCGTGGCTTGGGACGCCGGCCGCTTCCTGTCTGAGTGATGCGGATTTGAGGAAACGGTGAATAGGTGAATAGGTCAACAGGTTAATGGGTGAATAGATACTTGGATCTGGATTCTGTGATTCAGGTTTCAGGATCTAGGGCTCAGAACCCAGGTCCCAGGTCCGATATTGTTGATGGTTGATAGTTGATGGTTGATCCTTGGAGGCGAGTGCCGAGCCCCGAGCCCCGAACCGCGAGACCCGGTGGCTGGGAACGAGCCTCGATCACGATTACGATTACGATCACGAGTACGAGTACGATTAGTCAGTTACGCCCGAAATTCTGCCAAAATTTGGCAAAATTTTCACCGGTTTTGCCCCCCCGGTCGCCCGTCCCATCATCGATCGGCACGATCCACGCTCTCACAACGAGAATAGCCAGGCGCAGCCCCGCGAACGCGGGGCAGCGCCTGGAAAACAGATTGTTTTTGACGTCGCGCGCCCCTGCGAAGGGGCGCGGAGAAGATCACCGCAGAGATCGTTCGTCGACCGCAATGTGGTGCCGGCGGAGCAACTGAACCACTCCTCTCGCGCCGATACCCGCTGGTGGCGCACCGCTTGGTTCTCAATGTACCGCCGGACGGCTGGGACCTGAGAGGCACTCACCGAAAACGCCGAATTACTGTCCTGCCAACCGAACCAAGGCGCGTTCGACGGGAGGGATTTTTCCCGAAGATTCGATCCGAATTTCTCCGCGCCCCTGTCCAGGGGCGCGCCGTGTTTTTTCAATTCCGCTTTCCAGGCGCAGCCCCGCGTTCGCGGGGCTGCGCCTGGCTATTGTCTTTGCAACTGGACGGACTTGCCGGAGACCCGGCATCGTGGCACGGAGCAGGAGTGAGCGATGATGCCCCTTTGGTTCCGGCTACGCCGGCTCAGGATTTCGAGTCACGATTACGAGTCACGAGAGCGAGAACCGTTCACTCCTCACTCCGCACTCCTAACTTCCCCATGCTACAATCAGGTTCAAGTCAAATGAACTCCGGCCCGGCCGTGAGGCAAGTCACCATGGCGGACACCACCCCACTCATCCTGATCGCCGACGACCAGGCCGACGTGCGCGAGGCTATCCGGTTGCTCCTCAAGGGCGAGGGGTTCCGGTCGGAAGCGGCCGCCTCGCCCGAGGCGGCCCTCCGGGCGGTGGCGGAGCGCGAGTTCGACACCGTGCTCATGGACCTGAACTACACCCGCGACACCACCTCGGGGCAGGAGGGCCTGGACCTGCTGGCCCGCCTCCAGGCCGCCGACGCCGCCCTGCCGGTGGTGGTCATGACCGCCTGGGCCAGCGTCGACCTGGCGGTGGCGGCCATGCAGCGGGGCGCCCGCGACTTCGTCACCAAGCCGTGGGACAACGAGCGGCTGCTCGCCATTCTGCGCAACCAGGTGGCGCTGCGGCGGGCGCTCCGGGACGGGGCGCGGCTGGAGGCGGAGAACCGGCTCCTGCGCGGCGCGACGCCGACGCTCATCATCGGCGAGGCGCCCCCCATGCGGGCGGCGCTGGAGCTCGCGCGGCGCGTGGGACCGGCCGACGCCCACGTGCTCATCACCGGCGAGAACGGCACCGGCAAGGGACTGGTGGCGCGGCTGCTGCACGAGCTGTCGCCGCGCGCCGCCCGGCCCCTGGTCACCGTGAACATCGGCGGGCTGGCCGAGGGCGTTTTCGAAGCGGAGCTCTTCGGCCACGTCCGCGGCGCGTTCACCGACGCCCGCGCCGACCGGGTGGGGCGCTTCGAGCTGGCTCACGGCGGCACCCTCTTCCTCGACGAGATCGCCAACATTCCGCCGGCGCTCCAGGCCAAGCTGCTGCGCGTGCTGGAATGCGGCGAGTTCGAGCGCGTCGGCTCGTCGCGCACCCAGGTGGCCGACGTGCGCGTGCTGTCGGCCACCAACGCCGACCTGCCCGCCGAGGTGGCGGCCGGCCGGTTCCGCCAGGACCTGTTCTTCCGCCTCAACACCGTGGAGATCCGCCTGCCGCCCCTGCGCGAGCGCCGCGAGGACATCCCCGTGCTGGCGGCCCACTTTCTCGGTCGGCACGGACGGCGGTACCGAAAAGATTTCGACGGCTTCACCGACGACGCGCTCCAGGCGCTGCTCCAGTACCCCTGGCCGGGGAACGTGCGCGAGCTGGACCACGTCGTGGAGCGGGCCGTCCTGCTCGGCGGGGGGCGCCGGATCGCCGCCGCCGACCTCGCCTGCCGTCCCGCGCCTGCCGGACCGGCGCCCGACGAGCTGAGCCTCGAGACCATGGAGCGCCTGCTGATCCAGAAGGCGCTGGAGCGGTGCGACGGCAATGCGGAGGCGGCGGCCGCGGCGCTCGGCCTGAGCCGGAGCGCCATGTACCGCCGGCTGCAGAAGCACCGGCTCTCCTGAGCCGGATCCGGCCATTCACCGGGGAAGCGCAGCATGAACGATTCAGCCGAATCGCAACCTGTCGCGCGCGCCGCTTTCGAGCGCCGCCTGCTGGCCGGCATCCTGCTCGCGGGCCTGCCGGGGGCGGCGGCCGCGTGGGCGCTGCTGGGCTTCGTGAACTGGGCGCCGCCGCTCCGCTGGGGCGCCGCGGCGCTGGTGCTGGCGCTCTGGCTGGGCGCCGCCTGGCGGCTGCGGGGCCGGCTGATCCGCCGTCTGGCGACGCTGGCCAACGCGCTGGGGGCGCTGCGGGAAGGGGACTTTTCAATCCGCGTCCGCGAGCAGGGGCGTCGCGACGCGCTGGGCGAGCTGGTCCGCGAGGTGAATGCGCTCGGCGAGATGCTGCGGCGCCAGCGCGGCAGCGCCGTCGAAGCCCACGCCCTGCTCCGGGTGGTGCTGGCCGAGGTTGACCTGGCCCTGTTCGCCTTCGACGACGCGGGGCGCCTGCGCCTCACCAACCGGGCCGGCGAGCGGCTGCTGGACCGGCCGCAGGCGGAGCTCGTAGGCCGGAGCGCCGACGAACTGGCGCTGGGCGACCTCCTTACCGGCGCCGGGCAGCGGCTGGTGGACCTCCGCCTGCCGGGCGGCGCCGGCCGCTGGGCGCTGCGCCGCACCGCCTTCCGCGAGGAGGGCCGGCCGCACCAGCTCCTGGTGCTGGCCGACGTGAACCGGGCCCTGCGCGAGGAGGAGCGGGCGGCGTGGCAGCGGCTGGTCCGGGTGCTCGGCCACGAGCTGAACAACACGCTGGCGCCCGTCGGCTCGCTCGCGGCGAGCCTGCGGCGGATCATCGGGCGCGAGCCGCTTCCCGACGACTGGCGGCAGGACGTGGCGGGCGGCCTGGCCATCATCGCCGGCCGGACCGAGAGTCTGCGGCGCTTTCTTGACGGCTATGCGCAACTCGCCCGTCTCCCCCAACCCCGCCGGGCGCCGCTCGGCCTGGCGGCCGCCGTCCGGCGGGCGGCGGCCCTGGAGACGCGCCATCCCGTCACCGTCGAGTCGGGGCCGGACCTCACCGTCGTCGTCGACGGCGACCAGCTGGAGCAGGTGCTCATCAACCTGCTCCGGAACGCCGTGGAGGCCGTCCAGCCGGCCGGGGGAAGCGTCACGGTTGGCTGGCGCACCGCCGGCGGCTTCGTCGAGATCCGCGTGACGGACGACGGGCCGGGCCTGGCCAGCGACGCCAACCTGTTCGTCCCCTTCTTCACCACCAAGCCGGACGGCTCGGGGATCGGCCTCGTGCTCTCGCGGCAGATTGCCGAGGCCCACGGCGGCACGCTGGACCTGGCCAACCGCGCCGACGGGCCCGGCTGTGTGGCCGTGCTGCGCCTGCCCCTCTGATCGGTCGGCGTCCCGCTTTTGAGACCGGCCGATCCCACAATCGGGACGACACGCGCCCGGCCCCCGCTGCGACACCTCCGATCCCGCGTTGGCTGGAAACCGTTATCGGGCCGGGCTTTCAGATGGATTCATCCGGTCGGTTTCCGGCGAACACCGGGAGCGGATCTCGGGTGACCCGTCTGGCACGCGGCTTGCGAAAGAGGATGGCGGAGGAAACGCCATGGACATCCAACGCCCCAACCGAACATCCCGTCGCTGGCTCCGCTGGGGACTGTACCTCGCGGGGGCGGCGCTCGTGCTGGCCGCCGTGAGCTTCGGCCTGTCGCGCCTGCGCAAAGCGGCCCCGGCCGTGGACCGCGCCACCGTCTGGGTGGACACGGTGCAGCAGGGCCCCATGCTCCGGCAGGTCCGCGGCGTGGGCACCCTCGTGCCCGAGGAGATCGTCTGGATCCCCGCGGTGACCGCCGGCCGCGTGGACCGGATCCTGGTGCGGCCGGGCACGGAGGTGGCCGCCGACACCGTCCTGTTGGAGCTGAGCAACGCCGAGCTGGAGCAGACCGCCGTGGAGGCCGAGATGCAGCTGCGCGCCGCCGAGGCGGAGCTGACCAACCTCCGGGTCCAGCTCCAGAGCCAGCTCCTGAACCAGCGGGCCGCGGCGGCCTCGGTCCAGGCCGACTACAGCCAGGCCCGCCTCCAGGCCGACGTGAACCAGGAGCTGGCGCGGGAGGGGCTCATCTCCGACCTGCAGCTCAAGCTGTCCCGGGTGCGGGCCGAGGAGCTGACCACCCGGCACGACCTGGAGCAGCAGCGGCTGGCCATGAACGCCGACGCCATGCGCGCCCAGATCGAGACGCAGCAGGCCCGCATCGGCCAGTACCAGGCCAGCTACCGGATCAAGCGCGGCCAGCTCGACGCCCTCCACGTGCGCGCCGGCATCGCCGGCGTCCTCCAGGACGTGCCGGTGGAGGTGGGGCAGCAGGTGGCCCCCGGAGCCAACCTGGCCCGGGTGGCCGATCCCGCCCGGCTCAAGGCCGAGATCAAGGTTCCCGAAACCCAGGCCCGCGACATCACCCTGGGCCAGGCGGCCGCCGTCGACACGCGCCACGGCGTCATCGCCGGCCGCGTCGTCCGGATCGACCCGGCGGTGCGGGGCGGCACGGTGGCCGTGGACATCGCCCTGACCGGCGACCTGCCCAAGGGGGCCCGGCCGGACCTGAGCGTGGACGGCACCATCGAAATCGTCCGGCTGGAAAACGCGTTGTTCGTGGGCCGGCCCGCCTTCGTCCAGGAAGGGAGCACCATCGGCCTGTTCCGGCTGGAGCCGGACGGCGCGGGCGCCGTGCGCGTGCCCGTCCGGTTCGGCCGCGGTTCCGTGAACACCATCGAGGTGCTGGAGGGGCTGCGCCCGGGCGACCGGGTGATCCTGTCCGACATGTCCGCCTGGTCCGGTGCGGACCGGGTGCAACTGAAATAAATATGCGCGGCGCCGGCAGCGGCGCCGGCGCAGGAGGTACCCATCATGCAGACGAACGCGACGCCCGTGATCCGGCTGGCCGACATCACCAAGGTGTTCTTCACCGACGATGTGGAAACCCACGCCCTGAACGGCATCCAGCTGGACATCCACCCGGGCGAGTACGTGTCCATCGCCGGGCCGTCGGGTTGCGGCAAGTCGACGCTGCTGGCCATCATGGGCCTGCTGGACGCCCCCACCGCCGGCGGCTACTGGCTCAGCGGCCAGCCCGTCGCCTCGCTCGGCGCCAACGAGCGGGCCGACATCCGGAACCGGGAGATCGGCTTCATCTTCCAGGCCTTCAACCTCATCGGCGACCTGACCATCTTCGAGAACGTGGAACTGCCCCTGACCTACCGCGGGCTCAAAGCCGCCGAGCGCCGCGAGCGGGTGCAGGAAGCGCTGGAGCGGGTGGGGCTGTCGCACCGCCTGAAGCACTACCCGTCGCAGCTCTCGGGCGGGCAGCAGCAGCGCGCGGCGGTGGCCCGGGCCCTGGCCGGGCGGCCGGCCATCCTGCTCGCCGACGAGCCCACGGGCAATCTCGACTCCCAGAACGGCGGAATGGTCATGGAGCTGCTGCAGCAGCTCAACGCCGAGGGCGCCACCATCTGCATGGTGACCCATGACCCGCGCTACGCCGGCACCGCCGGCCGGATCATCCACCTGCTGGACGGCCGCATCGTCGAGGAGACGGCGGCGGTCCGCTGAGCGGGGCGCGCCCCTCACCCCAGGAGGCATTCCATGGACACGCTGCTTCAGGATATCCGCTACGGGCTGCGGGTGCTGCGCAAAGACCCGGTCTTCGCCGCCGCCGCCCTGCTCACCATCGCGCTCGGCATCGGCGCCAACACGGCGATTTTCAGCATCGTGAACGCCGTGCTGATCCGGCCGCTGCCGTACCCGTCCGCCGACCGCCTCGTCTATGTCAACGAGGCGTTCCCGGAGGCCGGCTTCCCCGTCATGCCCTTCTCGGCCCCCGATTTCAAGATCTTCGCCGACGGCCAGACCGGCTTCGACGCCGTGGCCGCCTTCCAGAACGGACGCTACGACCTGTCGGGCGGCGGGGCGCCCGAGCGGGTGACGGGGGCGCGGGTGTCCCCGGCGATCTTCGACCTGCTGGGCGCGCGAGCCGCGCGCGGCCGGACCTTCCGCCCCGAAGAGAACATGCCCGGCAGCGGCGCGGTGGTCATCAGCCACGGGCTCTGGCAGCGCCGCTTCGGCGGCGACCCCGGCATCGTGGGGCGGACGGTCCGCCTGGACCGCCAGGCGGCCGAAGTCGTGGGCGTCATGCCTCCGGAGTTCCGCTTCCCGCTCCCCGGCCTGCCGT
Source organism: Acidobacteriota bacterium (assembly GCA_017996395.1). GTDB lineage: Bacteria > Acidobacteriota > JAAYUB01 > JAAYUB01 > JAAYUB01 > JAAYUB01. The sequence goes on along the minus strand of JAGOHA010000010.1, from coordinate 28,468 downwards.
CCAACAACGAGCCCGCCGAGTTGTGGGTGCCCGTCGCGTTCACCCCCTTCGAGCTCGAGTCCCAGGGGAGCATGTACAACAACAGCGTGATCGCCCGCCTGAAGGCGGGCGTCACGCTCGCGCAGGGCCGGGCCGAGGCCGAGGCGCTGGCCCGGCGGATCGAGGACGGCTACGCCCCGGCGCTGAAGACCGCGCTCGGCGGCGCGCGGCTGCAGATCACCGTGACGCCGCTCCAGGAGGCGATGGTGGGCGACGTGCGCACGCCGCTTTTTGTCCTGCTCGGCGCGGTGGGGCTGGTGCTCCTCATCGGCTGCGCCAACGTGGCCAACCTGCTGCTGGCGCGGGCGGCGGCCCGGCGCAAGGAGATGGCCATCCGCGGCGCGCTGGGCGCCCGGCCGGCGCGGCTGCTGCGCCAGGTGCTCACCGAGGGGCTGGTGCTGGCGCTGCTCGGCGGCGCGCTCGGGACGCTGCTCGCCGCCTGGGCCATCGACGCGCTGCTGGCGCTCGTGCCGGTGAACCTGCCGCACGCCGGCGCCATCGGCCTAGACGGAACCGTGCTGGCGTACACGCTCCTCGCCTCGCTCGCCACCGCCGTGCTGTTCGGCCTGGCGCCGGGGCTGGCGGTGGCGCACACGCGGCTGCGCGAGTCGCTCCAGGAGAGCGGCCGCGGCGGCGGCATTTCCCGCGGCCGGCGGCGGCTGCAGGCCGCCTTTGTGGTGGTCCAGTTCGCCCTGGCCCTGGTGCTGCTGGTGGGCGCCGGGCTGCTGCTCCGCAGCTTCATCGGGCTCATGAATACGGATCCCGGCTTCCACAACGGCGGCGCGCTCACCTTCTCGGTGACGCTGCCGTCGGGCACCTACGCCCGCGCCGACCAGCTGCGCGCCTTCTACAGCCAGGCGGTGGAGCGGCTGGGGGCGCTCCCCGGCGTCCGCCGCGCCGCCGCGGGCACGGCGGTGCCCCTGGGCGCCCACGAGATTCGGGCGCTCCAGGTGGAGGGGCTCACCGCCGGCTCCGGCGACGCGCCCCCGTCGGTAGCCCACGTCTGGGTGCAGGGGGATTACCTCGGCGCCCTGGGCATTCCGCTCAAGCGCGGCCGCGCCTTCACCGCCGCCGACCGCCAGGGCCAGCTGCCGGTGGCGCTCGTGAGCGAGACCATGGCCCGGCTGTTCTGGCCGGGGCAGGACGTGATCGGCCGGCGTTTCCGCTGGTACACGGGCGCTCCCTGGATGACCGTCGTGGGCGTGGTGGGCGACGTCAAAGACACCGCCATGGACAAGCCCTCCCTGCCGCGCAGCTACTCGCCGTACGAGCAGGAAGCGGACGAGGCGCTGGAGGTGCCCGTGGGCGACATGTACCGGGCGCTCCTCTTCGTCGTGGACACGGAGCGCGATCCGGCCGCGCTGATGGGCGAGATCCGCGCCGCCTTCGCGGGCGTGGACCGTGAGCTGGCTCTGGCCAACGTCGGGTTCATGGACGACCGGGTGGACGAGGCGGTGGCGCCACAGCGCTTCGCTATGTCGCTGCTGGCCCTGTTCGCCGGGCTGGCCCTGGTGCTGGCCGGCGTCGGGATCTACGGCGTCATGGCCTACTCCGTCACCCAGCGCACCCAGGAGATCGGCGTGCGGATGGCCCTGGGCGCCCGCCAATCGAGGATCCTTCGCCAGATCCTCGGCGAGGCCGGTCTGCTGGTTGCCGTCGGCGCCGGATTGGGCCTCGTGGGCGCGCTGGCCGCCGGCCGCGTGCTGGCGAGCCTCCTGTACGGTGTCGGGTCCACCGATCCGGTCACGTTCGCCGGGGTGCTGGCGCTGCTCGCCGCCGTGGCCCTCCTGGCCGGCTCCATCCCCGCCTGGCGCGCCTCGCGCGTGGCCCCGCTGGAGGCGTTGCGGTACGAGTAGTTAGGAGAAAGGAGATAGGAGTTGAGATCTCCTGCTCGTAATTCGTAATCGTGATCGTAATCGTGATCGTAATCGTGATCGAGACTCGAGGCTAGAGGCTCGTTCTCGATCCCTCGTGCTCGTAATTCGTGATCGAGACTCGAGGCTAGAGGCTAGAGGCTCGTTCCCGATCCCTCGCACTCGTAATTCGTAATCGTACTCGATGTAATCCTCGCCTGCATGCCCGAAGCTCAGTCGGGATTCTCGCATCCCGCTGACGCCGGTTTCCGGTGAACGCCCGTCACCGCCAGCACCGCCATCATCGCCAGCGCCGCCAGCGCCGCCCAGGGGAACCAGTCGCCGGCCACCGAGTAGAAGGTCCACACGCCCCGCGTCGGCAGGTGGACGAGCATCAGCTTCGGCTGGCCGGCGGTGAAGGCGTCCATCCGCGCGAGGGTGCAACCGTGGGCGTCGCAGGCGATGGAGAGGCCCTCGCCCGTGGCGCGGAGCATGTTGAAGCCGTTCTCCACGGCCCGGAAGACCGCCATGTGGGCGTGCAGCGGATCGATGGCCTGCCAGTCCCAGGCCGGCACGAGCATCAGGTCGGTGGGGCCGGCCGAGCCGATGAGGTCGGGAAAATCCATGTCGTAGCAGATCGCCGTGCCGGTGGCGCCGGCCGGCGTGACCACGCGGGGGATGACGCCGTCACCCACGATCTCCGGGGCGCCCGGGACCAGCCGCGCCTTGGAGTAGTCCCACAGCCGCTGTCCCGACGGGCCGATGAGCACCGACTTGTTGCGGCCGGGCGTGGCGGGAAAATCCGGCGGCAAGGTGAAATAGGCCAGGGCGAGGTAGATGCCCCGCTCTCGCGCCAGCGCGGCCGCGCGGGCCTGCAGGGCGGCCTCCCGCGCTTCGGGCACCGACACGACGGTCTCGGCCCACAGCACCAGCCGCGCCCCGCGGTCGGCCGCCTCCCCTGACAGCGCCAGCAGGTCGTCCACGAGCGTGTCGGAGACATGCACCGCCCGTTCGGGATCGATCTGCAGCAGCTCGAAAATGGAGGTGGCGCCGACATCCTGCCGGCTCTCGGCGATGGCGGCCGCCGGCACCGTCGCGGCGGCGGATCCGCCTGCGGCCAGCCGCAGACCGCCGTACAGGTGCGCCGCGCCCAGAACCGCGGCCAGCACGAGAACCCCGGCGGCCACGCGCCGCGGCTCAAACTTGTGGTCCCACGCCCAGTTGACCACCGCAGCCGCCCAGAAGATCAGGAAGGTGATTCCCCACATGCCGGTGACGGACGCCAGTTGCACGAGCGGCAGATTGCCATACTGGGTGTAGGCGGCGGAGTTCCAGGTGCCCAGCGACGCGCCCGCGAGGTAATCGACGGCTGTCGCGGCGCAAGGGAAGACCAGCGTGGCGGCGAAGCCGCGGAGGCGGGGCGCGATGAGTCGGTCCGCGAGGTAGGGCAGGTAGACGAGCAGGGCGTAGTAAGCGGTCAGGGCGAACGCCAGCGGGCCCAAAAAGGGCGGGATGATGCCGTAGAGCATGGGGTAGGTGGCGAGGAGAATGACGGCGAAGAGCAGCGCCTGGCCCGGCGCCGGCGCGCCGGCGCGCGAGAAACGCAACAGGCCGACGGGCGCCAGCCAGGCGGCGATGGGAACGGCGACGTTGCCGCTGGAGATGAGATAGAGCGCCACACCCGGGATGAGATACGCAAGCAGCGTGCGTCGCATGGCCACCCTCCCCCGAATCGTCGGTCGCCAGCATACCATATTGACGGCGATTGTGGCGAAGCGGAGATGCCGAAAGATGCCTCCTGGTGGGGCGGCGTTTACCGCTTGCGCGTTGTCTGTGCCGAATCGAGGCACATCTGCCATGCGGGGTGAAGCGGCGCGACACGAGGCGACAAAAAAGGATTTTCAGCGACTCCTGTCCGCGATCGTCATCTCTAGAGCCGGGATCCGAGAGCCGAGGTCCGATGTCCGCGTTACGGGAACAAGCATCGAGTCTCGAGCACGATTACGATCACGATTACGATCACGATTACGAATTACGAGCACGAACGCGACCATCAACCATCAACCATCAACATTCACCCCAGGAGCTGGCCCATGAAACCGTGGTACGAGGAGCTGTTCGAGAACTACGCCGAGTCGTACGATCGCGAGGTGTTCACCCGGGGCACCGTGGCCGAGTGCGACTTCATCGAAGCGGAGCTGGGGCACGACCGCACCCGCACCATCCTGGACATCGGCTGCGGCACCGGCCGCCACGCCATCGAGCTGGCGCGCCGCGGCTGGACGGTGACGGGGATCGACCTGTCGGCGGACCAGCTCCGCCGCGCCCGGGCCAAGGCCCGCGCCGCCGGCGTGACGGTGCGCTTCGAGCGCCGCGACGCCCGCCGTTTTCGCTTCGCCCGCCCGTTCGGCGCGGCCATCCTGATCTGCGAGGGGGCGTTCCCGCTCATGGAGACCGACGCCGAGAACTTCGAGATCCTGCGGTGCGCCGCGCGGGCGCTCGCGCCCGGCGCCCCCCTCATCCTGACCACGCTGAACGCGCTGTTCCCCCTGTACCACTCGGTCAAGGACTTCCTCGACCAGCACCCGTCGGGCGTGACCACCCAGGCCGGCACGTTCGACCTGCTCACCTTCCGGGACCGCTCCACCGTCGCGGTCACCGACGACTCCGGCCGGACCAGGACGCTGGCCACCGACGAGCGGTTCTACGCCCCGAGCGAGATCGCCTGGCTGCTCGCGTCGGCCGGGTTCACCGGCATCGAGATCCGGGGGTGCGACACCGGCGTCTTCGACCGCAACCGGCCCCTCACCCCTGACGATTTCGAGATGCTGGTCATCGCCCGCCGGGCGGCGAGCGGTACAATCTGAATGAACCGGGAGATAGTCATCCAAAGGATGGATGGCTTATTTTAAATCCGGAAAAGCCTCAAACAGAAACTCCAGATCGTCCAAGTCTTTGGGCCTGTTGACAGCCTGCTTGTTCCGGATCAGACACGCGGCACCCAGATACTGAACCGGGATCTGCCGATCGCCGATATCCGTGTGGGCGATCACGCGGGTGTCCCACGCTTCGGAAAACGGGATTGCCGTGATGGTGTTCATCAGATCGATCCGGTTCGGCGGTCGCCCGAATTGGAAGATGATACCCGGGACCAGTAAATCCGATGCTGTCTGAATTCCAGGCACCCGGCCATGCCAGAATTCAGAAAGCGCTCGGTACAGCCGTTCGGCATTGTCGGTTGACGCTTCGTAGAAAAAATCGATGTCTCCGGTCAGCCGGGCATGGCCGTGAAAAATGACCGCCTCGCCGCCGACGATCACATAGCGGACGTCGTGCTGATGGAGCAGCCCGATAAACTCGCAGATATCAGTCGAGAAGTGAGCGGCGTTCATAGACGATGGGCGCATCGCGGACATCGGGAGCGTTCGTCCCGAATGCCCGTTCCCTGAGCGCTCTGGCGATGGCCTGACGCTCGGCGGGCGTCAGGCGAATTTCCTGTTCGATCTCCCATGCCCGCGCCTCTTCGAAGGAATGGGCAACATGAACAACGGGATCCACAGCGTTCCTTTAACTGCCAAATTTGCTATATTTTACATTATTCCGTCAGGTGGTTCAAGTCCGGTTGCCACAAACCAAATTCAAGAAAAACAATGGTAATTACGTCTAATATCCGTACCGCGTCGCAGATGATGACCGGTATCAAGGAGGACTTATGACCAACGGCCCACGCTCCGCTCCGCCTGTGCCGGCCGGTTGCTTCCGGGTGGTGTCGGCCGCGCTGTTCCTGTTGGTGTCAGCCGCGGGTCTGATCGCCCAGGCGAGCCCCGCTCCCGCGGCCGTCGAGACGGTCCGGCAGAACTACCGGGTGATCGAAGACGGGGTGAAGCAGGGGCTCTTCCGCCAGTGCCGGTTCGAGCTGGGCGGCGGACAGAATCCGACGGAATACACGGTCCATTACCAGGGCGGCGGCGACGCCGATTTCGAGCGGGACCCGTACGCCGCCCCGTTCACGCTGCGGCGGGTGGCGCTGCGCCGGGTGCTGCCGGTGGCGGGGCCGGGCACCGCCGTGTTCTACTATGACGCCGTCGGCGCGCTGAGCTTCGTGCTCGCCCAGGGACCGGACCTCTGCGCCACCGGGCTCGACGACGTCGCCCCGGCCACCGAGATCCGGGCCTATTTCTCCGGTGGCCGGCTGGTGCGGGCGATCTTCAGGAACCTGATGTCGGACCCGGCCGAGCTGACGTGGGATGCCGGTGCGCCCGCCTCGCCGGAGCTGCAAGCCAGGGCGGCGGCGGTCGCAGCGGCGTACACGCGCCGCGCCGCCGAGCTGCGGCAGGCGCTGGATTTGCTGGCCAGGTAGCGGCGCGGTCGCGACGGGCCGCGCGTGAAGCGAGTCAACGGAACAATCGGCGGACGACGTTGATGATGTCATCCAGATCCGGGCCGCCGGCGTCGGCGCGCTCGTCCACGAAACCCCGGCTGCGGTCGGACGACCGGCGGGCTTCCAGCTCCAGGCGGTCGCGGCGGAGCCGGGCGGATTCCTCGGCGAGGCGCTCTTTCTCCTTGGCTCGGGCCTTTTTCATGCCGCCCGCCCGGATGAACCGGATCACCTTCTGCAGCTCCTGGTAATCGAACCAGGTGCCGTCGGCCTTGCAGCGGTCGATGATGACTCCGGAGCAACCGGCGAAATTGGTCCGGTGCATCAGCTTGCCGCAGACGGGGCAGGGGATGTAGTGCCGGCCGGCCGCCGCCGGCTCCGGCGCCCGGGCCGGAGTCCGCGCCGTGCCCAGCACCGCCTCCTGCTCCTCGCGCTCGGCGCAGATGCGCTCGAAGCTGGCGGTGTCGATCCAGAGGCCGCCGCAGGCGGCGCATTCGTCCACGTGGGCGGCACCCACCCGAATCCGGTGCAGCCCGGCGGTGCAGCGGGGACAGGCGCCGACGGCCGCCGAGGCGACCTCACGGCTCGCCGCGGCGCCGCACCAGGGGCAGTGGGCCATGCCCACGAACAGCGAGCCGAAGCACTCCGGGCAGGCCACCGTGGCGAGCGACGAGCCGCAGTAGGCGCAGCGGACGCTCGCCGGCGCGGCCTCGGCGCCGCACTGGGGGCAGCTCAGGGTGCCGGGACGCGGGGCGGGGGTTGGGTCGGGCATCGCGCGCTCCTCCAGCGGGCGGCTATCCGCCCAGGGTGTCGCTATCAGAGTTTAGCGGCGCGGGGATCGATGTCAAGCCCGATGGCTTTCCAAAACGCCACCCTCAGTTCCGATAATTCTCACCCTCGGTGGACACCTTGCCGACGATGGCGGCGATGGTGCGGGCGTGGGCGTTGGTGCCGGCGAAGTCCTCATAGCGGCCGGGCACGAGGCGGGGGTCGGGATCTTTGAAGGTGTCGAGGATGAAGAGCTCGGTGTAGAACAGAAGTTCCTCCAGGTTGAAGTTGGCGGCGCGCACATACATGTTGCAGATGGGAAGGTCGATGATGTAGTCGCGGCCGTCGAGGCGGCGGAGGCGGACGAAATAATCCTCGATGCCCTCCTTGTCCTTTTTGGTGGGGTAAGGGCCCAAGGCGTCGACGGTGAGCCAGAAGGAGGAGTGAGTCTCGGCGCGGCGGGGGACGCAGGGAAGGAGCCACACATCCTCCCAAACGGTCCGGTCGTCGGGTGAATCCCAGACATGCGGAATGTAGTAGAGCCAGTTCATGGCGCGTCCCCCCTGAAAATCAACGCGCTGTTTGTCCGTCCGGGGAAATATCTCAGGATGGGATGAATAACTCGGCTGCGTCGGAGCAGGCTTCCTTCACCAGCCCGCCTTTCGCGGGCTCGAAACGTTTATTGGCGTCATTGAGAACCACGTCGTTGAGCAGTTCCACCGCACTTGGCGGAATTCCTCCTCGGCTGCCTGGCATTCTTTCGGGCGGCCTTTCGCCCAGGGGGTTGCTACAGCGTTCAGCGGCGCGGGGATCGATGTCAAGCCCGATGGCTTTCCAAAACGCCACCCTCAGTTCCGATAATTCTCCCCCTCTGTGGCCACCTTGCCGACGATGGCGGCAACGATGCGGGCGTGGGCATTGGTGCCGGCGAAGTCCTCGCGGCGTCCGGGCACGAGGCGGGGGTCGGGATCGCCGAAGGTGTCGAAGATGAAAAATCCGGCGTAGAAGAGGAGATCGGCCAGGTTGAAATCGAGGGTGCGCACGTACATGTTGCAGATGGGGCGGTCGATCATGTAGTCCCGGCCATGAAGCTTGCGCCGGCATCTGGCGTAGTGCTCAAGTTCCAGCCGGTCGCGGCTGTCGGGGCGAGGGCCGAGGGCGTAGACGGTGAGCCAGACGGAGGAGCCGTCGTCGCCGCTCCGGGGGAAAAGGGGGAGGATATACACATCCTCCCAGATGGTCCGGTCGTCGGGCGAGTCCCAGACGTGCGGGATGAAGTAGAGCCAGTTCATGGCGCGTCCCCCTTGAAAATCAAGGCGCTGTTTGCGCGTCCGGAGAAATATCTCAAAAGGGATGAAAAATATCGGCCGCGGCGGAGATGTCGCTCCACCGCGGCCGATTCATCCGTTGTCCGGAGTGCTTCCGCGGCGACCGGCCGGCCGCCGCGACGGGCCGGCGCCGGACGGATCCGCCGAGGCCTACTTGTTCAATCCGGAGATCTCGTAAGCTTTCTGGATCCGGTCGAAGACGTTGGCGGTCAGTTCGGCGATGCCGAAAGGCGTCTTCCGGACGGAGTCGATGTAATTCTTCGCGCCCTCGACTTGCTGCGCCGCCGCCTTGTAGGTTTCCTTCACCAGGCCGTCTCTCGCGGTGTCGAGGCGCTTCTTGGCGTCTTTCAGGACCACGTCGTCGAGCAGTTCCACCGTCACCTTGCGGTATTCCTCCTCGGCCGCCTGGGCACTCTTTCGGGCGGCCTTCACCTCGTCCTTCTCGCACTTCTGGCAGGCCTCGGCGAAGGCCTTGTCCGCGTCCTTGAACGCCGTCTGCTTGAATATCTTGCCACCGAAAGCGAGCGCTTCCTGGCGGACGGGCAGCGTGTCCTTGAGCGCGACGCGGGTCAATGCGGCGGCATCGTTCGCCGCCTTCAGGGCGGCCATCGCCTGGTCGGCTTTCTGGCGGAGCTTGTCCGGTTTGTCGCCCTTCCTCACCGCCTGCTGGTATTTGCTGAACAGCTTGTTGGCGGAGGCGAATTTTTTCGGCGCCAGGATGGCCACGTCGTCGGCCTTCGCCTGGGCGAACGCCGCTTCGACAGATGTTTTTGCGTCGGCGGGGAGGGAGGTTTGGACCGAGACGGCGGCCGTCAGGGCCAGCAGGCATCCGGCGGTCAGGGTGCATACCAACAGCAATCGTGTCGCGCGGTGCGTCATAACGCCTCCAATCCGGCAGGGTTTTCAAGACCGATGGCGGACAAAACCGGGGGTATTGTATCACAACCGGCGACTGTCCGGAGGCGCCAGCCTCCCGGTGCGGCGTCCGGCTCCGGCCGCCGTCAGGCCCGGTTCAAATACTGCTTCCAAACCTGCTCCGGTTTCGATAGAATGCGTTTAGTCTTCATGTATTTCTGAACTATACGTAGAGCCACGCAAGGAGGCATTATGTGCGCCAAGATCCGTGAGCAGGATGCGTTGGATTATCATTCACTCGGGCAGCCAGGAAAAATCGAGGTCATTTCCTCCAAGCCCTGCCTGACCCAGCGGGACCTGTCGCTGGCGTACACTCCCGGCGTCGCGATCCCCTGCCTGCACATCGAGAAGAATCCCGAGGACGTCTTCAAGTACACCAGCCGGGGCAACCTGGTGGCGGTGGTCTCCAACGGCACGGCCGTGCTGGGCCTGGGCGACATCGGCGCGCTGGCCGGCAAGCCGGTCATGGAGGGGAAGGGCGTCCTGTTCAAGCGGTTCGCCAACATCGACGTGTTCGACATCGAGCTGGACACCCACGACGCCGACGAGGTGATCAAGTGCGTTAAGCTCATGGAACCGACCTTCGGCGGCATCAACCTGGAGGACATCAAGGCGCCCGAGTGCTTCTACATCGAGGAAACACTCAAGCAGCAGATGAACATCCCGGTCTTCCACGACGATCAGCACGGCACCGCCATCATCGGCGGCGCCGCACTCATCAACGCGCTGGAGATCGTCGAGAAGGACATCAGCCAGGTGCGCCTGGTCGTCTGCGGCGCCGGCGCCGCCGGCATCGCCTGCGCCAACATGTTCTGCGACCTGGGAGTCGTGCGGGAAAACATCGTCATGCTGGACACGAAGGGCGTCATCTACAAGGGCCGCAAGGAAGGCATGAATCCGTACAAGGAGATGTACGCCTCGACGACCACCGCCCGCACGCTGGCCGAGGCCATGGAGGGCACCGACGTCTTCTTCGGCCTGTCGACGAAGGACATGGTCTCCAAGAAGATGGTCCAGTCGATGGCCAAGAACCCCATCATCTTCGCCATGGCCAATCCCGACCCGGAGATCACCTATCCGGACGCCAAGGACGCCCGCCCCGACGTGATCATGGCCACCGGCCGCTCCGACTACCCGAACCAGGTGAACAACGTGCTGGGCTTCCCGTTCATCTTCCGCGGCGCCCTCGACGTGCGGGCCACCAAGATCAACAACGAGATGAAGATCGCCGCCTCGCACGCCCTGGCCAAGCTGGCCAAGGAGGATGTGCCCGACTCGGTCATCAAGGCCTACGGCGGCATCAAGCTCACGTTCGGCCGCGAGTACATCATTCCGAAGCCGTTCGACCCGCGCGTGCTGCTCTGGGAGGCGCCCGCCGTGGCCCAGGCGGCCATCGACACGGGCGTGGCCACCAAGCCGTACGAGAACATCGAGAAGTACCGCGAGCAGCTCGAGATGATGCTGGGCTTCTCGAAGAAGGTCATGCGCGTGGTCATCAACAAGGCCAAGGAGAAGCGGCAGCGGATCGTCTTCCCCGAAGGCGAGGAGGACAAGATCCTGCGCGCCGCCCAGATCATCGTGGACGAGAGCATCGCCACCCCGGTGCTGCTGGGCAATCAGGAGGTCATCCAGAACAAGATCAGCCAACTGGGCCTGGAGCTCCACGATTACGAGATCATCGATCCCCGGAAATCCGACCGGGCGGAGTCGTTCGCTGAGCTGCTGGCCGAGCGGCGCCGCTACAAGGGAATGACGCCCCGCACCGCCCGCAAGCTCATGCAGGACTCGGTCTATTTCGGCTGCATGCTGCTGGATCAGGGCCTGGCCGACGGCCTGGTCTCCGGCGTGACCTGTTCCTACCCCGAGACCATCCGGCCGGCGCTGCAGATCATCGGCCTCAAGCCCGGCGCCAAGCGCGTGGCCGGCCTCTACATGATGATCCTCAAGGATCGGATCCTGTTCCTGGCCGACACCACCGTGAACCTGAATCCCACCGCCGAGGAGCTGGCCGAGATCGCGGTCATGAGCGCCGACGCCGCCCGCTACTTCGAGATCGAGCCGAAGGTGGCCTTCATGTCCTATTCCAACTTCGGCTCCGTGGTCAACGCCGACATCCTGCGGATCCAGAAGGCCGTGGAGATGGCCCGCCAGGCGCGGCCCGACCTGGTCATCGATGGCGAGATGCAGGCCGACACGGCGCTGGTGGCCGAACTGGCCCAGCAGAATTTCCCCCATTCCAAAATCCAGGGCGACGCCACCGTGCTCATCTTTCCCGACCTGTTCAGCGCCAACACCGCCTACAAGCTGGTCCAGCACCTGGGCAAGGCCGACGCCATCGGCCCGATCCTGCTGGGTATGCGCAAGCCGGTCAACGTGATGCATCACAACGTGACCGTGGACGAGATCGTCAACCTGACCTCCATCACCGCGGTGGCCTCGAAGCACATGTAGCTCGCCGCAGCGCCGACACCTCTCCCCGGCCGCCCCGCACGCGGGGCGGCCGTTTCTTTTCGAGGCTCGAGGCTCGGGGCTCGTGAACAGAGTTGAGGATGTTGCTGCGACCTCAGAAACGAAGAACGAGTCTCGAGCCTCGAGTCTCGAGCCCCGGGTATTCGAGCCGGCAGGATTGAAGTCCGAAAAATGTTGACAACCCCCGCGGCTGTCATTATATTGTGTCATCTTTTTGGGGCTTCCGCCGGGCATGCACGTGCAGCTGTTGATGATCGGCAAGTTCAAGAACCGGGACCTGGCGGCGCTTGTGGCGGATTATGCGGACCGGATCCGACGCTTTCACCCGTTCCGCGTGGTCCATTTGAAAGAATCGCGGTATGCCGACGAAACCCGGGCCGGCGATCGCATCCGGGCCGAAGAAGCCGAGCGCTTTCTGGCCCAGATCCCGGCGGGATCGCTTTGCGTCGTGCTGGACCGGGGTGGCCGGCGGCTCGATTCGGTCGCCTTCAGCCGCTGGCTGGAGCGGACCGCCGAGCCGGCCAACCGCCCGCTGGCCTTCGTGGTGGGCGGTTTCCTCGGTGTGGACCACCGGGTCCTGGAGCGGGCGGACCTTGTCCTGTCGCTCTCGGAGATGACGCTGCCGCACGAGCTGGCCGTGCTGGTGCTGGCCGAGCAGCTGTTCCGGGCGTGCACCATCCGGCACCGTGTGCCGTATCACAAATGAAAGGAGATGGAGCGGGGATGCAAAAGAAAGATTTTGAAAAATACAAGAAGGCTCTGATGGCGAAGCAGCAGGCGCTCCTCGACAGCGTCCAGGAGGCGGACAACTCCGGGCGCGAGGTGGACGAGGATCCCAGCGACATCGCCGACGTGGCCTCCAGCGCGTACAACAAGGAATTTTACTTCAACAAGAGCAGCGCCGACCGGAACACGCTGCGCCTCATCCAGGAGGCGCTCGCCCGGATCGAGCGGGGCCGCTTCGGTCGCTGTCAGGCGTGCGGCATCACCATCGAGACCAAGCGCCTCAACGCCGTCCCCTGGGCCAAGTACTGCATCGGCTGCCAGGAAAAGAAAGAGAAAGGTACCCTGAGGGAATAGCACCGGGAGAGGGTCGTTTTCGCCGTCCCCGCCGTTCCGTCACCGATTGCCCGCTTCCTCCACACCGTGGCCAGCCTGGTCTGGCCGGACCACTGCCTCCTGTGCCGCTCGTTCCTCGGCCAGCCGGACGAGCGGGGCGTCTGCCGGGAATGCCTGGCGCCGCTCCGCCCGCGTCCGGACACGGCGGCGTGCCCGCGCTGCGGCTACCTGCTGGCCACGCCCCAGGCGCTGTGCCCGCCCTGTCGCGGGACCGCCTTCCTGTTTGACCGGGCACGGTGCGCAGGTGAATATGCCGGCGCCCTGCGGGAGTTGATCCACCAGTTCAAGTTCGCCGGCGCGTCGCGGCTGGCCGGGCCGCTGGCCGGCCTGCTCGCGGACACCGCCCGCCTGGACGGCGGCCTCCCGGCCGGAGCGTGCGTGGCCGCGGTGCCCCTCCACCCGCGCCGGCGCCGCCAGCGCGGGTACGACCAGGCGGAGCTCCTGGCCCGCGGGCTGGCCCGCCGTCTGGGACTGCCCCACCGGCGGCTGTTGCGCAAGGTCCGGGCGGCTCTGCCCCAGTCGTCGCTGGGGCTGGCGGAGCGCGCCGCCAACATCCGGGGCGCCTTCCGGGTCCGCCGCCTGCGCCGCGGTGTCCCGCCGGCGGTGCTCCTCGTGGACGACATCTTCACCACCGGCGCCACGGTCAACGATGCCTGCCGCGCCCTGACCGAGGCGGGGGTGGAGACAATCCACGTCCTGACCTTGGCCCGGGTGCCGTTGGCGTAGCCCCGGCCGGTCCGGCCGCTCGGGGCGGAGCGTTTGACAGTCCGTGGCGATCGTGCTAAAGTTTGCGTTCCCCCCGCCGGGGCAGGTTGCACCAATGGATATCCTTTCCCTTATTTTCGGCACCAGGAACGACCGGGAGCTCAAGCGCCTCCGGCCCGTGATCGCCAAGGTGAACGATCTGGAACCCCGCTTCAAGGCGATGCGCGATGAGGAGTTCGCCGCCCTCACCGTGGCGTTCCGCGAGCGCTTCGACCGGGCCGAAGACGATGACGCCCGCAAGGCGCTGCTCAACGAGATCATGCCCGAGGCGTTCGCCGCGGCCCGCGAAGCCGCCTGGCGCACCCTGCGCATGCGCCACTTCGACGTGCAGATCCTCGGCGGCGCGGTGCTCCACGAGGGCCGGATCGCCGAGATGAAGACCGGCGAGGGCAAGACCCTGGTGGCCACGCTGCCCGCCTACCTCAACGCCCTGGCCGGACGGGGCGTCCACATCGTCACCGTCAACGACTACCTGGCCCGCCGCGACCGGGACTGGATGAATCCCATCTACCGGTTGCTCGGGCTGACCACCGGCGTGATCGTCCACGACCTGGACGACCGCGAGCGCTACGAGGCCTACCGCTACGACATCACCTACGGCACCAACAACGAGATGGGCTTTGACTACCTGCGCGACAACATGAAGTTCGAGCTGGAGCACTGCGTCCAGCGCCCGCACTGGTACGCCATCGTCGACGAGGTGGACTCGATCCTCATCGATGAGGCGCGCACGCCGCTCATCATCTCGGGTCCGTCCGAGGAGTCCACCGACAAGTACTACCGGATCGACCGGATCGTCCCCAAGCTCAAGCGCGACGTGGAGTACCTGGTGGACGAGAAGGCCCACACCGTCACCCTGACCGAGGACGGCATCCTCAAGGCCGAGAAGCTGCTGGGGGTCGAGAACCTGTACGATCCCGTCCACATGGACCTGCAGCACCACATCAACCAGGCGCTGCGCGCCCACAACCTGTACCAGCGCGACGTCAACTACGTGGTCAAGGACGGCCAGGTGGTCATCGTCGACGAGTTCACCGGCCGTCTCATGCCCGGCCGACGCTGGAGCGACGGCCTGCACCAGGCGGTGGAGGCCAAGGAGGGGGTCAAGATCGAGCGCGAGAACCAGACCCTGGCCACCATCACCTTCCAAAACTACTTCCGGATGTACAAGAAGCTGGCCGGCATGACGGGCACGGCGTCCACCGAGGCCGAGGAGTTCTGGAAGATCTACAAGCTCGAGGTGAACGAGATCCCCACGAACAAGGAGATGATCCGCGACGACAACGCCGACGTCATCTACCGCACCCAGCGCGAGAAGTTCAACGCCATCGTCGACGAGATCATCGAGCTCCACGAAGCCGGCCAGCCGGTGCTGGTGGGCACCGTGACCATCGACAAGTCGGAGCATATCTCCAAGATGCTCACCCGCAAGGGCGTCCCCCACAACGTGCTGAACGCCAAGTACCACGAGAAGGAAGCCGAGATCGTCGCCCAGGCCGGCCGGGTGGGCGCCGTCACCATCGCCACGAACATGGCCGGCCGCGGCACCGACATCCTGCTCGGCGGCAACCCCGAGTTCATGGCCCGCGAGGACTTCAAGAAGCGCAAGCTCGACTGGCGGGAGGTTCCCCCCGACGAGTACCATGCGGTGGTGGAGCAGATGCGCGCCCAGGTGGCCGAGGCGCACGAGAGTGTCAAGACCGCCGGCGGCCTGCACATCCTGGGCACGGAGCGCCACGAGGCGCGCCGCATCGACAACCAGCTCCGCGGCCGCGCCGGCCGCCAGGGCGACCCCGGCTCCTCGCGGTTCTACCTGAGCCTCGAGGACGACCTGATGCGGATCTACGGCGGCGAGCGGATCTCCGGATTCATGAAGAGCATGGGCATGGACGAGGGCGTCCCCATCGAGAGCCGGCTGGTCAGCCGCCAGATCGAAAAGGCTCAGAAGCAGGTCGAGGCCCACAACTTCCAGATTCGCAAACACCTTCTCGAGTATGACGACGTGATGAACAAGCAGCGCGAGGCCATCTACAAGATGCGCCGCGAGCTGCTCGAGGGGAAGGAGCAGCGCGACTACGTGGTCGAAGTCGCCGGCGACATCCTCGACGGGCTCGTCGATACCTACGCCCCCGCCGACAAGCGCATGGACGAGTGGGACACGGCCAACCTCGACGTGAACCTGCGCTCGCAGTTCGGTCTCGACCTCAAGACGGCGGGGATCGAGCCGGGCGCCTTCGACCGCCGTGAGGGGTTCGCCGACGCCCTGCGCGCCCGCGTTTTGGCGGTGTTCGAGGACAAGGAGCGGCAGCTCGGGCCCGAGTTCATGCGCCGCCTCGAACGCTACATCATGCTTCAGGTGCTGGACGCCCAGTGGAAGGACCACCTCCTGGCCCTGGACCATCTCAAGGAGGGGATCGGACTGCGCGGCTACGGCCAGAAGGATCCCCTGGTGGAGTACAAGCGCGAGAGCTTCGACCTGTTCAACGACCTGCTCAACCGGATCGAGGAGGAGTCGGTGCGGCTGCTCTGGCTGGTGGAGGCCCGGGTGGCCGACCGCCAGGAGGAGCACATGCAGCAGCGCCGCCAGACCACCGAACAGGCGCTCTCGTACAGCGGCGCCGGCAGCGCCGCCGAGGCCGCGCCGGCCAAGGTGAAGACCGTGGTCAAGCAGACCAAGGTGGGTCGCAATGACCCGTGCCCGTGCGGCAGCGGCAAGAAGTACAAGTTCTGCTGCGGCAAGCAGTGAGCCGACGGGAGGGGGAGATGCCCAAAGCGCGAGGAACCGACATGAAGGACAAGATCGCCAAGGAAGCTCTGACGTTCGACGACGTGCTGCTGCTGCCCGATTATTCCGCCGTGCTGCCCGGCGACGTGGACATCACCACCCGCCTGACCCGCAACCTGCGCCTGAACATCCCGCTGCTGTCCGCCGCCATGGACACGGTGACCGAAGCGGCCATGGCCAAGGCGATGGCCGAGGAGGGCGGCATCGGCATCATCCACCGGAACATGACGGTCGAGGAGCAGTGCAACGAGGTGGACATCGTCAAGCGCTCCGTCTCCGGCATGATCCTCCACCCGGTGACCATCGCCCCAGAAGCCCGCGTGGCCGACGCGCTGGAGCTGATGAAGAAGTACAAGATCTCGGGCATCCCGGTGACCGAGGGGCCGAAGCTGGTGGGCATCCTGACCAACCGCGACCTCCGCTTCGAGACGCGGATGGAGGCGCGGGTGGCCGATCTGATGACCCGGGAGCGGCTGGTCACGGCGCCCGTGGGCACCACGCTGGAGGAGGCCAAGAAGCTCCTGCACCAGTACCGGATCGAGAAACTCCTCATCGTCGACGAGCACTTCCACCTCAAGGGCCTCATCACCATCAAGGACATCCAGAAGATGATGGCCTTCCCCAGCGCCTGTAAGGACGCCCACGGCCGGCTGCTGGTGGGCGCGGCCATCGGCGCGTCCGCCAACACCATGGAGCGGGCCGAGGCGCTGGTGGCCGCCGGCGCCGACGTGATCTCCATCGACACCGCCCATGGCCACACGAAGAGCGTGCTCGATGCGGCTCGCAAGTTCAAGGCGCGTTTCCCGGCCGTCGAGCTCATCGTGGGGAACGTGGCCACCGCCGCCGCCGCCGAAGCGCTGGTCGACGCCGGCGTCGACGCCATCAAGGTGGGCATGGGCCCCGGTTCCATCTGCACCACCCGCATCATCTCGGGGGCCGGCGTGCCCCAGATCACCGCGGTGATGGACTGCGCCGGCGTGGCCGCCCGCCACGGCGTGCCCGTGATCGCCGATGGCGGCATCAAGTACTCGGGCGACGTGACCAAGGCGCTGGCCGCCGGCGCCGAGTCGGTGATGATCGGCTCGCTGTTCGCCGGCACCGACGAAAGTCCCGGCGAGCTCATCTTCTACCAGAACCGCTCCTACAAGGCATACCGCGGGATGGGGTCCATCGGCGCCATGAAGAAGGGGAGCGCCGACCGCTACTTCCAGTCCGGCACCGAGGCCGGCAAGCTGGTGCCCGAAGGCGTCGAGGGACGCGTGCCGTACAAGGGGAGCCTCCGCTCCCTCATCCCGCAGCTCACCGGCGGCCTGCGCGCCGGCATGGGCTACTGCGGCTGCGAGAACCTGACGGCCCTCCGCGAGCGGGCCCGGTTCATCAAGATCACCCCGAGCGCCCACCGCGAGAGCCACGTCCACGACGTGGTGGTCACCCAGGAAGCGCCCAACTACCGCGTGGAATCGAAGGAGTGAGGGGCCGCCCGTGGCCGACGACTTCACCCACTGGGACGCCGAGGGCCGCAGCCGCATGGTGGACGTGGGCGCCAAGCCCGCCACCGCCCGCGCCGCGAAGGCCGGCGTGCGGGTGCGGATGCGCCCCGAGACGCTGGCCAAGGTCCGGGAGCTGAAGCTGCCCAAGGGGGACCCGTTCGAAGTGGCCCGGGTGGCGGGAATCCTGGCGGCCAAGCGGACGCCGGAGCTCATCCCCCTGTGCCATCCGCTGGCGCTGAGCCACGTGGACGTCCGCATCGCCGTGGCCGCCGACGGGGTGGCCATCGAGACCGAGGTGCGCTGCACCGGTCCCACCGGCGTCGAGATGGAGGCCCTCACTGCCGCCGCCGTGGCCGCGCTGGCCTTCTACGACATGTGCAAGGCGGTGGACAAAGCCATCGTCATCGACAACCTGCGCCTGCTGGAAAAATCCGGCGGCGCCTCCGGCGACTACCGCGCGGATGAGGCCCAAGGCTTTCCCCCATCCGTTGACAGTTGAGAGTTGAGGGTTGAGGATTGAGGGTTCGCGCTCGTAATTCGTAATCGTCATCGTCATCGTAATCGTGCTCGTAATCGTCATCGAGGCTCGTTCCCGGATCTCGGACATCGGAAATCGGACATCGGACACCGAATTTTAGGCACCGGAATTCAGACATCAAAATTCAGACGGCGGCCGGGTGAGACCCGGCCCGCGAGAGCCCCGCATCCGCCGCATGCGGAGTGCGGTGATGAGATGTCCGACCCGATGTGGAGATCGGCTCAATTATTCGGGAAATGAATCACCACACTGAAACGACGCGCCCAGAGCGCCACGCCGCGGCATGTTCGCCGTGCCGGACGCCGCCCTGGCTGTCGGGCTCGGTGGCCGCGCCGCCGGCGGTCTTCACCTTGATGCGGCGCTTCCCGTCCGCGTCGTAGTAGTATTTCCAGACCACCCCGGCCGCGTCGGTGAGCGTCCCGAGGTGCCCCTGGTCGAGGTAGGTCATGCTCACGGTCCCGACGCCGTCGGCAGCCGGCATGGTCACCAGGTTCCCCAGCACGTCGTGGTAATATCCGGCGCCGCCCAGCCGGTTCGTCGCCCGGCTCACCACCAGCGCCAGCGAGCTCGGCAGGTCGCCCCCGCCTCCCGTCACCGCCCGCCCCAGGATATTCCCGAACTCGTCCATGGGGGCTTTATATCCCAACGATGGGCCGTCGAGGCCGGTGTCGGAGGCGATCATTCGGCTCGTCGCCGCGATCCGCATCCCGAAGGGAGGCGGGGATATTAGCCGGTGGCCAGGCCGGGCCTGAAAGGCCGGCCGCAGCCACCGGAAAGCGAATCATTGTGAAGATCGTTCCGCGCCCCGGAGGCGGCGCGAGGAAGATTGTCCCCACCCGATCCGAACGAATCGTCGGCCCATCCTGAACACTTGGATTCTCGTCCGTTATTAATAGTAAAACCTGTGGGAGGGAGTCCGTCATGCCATCCACTCATCTGAGTCTGTTCGTCCATGCCATCTTCAGCACCAAGAACCGCCAGCCGTGGATCACCCCCGACTGGCGCGACCGTCTGCACGAGTACATGGGCGGGCTCGTCCGGTCGCTGGGCGCGGTCCCGGTTTCGGTCGGCGGGGTCGAAGACCATGCCCATGTGCTCATGGGCTACAAAGCCACCCACCGCATCGCCGACTTGCTGCGCGACCTCAAGGGGGGCGCGTCGGAGTGGGTGCACGAAGCGCTGCACCGTCCGGAGTTCGCCTGGCAGGAGGGGTACGGCGCATTCACCGTGAGTCCGGACCGGCGGGAGGCGGTCCGGCACTACATTGAACATCAGGAAGAGCACCATCGGAAGGAGACCTTTCAGGAAGAATACCGCCGCTTCCTGGACATCTCTGGCACGCCGTATGATGAACGCTATCTGTGGTGACGGCTCCCCGCGCCCGCTCCGGGGCGCGGAACGGATCTTGGGGCCGGCTTTCCGGTGGCCGCGGCCGGCCTTTCAGGCCCGGCCTTGCCACCGGCTAATATCCAGGCGCGCCCTTCGGCGCACCCCGGAGGCAGTCTTCCCCGTCACCGATGTCGTCCCCGCTACGATCCGCACCGGCCAGAGCCGCGCCGGGCCGAACGACTGCCCTCAGCCCGCCTGACCCGTGGCCTTCACTTTGTTCGCTATTTACTGTTTACTTTCACAGGCGGGACGCCTGCGCCACGACGACCTACCAGATCCCCGGCAGCAGGCGCCGGGGCACGCGCCCGGCGTAGGCGGCGTAGCCATCCAGCTCGACCCGCAGCGTCCGGTCCTCCAGCGCCGTCCGCGCCACCAGCAGCGCGGCGGTCAGCGCCGCCGGGATCCACGCCCAGGCCGACTCGAGGACCATCGGCGCGGCCAGGTGGGCCAGCAGGCCACCCAGGTAGCCCGGGTGGCGGATCCGCCGGTAGGGTCCGGCTTCGATGACCCGGTGACCGCGGTCGCGCTGGATGCGGACCACCGCCGAGAAGAACGGATTCACCGCCAGCGCCCAGCTCGACAGCACATAGCCGGCCAACAGGAGCCCGAGTCCGACCCACGGCAGAGCGGCCGGCAGGTGCGTCGTCCAGCGGAACCGCTGGTCCAGGGCCGCGGTGGCGTACACGGCCAGCGGCCCGTAGACCGCCACGCCCCGGACCAGCCAGCGGTCCCACGTCTTGGCGTCGGCGGGCGGATGGGTTCGCTCACGGGCCAGGCCGGGATTCCGGCGGAACGTAAGGACAGCGTTGGCGGCGCCGCCCACGACCATGAACCCGACATAGACCCAGGCCATCATCCAGTCCCAGCGGCCGGAAACCAGAAACAGCACCGCGGCCAGCGCGCCCATCACCAGGACCAGGCGCAGCGCGATGGCGGACCAGAACAGCGGCCCTGGCGTGCCCTTCGCCGCAGTTGATCCGTTCTCTTCGCTCATGATCCGGTCATCCGCTCAATATTTTACCGAGTGGCTGTTTGTATCAGCGCAAGACAGTCGCCTGTTGCACCCGCATGTGCCACCTTGTCCAAAGCGCGCGTTCAGCGAACGCAAGTTACGGAACTGCGACCGGCGGGCCCGGAGTCTGCGCGATGACCGATCGCGCGGTGCAGTCCCAGAGCACGAGCCGGGAGCGGCCCCCCGGGACGGGCACCGCGAGGCGGCTGCCGTCGACGGTCACCGCGCGCACGGCGTCGGCGGACGACTCATTCACGCAGATCACCAGCGCCACGCCTCCCGTGCGGAGCACCCGGGCGGTCATGGGCACATCGGCCGGCTCCGCCGGCAGCCCGGCCGCCGCCAGCGCCCGTCCGTAGAGCGCCGCCAGGGGCGCCTCCTCGCGCGCCAGCTCCAGCGGCAGCGGCTCGTGCCAGACCGCCGCCTCGCCCTCGCGGCGGGGCGAGAGCGCGGTCCGGAACCACTCCCCCTTCGTCTCGTCGAAGGTGGCCCAGCCGCCGCCGAGCGGCTCCCGCAGCGCCACGGGTCGGCCCGGGTCCACAAGTTCGAGCGCCGCCAGCGCAGCCGGCGTGCGACCGTACGGGTCGCCCGTCACCGCTCCCGTCACCAGCACCCGGGCGCCGGCCGCGGCCGCGGTCTGCAGGCTCCCGGCCGCCGCCTCGTCCATCAGCTCGGGCACGGGGACCAGGATCAGCCGGGTGCCTGCGAGCCGCGCCGGCGAGAGTTTCAGATCAGCCAGCGCCGTGGGCACCACGCCGAACCGGTCCGCCAGCACCCGCACGGCGCGGCGGGTGGTCGCCGCCGGCTGGGTCCGTCCCGAGAACATCCGGGCGTGGGGCAGCACGAGCACCACCGGATCGGGTTCCCAGTCGTCGAGCCGCGGCGCCGCGGCGGCGAAGAAGGCGGCGAACTCGCGCAGCACGCGCAGCTCCGGCTTGGCCGTGCCGTCGGGGCGGATGATGCCGATCACCGCCTCGTTGTCCAGCGGCTGGTACGGGTTGACGTTCCACGCCCACTGCACCGCGCCGGCGGCGCGGCCGGCGAAGGCCAGCGCGTACTTGCGCTCGAGCAGCCGGGCCGCCGCCTCGGGGGTGCGCCACGGGAAGCCGTCGGCGTCCTCCAGGCGCATCATTCCGGTCTCCTGCACCAGGCACGGTTTTTCCTGCACCTTGGACACCACGGCGTCCCACAGCAGGTCGTCGTTGCTCCACCAGGTGTGGATGGCCGTGTAGTCCACCGACTCATAGTGGAATTGGGGCGACGGGCTCAGGCCGGCGCCGGCCTCGTCCTGGCCCAGTGTGACCAGGGCGTCGCCGCCGGCGGCCCGGAGCACGGCGCGGAGCCGCGCCGCCCAGCCGGCCACCACCTCCTGGGTGAAGAGCCGGAAGTCGAAGCCCTTGGCGGGGGTCCGGTCCTCACGCACCATGGCCGGCGACAGGGCGGCCGCCGCGGGCACGGCGAAAGGCGCGGGCCCGGCGTCCCGCCAGCGGTCACGCGCCGCGGCCGCCGTCTCGCCGTGGCGGCGGCTCACCCACTCGGCCCAGGCCGCCGCTTCATAGGCATCCCCGATGGGCCGGTTGGTCCAGAGCGCGTCGGCGGGCGCGTAAGACGGCTCGTTGATCAGATCCCAATGGATCCAGTTCACCCCGCGGTAGCGCGACGCCACCAGCGCCAGCAGCGCCTCCTGCCCGGCCAGCGCGCGGGGGTCCAGGTACGGGTTGTCGCCGCCGTAGAGCGGCGGCCGGAAGGCGAAGAAGGTGAAGCAGACCGCCAGGTCGTGCCGGGCAGCGGTCAGCACAAACGCGTCCAGGGCGCGGAGAGCGTTCTCGTCCACTGCGCCGGGGTCGGACATGAGCCGGTTCCAGCCGGTCCAGAGGCCCGTCCGGATGAAATTGACGCCGGCGCGGCGCATGGCCGCCATGTCGCGGTCCCACACCGCCGGGTTCGGCTCGAACAGGAACTTGCGATGGACGTCGCCCGCCATGTAGGTGGTCCCCACCACCGGGAAGACGCGGCCGTCGCGCCGGAGCCAGTCGCGCGACGCGGTGAGCCGCGGCCCGGCCGCGAGCAGCGCGCCGTCCCGCACCCAGAACGCGGTCCCGGCCGCCGCCGGGCTGACGGCGGCGCCGGCCAGTTCCACCGCTACGCGGTAGAGCCCGGGAGCCAGCGGCCGGTCGGTCCGGACGGCGAATTCGCCCGTCCGGAAGGCCGGAATGCCGTCGAGCGGGAGCCGACCGCACCAGACTGCCCGCCCCGCCTCGTCGGACACCGTCACCGCGGCGTCCGGGGCCGCCCCGTCCGCCGCGCCCGGACGGCGCAGCGTGACGCGCAGCCGGGGCGCTTCGCCCGGCTCCACGCACGCCGGCACCGGCCGAGCGGTCAGATCCACAGGACCATCGAGCGCCCGGCGGACCATCGCCCGGATCAGCGGAGCCGGCAGCGCCGCGTCGCAGGGCGCCAGCACCCAGCGGCCGCCGGCGCCGGGGCCGTGGAGGCGGTCGATCTCCAGCAGCGGGCAGGCCGCCGGCATGCCGTCGGCGCCCGTGACGTGCACCAGGGGCCGCAGCACCGCCTCGCGGATGCCCGCGGCGCCGTCCTCGCCCGGCGTGTCGGGCCGCGTGGCGAACCGCACCGTCAGGGCGAACGTCCGCGCCGGGAGCGGGAATGCCGGTCCATCCCAATAGCTGCCGGTGGCGGGAGCGACAGTCAGGGCGCCGGCTGCGCCCCCGAGGTCGATCGCCTCGGCGGGCCCGATGAGCAACGCGTGGGCGAAGGTCGGCTGGCGGACGCCCGTCACCCAGCTGCCGTCCGCCGCGCGGTACACCGGCTGGTGGAACGGCGCGCCGCCCAGCACCACCAGGCCGCCGCCGGCGTCGAGAAATGCGCGGATGGCGTCCCAGGCCTCCAGCGGGAAGGCGCTGCCGTACGGCAGCAAAAGCACGGCGTGGCCGCCCGCGTTCAATCCCGCCGCCAGTTCCGCCGGATCGGCGAAGGTGTCGGCAGGCAGTCCGGCCAGCGCCTCGGTCAGCACCGCCGGCGGCACTGCCGGGACGTCCGTTGCGGGAAACCCGGCGGTCTGGAACAGGGCGATCCGGCGGTCCGGCGGCGCGGCCTGGGCCGCCGCCGCGGCCGCGAATCCGAACACGAGCGTCGCGGCCAGCGCCGCCGCCATCCGGCCATTCAGTCTGCCTGCCTCTCTGTTCACGGATCACCCCCACGGGAAGTCGCACCCGGCGGAACCGGCCGACGGCCGGACCCGCCCACCGGAGCTGTTGCATCACGGGAGCATGCCCGGTTATTCTATGCCATCCGGCCGCCGCTGGCTAGACCCGATCCCGGATGGCCGTCGCCCACGCGCATTTCGCCTGAACCCGCCCGCGGATCTGAACGTATGAGTAATTTCATCCCTTGGATAAGGAGCACGCGATGTCCCGACGCCTGATGCTGCTGGCGGCCCTCTGCCTGGCCGCGCTCTGGTCCACGGCTGCGGCCGATGCGCCGCAGTTGTTCCGTTCGCCGACCCTCAACGCCACCCACATCGTCTTCAGCTACGCCGGCGACCTCTGGTCGGTGCCCCGCGGCGGCGGCGAGGCCGTCCGCCTCACCACCGGTGATGGTATGGAACTCAATCCCCTGTTTTCGCCGGACGGCAAATCAATCGCCTTCTCCGGCCAGTACTACGGCAACTGGGACGTCTTCATCATCCCGGCCGAGGGGGGTGTGCCCAAGCGGCTCACCTATCACCCGGACGGGGATTTGGCGGTGGGATGGACGCCCGACGGTTCCGCCATCCTGTTCAACTCCGGCCGGGCCGGTTTCGCCCGCTCCAACCAGCTGTTCACCGTGCCGAAAGAAGGCGGCTTCCCCGCCCAGCTCCCGATCTACGAAGCCGAGGCGGGCAGCTACTCGCCCGACGGCCGGCGCATCGCCTACACCCCGCTCTCCCCGGCCTTCAACGCCTGGAAGCGCTACCGGGGCGGTACCACGAGCTACATCCGGGTCGTGAGCCTCG
Source organism: Acidobacteriota bacterium (assembly GCA_017996395.1). Classification (GTDB taxonomy): domain Bacteria; phylum Acidobacteriota; class JAAYUB01; order JAAYUB01; family JAAYUB01; genus JAAYUB01. Next base: position 3,608 of record JAGOHA010000010.1, on the reverse strand, counting down.
ACACCCTGGCCGGCGAAAAGATTCCCCGCGACAATTCCAACGACTACTACCCCATGTGGGTGGACGACACGGTCTACTTCCTCTCCGACCGGAACGGCCCGTTCACGCTCTTTGCCTACGACACCGCCACCCGCAAGGTCCGCCAGGTCATCGAGAACAAGGGCTTCGACTTCAAGAGCGCCTCGGCCGGCCCCGGCGCCATCGCCTACGAGCAGTTCGGCGGTCTGTACCTGTACGACTTGAAGACGGCGCGCAGCCAGCGGGTGGCCATCACCCTGCGGGGCGACTTCCCCGAGGTGCGGCCCCGCTGGGTCAAGGCCGCAAACTCGATCCGCAACGCCGGCCTCTCGCCCACAGGCGTGCGGGCCGTGTTCGAGGCCCGCGGCGAGATCGTGACCGTCCCCGCCGACAAGGGGGATATCCGCAACCTGACCCGCACCCCAGGCGTGCATGAGCGCGCGCCGGCCTGGTCCCCCGACGGCGCCCGCGTCGCCTACTTCTCCGACGAGTCGGGCGAGTACGCCCTGCACATCGCCGACCAGCGGGGCACCACGCCCGTGCGGAAAGTAGCCCTGGGCGAGCCCCCGTCATTCTTCTACGATCCCGTCTGGTCGCCCGACAGCAAGAAGATCCTCTTCACCGACAAGCGGCTGAACATCTGGTACGTGGACCTGGGCCAGGAAACCCCGGCGCCGGTCCGGGTGGACACCGACAAGATCTACAATCGCCGCAACGACCAGACGCCCGCCTGGTCGCCCGACAGCCGGTGGATCGTCTACTCCCGCCTCCTGGACAACCGGCTGGCCGCCATCTTCGTCCACCGCCTCGAAGACGGGAAGAGCTTCCAGATCACCGACGGCATGAGCTACGCCCAGTACCCGGTGTTCGACAAGAGCGGCAAGTACATCTTCTTCGTCGCCTCCACCAACGTGGGTCCCACCCAGGGCGAGGGGCTCTCCTCGCTGGGCCGGTCGGCCACGAGCAGCGCCTATGCGGTGGTCCTGAAGAAGGACCTGCCATCGCCGCTCGCGCCCGAGAGCGACGAGGAGAAGGTGGCCGAGGAAAAACCGGCTGAAGATAAGCGTGACGGCGACAAGCCGGACGGCAAACCCGCCGCGGAAGAAAAGTCAGCGGCCGGAGACGACACCAAGGCCGCCGGCGCCGACAAGCCGGCGGAGCAGCCGGTCGAACCGGCCAAACCCGCCGCCGCGCCAGGCAAACCGGGCGCGGAGCCGCCGAAGGTGGAGATCGATCTCGAGGGGATCACCCTGCGAATCGTGGCTCTGCCCGTGCCGGCCCGCAACTACGTGAGCCTGGTTGCCGGCAAGGCCGGCGCCCTGTTCCTGATGGAAGCGCCGGCCTTCGATCCGTACCAGCCAGGCCCCGGCGCCGCCACCGTTCACCGCTTCGACCTGGAGAAGCGCAAGGAGGAGAAGGCCTTCGACGGCGTGTCGTTCTTCACTCTCTCCGCCAACGGCGAAAAGGCGCTGGTGCGGCAGGGGCCGCGCTGGTCCATCCTGCCGGCGATGATGCCGGGCAAGCCCGGCGAGGGCGGGCTGAACCTGGATCGGATGGAGGTCTGGGTGGACCCGCCGGTGGAATGGCGCCAGATGTACCGTGAGATCTGGCGGGGCGAGCGGGACTTCTTCTACAGCCCGCAGCACCACGGCCTCGACCTGGCCCGGGCCGAGAAGCGGTACGCGCCGTTTCTCGACGCCGTGGTCAGCCGCTGGGACCTCAACTATCTGTTCAACGAGATGCTGGGCGAACTCACCGTGAGCCACCTGTTCGTGGGCGGCGGCGATACGCCCGACGTCAAGCGCGTGCCGGGCGGATTGCTCGGCGCCGACTATTCAATCGAAAACGACCGTTACCGCTTCGCGCGCGTCTTCACCGGCGAGAGCTGGAATCCCCAACTGCGGGCGCCGTTGGCCCAACCGGGTGTGAGCGTCACGGCGGGCGAGTACCTGTTGGCCGTCAACGGGGTGGACCTCCGGCCGCCCCAGGACATGGATGCCCTGCTTGAGGCCACCGCCGGCAAGTCGGTCACCCTCAAGGTGGGGCCCAACCCCGACGGCACCGGCGCGCGCGAGGTCACCGTGGTGCCCGTGGCCGATGAGTCGGCCCTGCGCCACTTCGCCTGGATCGAGGACAACCGCCGCAAGGTGGGCGAGATGTCCGGCGGCCGCATCGCCTACGTCTACCTGCCCGACACGTTCATGGGCGGCTTCACCTACTTCAACCGCTACTTCTTCGCCCAGCTCGACAAGCAGGCCGTGCTCATCGACGAGCGCTACAACGGCGGCGGCGCCCTGGCCGACTATGTGGTGGACTACCTCCGCCGACCGCTCCTGAACTACATCGTGGGGCGCGAGGGCGTCTACGACGTCATGCCGTACGGCGCCGTGTTCGGGCCCAAGGCGATGCTCATCAACGAGTACGCCGGCTCCGGCGGCGACGCCATGCCGTACTACTTCAAGAAGATGGGGATCGGCCCCCTCATCGGCAAGCGCACCTGGGGCGGCCTGGTGCGGGCCGGCGGCATGCCGGTGCTCATGGACGGCGGCCGAGCCACCGCCCCCGACGCCGCGCTCTGGAGCGAGACCGGCGAGTGGATCGGCGAGAACACCGGCATCGCCCCCGACGTCGAGGTGGACCAGGATCCGGCCGCCGTCCGCGCCGGCCGCGATACCCAGCTCGAGCGGGGCGTCGAGTACCTGCTGAAGGAACTTGAGAAGAATCCACCCAAGAAGCACCAGCACCCGCCGTACCGGGACTACCAGCAGGACAAGCACTGGCCGAAGTAGGACAAGCAGATCACTGGTTCACAGGTTCTCAGGTTCGATGGTTTGAAAGTTTGAAGGTTTGAAAGTTCGCAGGTTCAAAGGTTCGTAAATTCGTGGGAAGTTCAGGGAGACGGGATTCGGTCCCGTCTCCCTGTTTTTTTGGCTCATTTCTGCGGTGCATCGGTGCATCGGTGGGTCGGTGCATCGGTGAGTCTGTGCATCGGTGGGTCGGCGAATTGATGGGTCGGTGAATCGGTGAATCGGTAGAAGGATTCTGGAAACTGGGTTCTGGGTTCTTTGGCCAGGTCCCAAAACCCAGGTCCCAGAACCCAGGGTCGAACTCCGATTTCCGAAGCCGATGTCTGAAGTCCGATGTCCGCCGGTTGGGAACGAGCCTCGAGTCTCGAGTCTCTAGCCTCGATGACGAGCACGATTACGAATTACGATTACGATTACGATTACGAATTACGATTACGAATTACGAGCACGAAAAGAAGCTCTTAACTCTAAACTCCTATCTCCTATCTCCCATCTGTTCACTGTTCACTGTTCACTGTTCACTGTTCACTGTTCACCGTTAACCATTTCTCAAACCACCCCTTCACCTCGTCGTACCAGAACAGCGAGTTGTTGGGCTTGAGGACCCAGTGATTCTCGTCGGGGAAGTAGATGAGCCGCGACGGCACGCCCCGCGCCTGCAGCGTCTGGAACAGCTCCAGGCCGTTGCCCGGGTAGACGCGGTGGTCCCGTTCGCCGTGGACCACCAGTGTGGGCGTCTTGAAGCTGCCCGCGGCCAGGTGGGGCGAGGTGTGGCGCAGCACC
>JAGOHA010000239.1 GCA_017996395.1 Acidobacteriota bacterium | reverse complement strand
TGGGTCAGGATGATCTGGCGGTTCAGCTCGACGCGGGCCCGTTCCTGGGCGGCGGCCCCGGCCGTCAGCAGGCCCAGCAGAATGATGGTGAGGGTCAGGCGACGTGGATGCATGCGATACCTCTGGCGGGGAATGTCCGTCGCGGGATAGCATACACCGCCTGGGCGGATCTGCCAATGGACAGTTCCACCCGACTCCCGGGATCGGGGCCGCCGGGGCGTTCAGGGCTGGGGCGTTGGGATGATCGGCTTCAGGTCGTACCCCTGGGCGGCGATGCGCCGGAGGATGTCGTCGTATGCCGCCGGCTCGAGCGCGGGGGTGCGGCTCAGGATCCAGAGGTACTTGCGGTCGGGGTGCCCCACCACCGCCCAGCGGTAGTCGGGATCCAGCTCGATGATCCAGTAGGCGCCGCTGAACGGCCAGAAGAACTGGACCTTCAACTTGGCGTTCGTGGCGCGGTCCACCACCCAGGCCTTGCCGCGGGCCTCGCTCGTGTCCCCGTCCTTTTCCCGGCAGCGGTTGATCACGGTGATCTTGCCGTCGGGGCGCAGCTCGTAGGTGGCGGTGGTGCCCCCGGCGCACTTCTTCTGGAAGAAATTGGGGTAGCGGGCGATCTCGTACCAGGTGCCGACGTAGCGCTTCAGGTCGACACGATCCACCACCCGGGGCGGTCCGGCCGCCTGCAGACAGGCGGTGGAGAGGGGGAGCAGGAGCAGGAGCAGGAACCAGCGCATGGATCTAGCCTCCAGTCCGGCGCGAGCCGGCTACTTCGCCAAGGGGATGTCCTCGGCCGCCTCCGAGCGGACGATGATATCGATTTTGTTCTCGATCTGGAAGAATCGGGTCACCTTGACCGGGGGCAGGATGGCGCGGAATTTCGGGACCCACTTCATCTTGAGCTTCAGGTATTCCTGCTCGCACTTCAACGTGCTGTCCAGCAGCCGGGTGGCCTGCTCGTCGGTCAGCATCGTGTAGCTTTGGGAATACTCCATCAGCAGATTGACCAGCTGATCGCCCACCCCGGCGACCTCCGCCCGGTATTTCCGGTACAGCGGCCAGAAGGCCGCGGCTTCCGAGTCGGTCAGACCGAGGTTGTCGCCGACGATCGTCTGCCGCTGGGTCTGAATCATCTGCCGGTTCAGCTCCACCTCGGAACGCTCCTGAGCCAGGGCGCTCCCGGCCAGCCAGCCGAATGCCGCAACCCACAAGATCCACGTGTTCCGGCGCACGATACCTCCAGTAGGAGCAGACTCGCGATGCCCGTCGCATCTTCCTTTGATGAGCGGGGCAGGAGCGGAGTTTCACCCGCCCGCGGGTCCAGCCTCCCGGCCGGTCGCCGCAACGCCTCGACGGGCGGCCCCGCTTTGCTATTGATCGAACCGATCATGGCCGGTATGATTGCTCCCATGATTCACCCCGTTTCATCTTTCCGTCCCGGTCGCATTCGGCTGGTATCGTTGATCCTCGCGACACTCTCCATCGCCGCCAGCGCCGCCAAGACCGATGTGATCGTGTTGGCCAACGGCAACTCGATCACCGGCGAAATCCGCAGCCTGTCCCGGGGAAAGCTGGAATTCAGCACCGACGACATGGGCACTCTCTCCGTCGAGTGGGACAAGGTGACGAGCATCCGGAGCACCACCCGGTTCCAGGTGCAGACGGCAGTCGGCTTCTGGTTCGCCGGCACCTTCCCGCCCAGCGACAGGCCCGGCTGGATGGTGGTCGCCGGCACGGACGATGTAGTCACTCTGGAGATGGCCTCCGTGGTCCAGATCGACCGGTTCGAGAAAGTGTTCTGGCAGCGCCTCAAGGGCAACATCGACTTCGGCTTCAACCTGGCCAAGGCCAACGACAGCACCCAATACAATTTCGACTTCGGACTGAAATACCGGGCGCCGAAAGGTTTTTCTCAATTCAGCTTCTCGTCCTACCTGAACAAGCAGGAGGGCACCGACTACTCGACCCGCAATTATCTTGAGAACCAGACCGGCTACTACTTCCACCCGGCCTGGACCGCCTTCAGCATCGTCCAGCTGCAACAGAACGAGGAACTTGACCTGATGATGCGGTCCCTCTTCGGCGGCGGCGTGGGACGCCGCCTCATCGCCAGCAACCGGATGAACTGGATCGCCGGCGCGGGACTGAGCGCCGGCAGCGAAAAATATTACGGTGACGACGAGCCCACCACATTCAACTCCGAAATACTCCTCTTGACCGAATGGGAAGCCTTTCGGTACGACCGTCCCAAGCTGGATTTCACGGTGGGCATGACGCTCTACCTGAACGTCTCCGAGTGGGGCCGGGTCCGTACGGATTTTTCGAGCAAGCTCCGCTTCGAGCTCTTGAAGGATTTCTTCCTGGTATTCGGAGCGTACGATTACTATGACAACCAGCCGAGCGAGGAGGCCACGTCCAATCACGACTACGGCGTGAACATCTCCTTCAGCTGGACCTTCGGTTGATCCGGCCCGCCCTGCGCGCCCCGGCTATTCGAGAGGCACCACCTGCATTGCCGCCTCGTACATGAACAGCGCGTACAGCTTGTTCTCCAACTGGTAGTAGGCGGTCACCTTCTTCTCCGGCAGCACGGCCCGGAAGCGCGGCACGAAGTCTTGCCGCAGCTTGAGACGCGCCGCCTCGATGGCCAGGTACTCGTCCAGGAGCCAACGCGCCCGCTCGTCGGAGATCTGGCCGTACTCCCGCT
>JAGOHA010000009.1:50123-53190 GCA_017996395.1 Acidobacteriota bacterium | reverse complement strand
GCAAGCCAGGCTGGTTCGGATGCTCCGATTCAGCGGCCTGGCCCTGATCGTCATCGGCGTACTCTTTTTCTACAAGATCTTGAGCGTCTGATCCGGATCCCCCTCGGTCGCGCCCATGCCAGCAAAGCTTGCCGCCAACCGACTGGAAATCGGCATATTCCTTCTGTTGTGCTTATTCTGGGGCACCACCTGGCTCGCCATCAAACTGTCCTTGGCCACCATCCCGCCCGTATTCGGCGTCGCCATCCGTTTCGCCGTATCGGCCGCCCTGCTGCTCGTTCTGGCGCGGCTCCGCGGCGAGGCCATACCCCGGGACCGCAGCACCCATCTCAGCATCGCCGTCGTCGGCATATTTTCCTTCTGCGCCAGCTACCTGCTGGTTTACATCGGCGAACAATGGATCTCCTCGGGACTGACGGCGATCGTGTTTGCGACGTTTCCGTTCTACATCGCCCTCCTGGCCCATTTCGGACTGCCCGACGAACGGCTGGGTGCGCTGAAGCTCCTCGGGGTCGGTCTCGGTTTCGTCGGGATCTTTGTGCTGTTTCGCCAGGAGCTGGGTGCCGGCGAGTCTCCGCTGGGCGTGCTGATGATCCTCGGCGCCAGCCTGGCTTCTGCCGTCAGCAACATCGTGGGAAAGCGCCTGTTGCTGCGCAACACCGTGCCGCTGGTCATGTTCAACGGCCTGAGCATGCTGTACGGAAACCTCCTGGTTTGGATCATCTGGCTGCTGGCGGAACGGCGAACGCCCAGCGTGTGGACCGCCGCGGGAGTGCTGGCCACACTCTATCTGGTGGTCTTTGGCACGGTCATCTCGTTCATCGCCTACTACTGGCTGCTGAAGCGGGTGGACACCACCCGGGTGGCAATGATGACCTTCATCACCCCCATTGTAGCGATGATCGCCGGCTGGATCTTCCTGCGCGAAGCCGTTTCGCCATCCCTGCTGGCCGGCTCCGCCCTGATCCTGCTGGGCGTGTTCTGCACCTGGGCCGGCTCCCGGAGGCCGCATGGAGCGCATTAAAAAATTCACCGCCGGACCCGACGACGCCGGTCTGCGCGTAGATCGGGCGGTTCTCTTCCATGTGGACGGCGTCAGTCGCGCCCTGCTGCAAAAGGCCATCCACGAGGGTCTGCTCACTGTGAACGGACTGCCGGTGAAGCCGAGCGACATGCTGCGACCCGGCGACAAGGTGGTCCTTCGCCTGACGCCCCGTGAACCGCTCCAGATCCAGGCCCAGGCCCTGCCGCTCGAGATCATGTATGAAGACGAGCAGTTGGTCGTGGTCAACAAGCCCGCCGGCCTGGTGGTGCACCCGGGCGCGGGTGTGGCCGACGGAACGCTGGCCAACGCGCTGGTCCACTATTTCGGACGTCTGCCGGGCACCGAATCCCTCCGGCCCGGCATCATCCACCGCCTGGACAAGGAGACCTCCGGGTTGCTCCTGGTCACCCGGACCGAGGAGAGCATGCTGCGACTGTCGGCGATGTTCCAGAAGCGCGAGATTTACAAAGAGTACGTCGCGCTGGTGTACGGCGTCATGGAGGCGCCGCACGGGATCATCGACCTGCCCATCGGCCGGCACCCCGTCCACCGGATGAAGATGACCGTTCACGCACCGCGGGGGCGGGCATCCCGAACCGAGTGGTTTGTGGAACAGACATACGCCGGCCTGACGCTGCTGCGGGTGGTCCTGCACACGGGCCGAACCCACCAGATCCGCGTCCACTTGTCGGCCCGGAGCCATCCCATTGTCGGAGACGGCCTGTACGGCGGCAACCGACCCATCCGGATCCGGCAGGGTGGCGCCGTGCGAACCATCTCCCCGCCCGGACGCTTCTTCCTGCATGCCCGGCGGCTGCGCTTCCTCAATCCCTGGACGGGCCAGGAAATGGAGTTTCACGCCCCCCTGCCGGACGACCTGGCCCGCTTCCTCGAGCGCCTGCCGCCGCCGGAACACCCCGCTCAGAGCCGCCGCTTCAGAAGATAGAGATCCGCGGCCGAGACGCCGCCGCTGTTGTCCAGATCCCCCTCTGCCGGATCGAGTGCACCGGCCGACACGTTGCCAGCCAGATAACCTGCGAGCAAGGCCAGATCAGCCGCCGTCACCGCGCCGTCGCCGTCCACGTCGCCGGTGGCGTACCGCCGGCACGTCCGCACCGACAGCGCCAACGACCAGCCCGTGATCGTTCCGGCATCCGGTTGCCGTTCATCCACCGCCGCCAGGCCCCACATGCCCGCGGCGGCCACGCCGCGCAACATGTCCAGCGAATCCTCCGGACGATACTCGCCCGTGAACGGCGCCTGCCCCGCGGTGATGGCGGTGCCGGCCTGCTGATCAAACACCGTGTGGATGTAATCATCCCCGGACCCGCCGTTCCCGCTGGACAGTTCAACGACCGCCCCGTCCGGCCCGATCAAAAACAGGCTCAGGTCGCTGACATAAGGATGCGTGACGTTTACTTGGACCGTCACGACGGCCACTGCGCCCTCCAGATCGGGCACTGCGATCCAGGTGACGGTGCCGGCGGGATCGCCGTCCGGGATCGGCTTCGGAACGTCAACTCCATCGAACGTCCATCCCGTCTCTTCACCCAGCAATGCGGCGAAAGTGTCCGCCACTGACCCCCGATCGGACTCGGCCGTCATCCGCAACACGACTTCCGCCGCGCAAGATGCCCCGCCGCTGATCTTGAAGCACAGGTCTTCGGCAGCGACTGCAGCGGCTGCGCCGGGAGACAGCGCACCCACTACCGCAACACCGCTGCACACCGAGGCCGGACCATCGGCCACATCCAGCGCGACGGTCACGTCGTGGACAGTCTCCATGCCGCCATTCCTAATGGTGAGCGCCACGCCCCAGGTTTCACCTGGGTCCAAGAATGCGTCGCCGTTGCCTTCGATCTCCGCCACTCCCACGTCGGTGAGTTCCAGCTTCACCAGGGGAGTCATGGATACATCCACGCGGGTCGCCGGACCATCGTCGACCACGACTCCGTCGACCACCGCCGGCTGGTAGCCGTCAGCTTCAAATTGCAGCCGGTACGCGCCGGGCAGGAGGAAGCG
>JAGOHA010000009.1:0-50023 GCA_017996395.1 Acidobacteriota bacterium | reverse complement strand
CCAGGGGAGTCATGGATACATCCACGCGGGTCGCCGGACCATCGTCGACCACGACTCCGTCGACCACCGCCGGCTGGTAGCCGTCAGCTTCAAATTGCAGCCGGTACGCGCCGGGCAGGAGGAAGCGATGAAAATCGCCCACGTCCGGATCGGTATAGAATGGCATGTTCCGGCCCGTCACGGTGATTGCGGCCGCCACGGGCAGACCGGAATTTGCGTCGGTCACCAGACCGCGGACGCCCCGGTGACACGCCGCCAGGTAGGCGATCATGCTTGCCCGGTTGTCCTCCCAAAGTCCGGCCAGCGCGGCGGCGCCCGGCCATTTGATGTTGCTGATCTCCCCCGTCAGGTCCATGCAGCCCATCCAGTTGTAGCTCCAGTCCTGGAGCCCGCCAAACAGCGCATACCAGTCGTTGCCGTTGGTGATGCCATGCTCGAAGTACGGACTGTTCCACATCGGCGGATTGGCCACCGCGTAAGTCTCGGCAAGGTGGATGAACACGTCGTCGTCGGGGCAGGCGGCATACATGCCCGAGGGGAGTGTGGTACTGTCCCAGGGATAGTTCATCACCAGGGCGCCGCCGTGAAAATTGGCGGACATCACCGGGCAGCGATCGCCGAAGAAGGTCATCACTCGCCGCGTTTCCGCTTCGCGACCTGTCGGCGTGTTGTCCGGATCACTGATCCGGTCCGGAAAGTCCCGGTTGATGTCCACGCCGTTGGCGTTGTAGCGGGATCCCAGGGCGTTGCCGTCGGGGTTGAGCAGGGGGAGGATATAGATCTCCGTCTCGTCAATCAGCTCGGTGACGGCGGTATCCACACCGTACTGGTCGATCAGGTGGCGGATGAGATAGATGAGCATTTCCGTGCCCACGGGCTCGTCCCCGTGGATGGTGGAGATGTAGCGAAACTCCGGCTCGTCCTCCTCGGTGGCCGGGTGATCGGTAATCTTCAGCACCCACAACTCCCGGTCCTGGACTGAGCGGCCGGCCGAGAGCAGAAGGCAGATGTCGGGCCGGCTCGCCGCCAGGCCCTGGAGCTCCGCGGTCAACTCGTCGTAATCGTGGTACGCCTCCAGGGGATCCCCCGAACGCTTCCCCTGTGTTAGCAGGGCACGGAACCGTTCAGCGGCCGGGTCGGGTTCCCAGGCGATTGCCAGCCCCAGCGCGCTCGCCTTTTCGAATTCCTCGGGGCTGACATAGGCATGGACGGTCCGGCCGTCCACGCGGTCGATGTCCACACCCAACTTCTGCAGCAGCCGGATGTCCGTCGGCGCCGTGACGTCCACCCGCGCCGTCCGGCGCTCGGCTGCGCCCGACGCCGCCGGGATGATCACGATCAACGCCAACCAGAAATACCGCCGGATATGTGCGGCTGCCATGCGACTCCTGCCTGCTCTCTAGGGTGCGTCATGCACCCGCCACCTGACCGGTCAGGCGGTTGGTGACAGCCGGGGCGGGCGCATCGCCGCGCCCGCCCCGGCAAGCCGTTTCAGTGGATGTCCAGAGCATACGGCATCACGGCCAGCATGGCTCCGGGACCCGGCAGGATGAACCGCCCGAGGAAGGCCAGATCCTGTCGCAAGCCGGGGTGGACCTGCGCCAACTGCGTCTCCGCCATGGATTCCATGATTTGCTCGAACAGCTTCTTCGGCACGGGATATTCCACGATTCTCACAGACCGGCCGGCGGGGATCCCCGCCTCCTTTTTAGCGATAGCAACGGCCTCATCGAGGCCGCCCAGGTTGTCCACCAGACCATGCTGAATGGCTTCTGACCCGAGCCAGACGCGCCCCTGGGCGAACGGTTCCAGTTCCGCAAACTTCTTTTTCCGGCTGTCGGCCGCCTTTTGCACGAACCGCTCGTAGAAGCCGCGGGTCATGGCGGCAAAGCGCTCCCGCTCAGCCGGCGTCATCCCCCGGGTGTCATCCATCATGTCGGCCCACTGGCCGCGCTTGACGGTCTCAAACCGGAGCTGCAGCCAGTCGTACATTCCTTTCATGTTGAACTTGGCGTTGACCACCCCGATGGACCCCGTAATGGTGGCGGGTTCCGCGACGATCCGACGGCAGCCCATGCCGATGTAATAACCGCCGGAGGCGGCCACATCGGACATGGACGCGATGACCGGCTTTTTCTGATCGGTGATCCGCAACTCCCGCCACATCAGGTCGGAGGCGATTCCGTCACCGCCGGGGCTGTCGATGCGCAACACGATCGCCTTGACCGACTTGTTCTGGCGAGCCTTCTGCAGCGACTCGATGACGGTGTCCGAGCCCATCACCCGCCCCATGAGCGGGCTGTAGGCATCCTTGCCCCGGATGATGGTTCCCACCGCATACACCACTGCAATCTGATCGGCCGCGCCGTCGGCGACCGCCGGCCGGCTGACCCGCCGGTAGCTCTTGCAGGAGATGGTGGTGAGCTTGTCGCGTCCCTTTTCCCCGTTCTTCTCACGAAGCAGCGCGTCCACCTCGTCAGGGTACAGGATGCCGTCGATCAGTTTGTGCGCGGCGGCTTCGGTGGGATGACTGAGCCCTTCTTCCATCATGGCCGTCACCTGCTCGGCGGGAATATTCCGATAGCGCGCGACCATCCCGTTGAACGACGCGACGGTTTTGTCCAGGATGTTGTTCATCACCTCGCGCTGGGCGTCGCTGGCCGAATTCCGTTTGAGCATGTCGCCGGCGCTCTTGTATTTGCCGATGTTCTCGACTTCCGGATCGATGCCGAATTTGTTGAGCGTGTCCTTCAGAAACATGGCCTGGGCAATGAAACCGTTCAGCTCGAAGAAGCCCTCCGGCGGCATGTAAATCTTGTCGGCGGGCAGGGCGCAGGCGTAGTCCCGCTCGTTGCAGACCACCGTGGTGGCATAGATGAACTTGCCGCTCTTCTTGAACGCGGCCAGCTTGTTCTGCAACTCCTCCACCTTGGACCAGCCCAGGTTGGGACTCTCGACGCGGAGCCAGACGCCGGTGATCCGCTTGTCGCTGGTTGCCTTGTCGATGCTGTTCAGCACCTGCTGAAAGGTCAGGGCGGGCGGTTCAAACAGGCTGAGCGTGAAATCCGACGGCGAGTTCTCCGGCAGCTCTCCGGTCAGTTCCACCACCAGCACGGTCCTGTCCTTGACCGACGGCTCGGTCTGAACCATCGCCTGGACCGCAAAGTACACCATCAATCCCACTCCGATCAGCACCATCAGGACAACCAGGGTGATGATCCAGCCCTTCTTGATTTTCATACCCGTTCCTCCCGATCCGATGATTGAATGTCGGCCCGTCTGATGGAGCCGCGGCCGCGTGTGTTTGCCGGCGGCGGCGGCCGGACTCGATATCTCAGCGCCCCGCCCGGGGCGGATCGTCACGCATCCGCACCTGGGTGGGGTATGTGTGCGCATGGCACAGCGCGACGGCCAGCGCGTCCGAGGCGTCCAGGGGCAGCTCCTGCCCGCGCAGGCCAAGCAAGAGGCGGACCATCTCCCGCACCTGCTCTTTCTCGGCGCGGCCGTATCCAACCAGCGCTTTCTTGACGGCCAACGGGGTGTAAGAGACCACCGGGACGTTCGCCAGCTCCAGTCCCAGCAGGATGGCCCCCCGGGCCTGCCCCAGCTTGAGGGCGGAGCGGGCGTTCGCCGCAAAGAACACATCCTCAACCGCGGCAAAATCCGGGGGATACGCCTCGAGCACCTGGCGAAGACCTTCGTGAATCTGCCGGAGTCCGGCGGAGAACGTCGCCGCACCGCGGGGACGGACCACGCCCCAGGCCAGCGCCGCCAGCCGGTTGTTCCGGTGTTCGATCACGCCGTAACCCGTCGCCTCGCTGCCCGGATCGATCCCGATCACTCGCATGAACCTGCCCCATTCCGGGGGAATGCTCCTATTTCATCACAAAGCGTCCCGACGGCCAAGGCCGAATCACGAATCCCGGGACCCGTGCCGGAGTCGCCTGCCGATCAGGCACCCTGTTTCCGCGGTCACCCCGGCAGAGCAGCCAATCCCCGGCGGTCGGCGTTGAAACAATCAGGCGCCCGGAAGGGGCGCCTGATGCGGAAATCGGCGGACGAACCAATCGCAGCTTATTCCTGCATCTCCGATTCATCGATGTCAAAGTTGGCGTAGACGTTCTGCACGTCGTCGTGGTCCTCCAGGGATTCCATCAGTTTCAGCATCTGCTGGGCTTCCTTGCCCGTCAGCTTGACCGTGTTCTGGGGGATCATGGAAATTTCGTTCTCCAGCATTTCAAGCCCCGCACCCTCCAGCTTCTCTTTCAGCGTGTCGAAGGCTTCCGGCGCCGAGGTGATCTCGACATTGCCGTCATACTCCTCGATGTTTTCGGCGCCCGCGTCGAGGCTGATCTCCATCAGCTCATCCTCGCTTTTCTGGCCTCCTTTCACCAGGAAATAGCCCTTGCGGTCAAACAGGTAGGCCACGCAACCACTGGCGCCGAGGTTGCCGTTGTACTTCGTGAACAGATGGCGGATCTCGGAAACGGTCCGGTTGCGGTTGTCGGTCATGACTTGAAGCATGACCGCCGCGCCACCCGGACCGTAGCCTTCGTAGGTGATCTCCTCGTAGTTCGTTCCGGGCAGTTCGCCGGTGCCCTTCATGACGGCCCGCTTGATGTTGTCGGCGGGCATGTTGGCCGCCTTGGCGTCCAGGATGGCTTTGCGGAGCCGCGCGTTGCCGTCGGGATCCCCGCCGCCGACCCGGGCGGCCACGGTGATCTCCTTGATCAACTTGGTGAACACCTTACCCCGCTTGGCATCCACTGCGGCTTTCTTGTGTTTGATGGAATGCCACTTGGAATGTCCGGACATACAAATATCTCCTCTGTTGTCAGAATTGCAGGTTGAGCACCGTCGTATGAATCAAAGGCCGTAGAACACACGGAATGGGTATATTATAATTTCGTTTTAAGCGAAAGTACACAGGGTATAGGAGCTGCCGATGCCCGATGTCCTGGCCGTGATAGGGGGAAGCGACGCCTACCGGTTGCTCCAAGCCGGAGCCTGGCGCATCCTCGAAACAGTCGCTGTGCCGACGCCGTTCGGCGAAGTCCCCGCGATCCAGCGGATCGCCGTGACGGAAGAATTGACCGCCTGGTTTTTATCCCGTCACGGCCAGGAGAATTACACCGTCAGCGCCCCGTTTGTCAACTACCGCGCCAACATCTATGCGCTGAAAGAGCTGGGGGCGGCCCGCATCCTGGCTTGGTCAGGGCCCGGCACGCTCCATGCTGACCGGCACCACCCCGGTCAGCTGGTCCTGCCCACCGACATCATCGACGAAACCCGCCGGCGCCCCGCCTCGTTCTTTGCGGGCCGCGGCTGGGGGTTCATCCGCTCCTCGCCCTGCTTCTGCCCCGACGTCCGCTCGGCCTTCCTGGCCGCCGGGGCGGCAGCCGGACTGGACATCGCAACGGAGGCGGTGTACGTGTGTACGGAGGGCCCCCGCCTGGAAACTGCGGCGGAGATCCGGAAATACCGCCGGGACGGCGGGGACCTGGTGGGCATGACACTCGCCCCTGAGGCGTTCCTGGCCCGCGAGCTGGAGATCTGCTACGCCCCGCTCTGTTACGTCACCAATTACGCCGAAGGCGTGGTGGAGCGGGCGTATCGCGGCGACAGGCTGTTCGGGGGGATGCTGAGCGAGACCGAGCGTGACGCGGTCGATCGGGCGGTCCATCACTTTCCCCATTTGTTCCGCCGCGCCCTGGAACTGCTGGCCGAAGCGCCCCGCGATTGCCCGTGCGCCCAAGCCATGCGACGTTACACGCGCGACGGCCGCCTCGGCGATGACTGGCACGGGTGGATCGGCGATCCTGACGCCTGAGACAGCTGTTGTCAACCCACCGGTCTTTTGTTATCATACCCCGCTCTTCGCCTGCCGGCCGCCGTCAGGGGCCGACTCACCCGGACAAGCGACAGATATGAAACAACCGCTCACCCACATCCGCAATTTCTCCATCATCGCCCATATCGACCACGGCAAATCCACACTGGCGGATCGCATCCTCGAGCTCACCGGCGCCCTCACCGCCCGAGAGATGGCCGACCAGGTGCTGGATGACATGGACCTGGAGCGAGAACGCGGGATCACCATCAAGGCCCACGCCGTCCGGCTGAATTATCGCGCGCAGGACGGCCGCGACTATCAGTTCAACCTCATCGACACGCCCGGCCACGTGGATTTCACCTATGAGGTGTCGCGCAGCCTGGCCGCCTGCGAAGGCGCGCTGCTTGTCGTGGACGCCTCCCAAGGCGTCGAAGCCCAGACGCTGGCCAACACCTACCTGGCCGTGGAAAACGATCTGGAGCTGATTCCGATTCTCAACAAAATCGACCTTCCCGGAGCCGATGCCGAGCGTGTTTCCCTGCAGGTGGAGCAGGTGGTCGGCCTGAAGCGCAGCGAGGTCCTGCTGGCCAGCGCCAAGGAAGGACGCGGCGTCCAGGAGATCCTGGAGGCGATTGTCGCCCGCATCCCTCCGCCACAGGGAGATCCCGACGGCCCGCTCAAAGCCCTGGTGTTCGATTCCTGGTACGATGTTTATCGCGGCGTGGTGATCCTGCTGCGCGTGGTCGACGGCCGGATCAGCAAGGGGATGCGCATCCGCCTCATGAGCACGGCCAAAGACTTTACCGTCGAAGAGGCCGGCGTGATCACGCCCAAGTTCCAGATGACCGGTCGCCTGGAAACAGGCGAGGTCGGCTTCATCATGGCAGGGATCAAGAACGTCGACGACGCCCAGGTGGGCGACACGATCACCGAGGCCGACCGCCCCGCGGTGGAACCCCTGGCCGGCTTTCAGGAGATCAAGCCGGTGGTGTTCTGCGGCTTGTACCCGGTGCAGAGCGAGCAGTACGCCGACTTGAAAGATGCCCTAAGGAAACTCCAGCTCAACGACAGCGCCTTCCGGTTCGATCCCGAAACCTCCACCGCCCTGGGCTTCGGCTTTCGTTGCGGCTTTCTCGGCCTGCTGCACATGGACATCGTCCAGAGCCGGCTGGAGCGGGAGTTCGAGCTCGACCTGATCACCACCGCACCCAGCGTACGTTACCGCATCATCCGCAGGACGGGCGAGGAGCTGTTCGTCGAAAATCCCGCCCATTTGCCGCCTGCCGGCGACATTGACCGGATCGAGGAGCCGATCTACACCACCATCGTCATGACGGCCGACGAATACCTCGGCGGCATCCTCAGTCTGCTTGAGGAAAAACGCGGCACGCAACGCGGTTTTGAGTACGTGGGCGAGAAGCGGGTCATGCTCACCTACGATCTGCCGCTCAACGAGATCGTCATTGATTTTTACGACCGGCTCAAATCGGTCAGCCGCGGGTATGCCTCCATGGACTATCACTTCGCCGGTTATGCCGAGTCCGACCTGGTCAAGCTGGACATTCTGGTCAACGGCGAGCCGGTGGACGCCCTCTCCAGCATCGTCCACCGCAGCCTGGCTTTTCGGCGCGGCCAGGCGCTCACCGCCCGTATGCGCGAAGTCATTCCTCGCCAGTTGTTCGAGGTGGCGGTCCAGGCGGCGGTGGGCAACAAGGTCATCGCCCGGACCACCGTCAAGGCGATGCGCAAGAACGTCCTGGCCAAGTGCTACGGTGGCGATATCACCCGCAAGCGCAAGCTGCTCGAAAAACAGAAAGAAGGCAAACGGCGCATGAAACGGGTGGGCCGGGTGGACATCCCCCAGGACGCGTTCCTGGCGATCCTCGACATCAAGACGGATTGAGGCTCGTCCGCGGCGGTGCGGTCACAGGCCCGACATCAGCGGCTCTCCGCCGAGCTGCCGCGGATTGACGATTCCCCCCGAGATGATCATTTTCATGGCCTCCTCGACGGTGAGGGGAACCCGCACAATCTGTTCCACCGGCAGCATGGTCAGCAGTCCCGTGGTCGGATTGATCGAGTTCAACAGCAGCACCAGGCCCATCCGCCGCCCTTCCTGCAACGTGACGGTGCCGTTCAGAAACCCGAACGCCCACAGGCCCGGGGAGGGATACGGCACCATCACCACGGCTTTCGGCTCCTCCGCCTGGCCTGGCGCGAACGCGTTCAGGATCTGCTTGATCGCTCCATAGATGGATCCCGCCAGCGGGATCTGGGCCAGCAGCCGGTCCGCCAAGCCGAGCAGGCGCTGGGCCACAATGTTCTGGGTGATCAGCCCCACGACGAAAATCAGCAGCACGGTTGCGACGATGCCCAAGCCGGGGATGTAGGTGGGGGTGGTCCGGCCGATCAGCGGCGCCAGCAAGCTGTCGGTAAAGCGAAACAGAACGATCAGGATGTACACCGTGATCACCACGGGCACCACCACCAGCAAGCCGGAAAAAAATGCACGACGCAGAGTACGGGTAACCGAGCCGCGGACGTTGGCTGCAACCATGTACACACCTCCCCTGGATGATCGCCGCCATCTTACCACAGCCCGCGAAGTGGTTCGGAGTTCAGGGAGAGGCAGTCGGTTCGTCGTCCGTCGCATGGACGCGGGCGTGCGCCAGGCCCACATGGAGGAGCCGCGACACCGGTACGAACTGATAGCCACGCCGGATCATGCCGACGATCAGATCGTCCAGAATCGTCCAGCCGCGCTCCTCCCGCCGCTGGCTCCCCGTGTGCATGAGGATGATCGCACCGTTGGCGCCGCCCGGACGGCCGCCGTCGAACGCGAGCAGGCGCTCCAGGATCTGCGGGGCCGTGAGGTAGCGGGGTTCGGCTCGATCGGTCACCCAGTCCAGGGAGTCCATCGATTTGTCGCGGTTTGTACTTCGGGTCCACGTCACCTGCCAGTACCCGAGTTCCGCCGCCCACGCGTTGATCGTCGGATTGGTCTCGCCGAACGGCGCCCGCCACAATTTGGCCATCGGCTGGCCGGTCACATTCCGGAACACGGCTTCGTTTTTTTCGAGCAAATCGTGCAGATATTCCCGAGTGATTTCCGGCCGGGTGTCGTGGTGCCGGTTCTCTTCCCATGTAGTCAGGTGCACGTGTCGGTAGAGATGGCTGCCGATTTCATGGCCGCCGGCCACGGCGGCCCGCACGGATTCGGGAAACCGTTCGAGGAACTCACCCGTCAAGAAGAACGTGGCCGTAATGCCGCGCTGAGCCAGCACCTGGAGGATGGCCGGCAGATCGCAGTCGGTCGAGTCTCCGTCGAACGTCAGGCTGATATGGGGCAGTTCCGGTGAACCACGGGTGAAATGAAACGGTCCTTCCGCCGACCACTCTTGCTGCAACTGTTCCGGCAGAGCCAGCGCCGCGGCGAATCGGGCGACGTTTGATCGGGTCCCTGTTGCCGTGTTTCTTACAGGGGCCGGCTCGATCGAGTTGTCTGTGTCGTTCGGTTTAGCTGATTTGTGGCGCGGCGATGTCGGAAAAGGCGGGGCGACCAGTCCGCCCATTGCCGCCAGAATCAGCAACAATCCCAGCCCCCAAGCCAGGGGGCGAAACAGCGCGATCTTTGGTTGTTGCACGCCGCCGGTTGGTTTTAATTTCTCGATCCCGGGCGGATCAGAAGCCATATTTTTCGGCACGGGCGAGGTGTCGCGGCAATTCCAGGCGGATGTCTTCCTGGACAATCTCCCGTTGGACCCGGGTGAACTGGCCGTTGCGATACAGGATCTCCCCGTCTACCAAAACCGCATACACGTCCGACGCACGGTACGCATAGACGATGGCCGCGACCGGATCAGGCGATGGAAAACTGTGAAGCGGGTCGCGCTCCAGCACCACCAGATCGGCCTTTTTACCCGGCTCGATGCTGCCGATCTCTGACTCCAATCCCAGGGCGCGGGCGCCGTCGATGGTGGCCATCCGCAGGACTTCCTGCGCCGGCAGGGCCAACGGCCCCCGTCGGACTTTCTGGATGAGCGCCGCAGTGCGCATCTCGGTGAACATGTCCAGGTTGTTGTTGCATGGCGCGCCGTCCGCTCCGAGCGAGACCGAGACGCCGCCCGCCCGCAGCTCCGGCACCATGGCTACGCCGGAACCCAGCTTCAGATTGGACGAGGGACAGTGCAGCACATGTATCCCTTCGTCCCGCAGGATGGTCATTTCTTCGTCATCCACCCAGACGCAGTGGGCCAGGTAAAGCAGCTCCCCCGGCAGTTCCAGATCCCGGAAGTACGTTACATTTTTCCGGCCGGTCTTTTTCCAGACCGCCTGCACTTCCTTGAGGTTCTCCGCAGCATGGGAATGAACGGGCACCCGTTCGGCGACGGCAAATTCGCGCAGTTCCCGGAATAGCCGGTCCGAGCAGGCCAGGGCGAACCGCGGCGCCAGGCCTGCACGAATCCGGCCGTTCCCCCGGCCGTTCCATTCCTGATGCAGTCTCTGACCTTCCCGAATCGATTGGGCGGTCTTTTCGCGCAATGGCGCCGGCACCTGGTCCCCCTCGTCCATCATGCACTTGCACACAACGGCGCGAAACCCCAGCTTTTCGACGGCCCGAAAGACCGCATCCGTGTGGTTGACCGTTTCCATGGTCAACGCGGTGGTCGTCCCGGAGGCGATCAGTTCCATCCCTCCCAGCATGGCGCTGAGATAGAGTGACTCCGGCGTGTGTGCCGCCTCGAGTGGCCAGATCCTGCGGCGAAGCCAATCCAACAGCTCCAGGTCATCGGCCATCCCGCGGAACAGCGTCTGCGCCAGATGGACGTGCGTCTGGATGAACCCGGGACACAGCAGCCGGCCGTCAAGATCGATGGCATTGGTCAGGGAGCTGTCGAACCGGCCGATGGCTCGGATCCGGTCCCCATCGACCGCTACGTCGCCATCGATGATCTCCAGATCCCGGTTCATGGTAACGATCCGGGCGTTTTTCAGCACCAGGAAGCGTTCGGGAGCCGCTTTTCCATCCACAACAGATATCCTCGAGCCAGATTGACGGCCACCATCGGTACAGGCAAAAAAAAAGTGCTAACCCGGCCGCCGGATTAGCACGTTCTGAATCAGGTTGTCTTACTGGAGCTGGATGTAATTGCCCAGATCCAGGCTTTGGCGGGAGTCGATCACTTTGGCCTTGGCGGTGTTTTCGAAGACTTGGATGATGACCACCTCGCCCAGGATGATGCGGGGAATTTCCCGCTTGACCGTAGCCGCGTGGCTGGCTGCTTTGAAGCCGGGTTCCACATTTTCCTTGTAGCTGTCGTACCGGTTCGACGGGTAGAACTCGTCCGTTTGCTTATACTTTCCCTCGACACGGTACACCGTGCAGATCTGTCCGGGCGCTACATTCTGGTTGCGGCCCAAGTTCAGGTACACGACGTTGCCGGAGCCGGCGACACTCAGGCTGTCCTCGATGTAGACGATGTTGCCGGTAGCCTTGCCGTTGTCTTCAATGAAGCGCTGCGGTTTGCGTGCCTTGTCCCGCACGAGCTTGTCGGTTTCCTGGAACGGCACCAGGGCATCCCCGATGTGCACGGCCCGCGTGGCGAGGTCGATCTGCGCGATGGCTTTGTCGTCATGGGCGATGAGCACCTTCAGCGTGCCCAACTCCAGATAGTAGTATCCCACAAAGGCACTGGTGACCGGATTGTGGATCTCTCCGGCCGAGCGCAGAATGCTGAAGCGCTGGCCCGGGGATACATTCTGCCGCATCCCCTTGTTGATGTAAACGATTTCACCCTCATTGAAGTAGCGCTGGATGTTTTCGTCCTCTGCTCCGACGATGAACGTGTCAAAGATCATCGGTGTCTGGTTGATGCGTCCCGTGCCATACAGTTCGTAGTCGGTGGCGTAATAAGTGTCGATGTCTTTGACCACAAGTTCCAGCGGCTTGCGCTCGAATTTCGTGGGCGGCAACTGTTTCTTGAGAGCACCCATGCCTTCAACCGGCTCTTCGGCCACCACTTCGGGTTCAGCGGGAACCTCGGGCTGTTCCACCAGCTTCGGCTGCTCGATCAGCAGCGGATCGCCCGGATAGATCCAGTGCGGATTCGTGACATACGTGTTCAGTTCCCAGATCTGGGGCCAGAGGTAGGGGTTGTTCAGGTACTGGCGGGCCAGATCCCACAACGTATCACCCCGCTGGACCACATGCACCCTCGCCTCCTGGCCGAATTCCGGCGCGGTGTACGGCGACCAGTGACCGTCTTGCTGCTTGCTCAGATTCTTGAGCGGCGTGCCCTGGGCCGGAACGTTAGTCGCGGGTGCCTGAACGGTCTGACTGACCGCCACGGCAGTCAAAAGAGACAGAAGAAGGACAATTTTAGCTATTTTGCTCATGACCACCTCGTAGGCAGTAAGCTAATTCATTGTATTCATTTGATCACTAGTAATAGCACGTTAACAAATAACGATTGTTTTTGTCAATACAAAATGTGATAAAAGTGTAGCACTTACAAGAAATCTGACAATATATTTTAACCCGCCCCGAATGCAATCTGATTCAAGAGTAACCCGGTGTAAATAAACAAGGCCGGGCAATGCCCGGCCTTGTTAACATTCTCGAAAAAAAACAGTTAGCGAGCTTCGAGCAACTTGATGGTCACGCGCCGGTTCTGTTTGCGCCCCTCGGCGGTCTTATTGTCGGCCACCGGGTTGGTCTTGCCGAGCCCGACGACGAAGATCCGGTTCAGATCCACACTCTTTTCGCCCACCATGTAGCGGACGACGCTCTGAACGCGCTTCTCGCTGAGGCCGTAGTTGTACTCTTCTGACCCGATACCATCGGTGTAGCCTTCAAGAGTCAACACCATGTTCTTGTTGCCGGCGAACAGGCGGGCCGCCTCGTCCAACGTCGCCTTGGCTTCATCCGTCAGGGTGGACTTGTTGAAGCCGAAGTGGACGTTCTTGGTGTCGATGACCGCATAGTTGTTGCGGGCATCAAAACGGGCACGCAGCTCGGTGACACCCGTGTTGGCCTGGGTGGCGAGCCCCTTGGCATCGGTGCCGATCCGCTTCGCTTCTTCAGCCTTGGCATCAGCCGTGGCGGCCTTGTCGGACACCTGCTCGATGCGCGAGCTCAGCTGCTTGTTCAGGCTGGAGAGCTCATTGATCTGGCCGTTGAGCTTGGACACTTCCTGATCCATTTTCTGGTTGACGCGCGTTTCTGACGTCTGGACCTCTTCCCGGACGAACTTCTTGGTCGCGCAACCGGAGAACAGAACCAGGGCCAGGATGGACAGCACCACCAGGATCAGCATAGTGTTTCTCTTCATGATCGAACCTCCAAAAGCATTGAAGTGGATAATACCTTTATTCAATAATTGTTTGGGACTTGCTTTTTGATGCAAATTATGTCGAACCGTGCCTATCATAGTCAATATAATTTTAAAAGACAACAGTTTTGTGGGAATTTTATGACCCAAACACCGTGCAACGGAGTATTGATCATCGACAAACCGGCGGGGCTGACCTCGCATGATGTCGTCGCCCGGCTCCGCGGATGTCTGCCCGACATCAAGGTCGGCCATGGCGGGACCCTGGACCCGATGGCTACCGGGGTTCTGCCCGTGCTGCTGCATCGGGCCACACGGCTCGCCCAATTTCTCCTGCACGCCGATAAAGAATATGGCGGGATCATCCGCTTCGGCTGGGCCACCGACACCCATGACCGTGAGGGCGAGCCACTGGCGGCCCCTCGCCCGGTGAATTTTACGCGAACCGACATGGACGGGTGGATCGGACGTTTTGTTGGGGACATCGTCCAACTCCCCCCAGCCTATTCGGCGATCAAATGGCGGGGCCGCCCGCTCTATCAATACGCCCGGCGCGGCTTGTCTGCGCCCCGCCCGGAGCGGCCGGTGCGCGTGGATGCTCTGGATGTCCTCGTCTGGGATCCACCCGACCTGCATTTCAGGCTGGCTTGCTCCGGGGGGACATACGTCAGGTCCATCGCACATGAGCTTGGAGAAATGGCGGGTTGCGGCGCCCATCTCCACTCATTGTGCCGCCGGCGGCTGGGTTCGTTTTTGCTGGAGCACGCCACCGCCCTGGAGAAACTTCTCGCCGCGCCCGACCAACTTGCCGACCGGGTGCTCCCCCCGGACAGCCTGGTGGAGCATCTGCCCCTCTGGCCGTGTCCACCGGAAACCGCCGCCCGCGTCCGGAACGGTGTGGAGATTCCCCTGCCCGAAGGCGATCCGCATCCGGATGGGGACCGGTTTCGTCTGGTGGACGCAACGGGCGCGTTGGTCGCCGTGGGCCGGGTCCGCACCTTGGACGAGGGCCGGAGAGTGCTTCGACCCGAGATCGTGCTTGCTTAAACGCCCTGTCGGTTGGGGCACCCGAACAAATCGATCACCCGTCCGATGAATTTGATCCCCTGGATAAAGTCGTGCACCCGGATGTTCTCATTCGGGGCGTGGATGTGCGACCCTTGATGGGCAACGCCGAACGAGAGCACCGGCAACCGGTGCGGTGCGCACACGTGGTACATCGGCCCGCTGGCCGCCATCATCGGCAGGAACGACGGTTCGGAGTGGAACGCTTCGAGACTGGCCTGGCGGATCCGTGCCAGGTGATCCGCTGACGGCTGGTGCCGGTAACCGGGAATTGCGCATTTGAGCAACAGCTCCACATCGCCATAGCCATGAGCGTCCAAATGGGCGCGCAACAGGTTCACCACCAGTTCGGGCGTCAGATCCGGCACCAGCCGCAGGTCCACGTTCGCCCAGGCCTCCCGCGGCATGATCGTTTTGGTGCCGCCCTTCGTGTACCCGGCGCGGACGCCGCAGATGTTGAGCGACGGATGAAAAAACAGTCTCTCCATGAGTTCACGCGGATCGTTGGAGTGGAGAAATTCCTTGATACCAAAGAGTTCACGGAAATAGACCGGGTCGAAATCCGACGGCACCAGGCGGTCCCGGTCCTCGGCCGAGACAGGGCGCACATGGGTGTCCAGGCCGTCGATGGTTATGTTACCGCGGGCGTCGCGCAGTGAAGTCAGGGCGTAGAGCAGCCGCCACACCGGACTGTCGACGATCGCCGCCATCGCGGAATGGATGTCGCTCCGCAGCGTGGAGCACCGCAGCTCGAGGTAGGCCATTCCTTTCAGCCCGAAACTGATGTAGGGATGTCCGCTGTTGTCCAGTACGCCCGACCCCCAGAAGCACAGATCGGCCTGGAACAGCTCCTTCTCGGTCTGGGCCAGCCGTTCCATGTTGAAGCTGCCCAACTCCTCTTCGCCTTCAAAGAGGAACTTGACCCGGAATGGCAGATCGCCGATCACTTTGCGGTAGGTTTCCACGGCGGCCAGCGCCGCGGACAGGCTGCCCTTGTTGTCGGCGGCGCCGCGGGCGTAGATATAGCCGTCATGCACCTCGGCGG
The DNA here is from genome assembly GCA_017996395.1 of Acidobacteriota bacterium. Taxonomy (GTDB): domain Bacteria; phylum Acidobacteriota; class JAAYUB01; order JAAYUB01; family JAAYUB01; genus JAAYUB01. The sequence continues at coordinate 34,749 of JAGOHA010000009.1, read as the reverse complement.
AGAAGGGGCCGAAGTCCCATTCGTTCAGCGGCTCCACGGGTTGCACATCGTAATGGTTGTAAAACAGGATGGTGGGCGGTCCGGACCCGACCTCGCCGTAAAGATACGGCTTGCTGTCCCCGCAGGTGATCTGCCGGACCTGACATCCCATCCGGAGCATGATCTGTTCGATCAACGTCGCCGTCGAGGTCATCCCGATCGTATTGGTGATGATCGACGGTTCCCGCAGCAGCGATTGCAACTCCTGGACATAATCCGTGCTGTGGTCCTCGACGTGACGGTAGAACTGCTGCATGTGCTTGTCGGTTTCACGCTTGCTGTTCATGAGCTCTGATCTCCTTCGGCGGTGGATCGCGCCACCGGCCAGATCCATTCACATCTCGACCAGCCGATACCGGCGGCTGCCGAGACCGATTTCCTCAGCATATTCCAACTGGCGTTGCCAGTTGACGTCGGGACACAGCGCGGCCAACTTGTCCTCCCGGGCAGGGCGGCGGCCGATCTGACTGACCGCAATCGACTCCTCGGCATTGAGCAGGTCCACCGAAGCCTGATCGATCGCGACGGGATCCCGGGAGGCCAGGATGCCGATGTCCGGAACGATGGGATCGTCGTTGTAGGGAAAGCAATCGCAGTCCGGCGTGATGTCGAGGAGGAAATTGACGAACAGACACCGCTCGTTGAGCCGGTGCAGCACGCCGTAGGTGGTTTCCGCGATCTTTTCACCCAGGACCTCCGGTTTCTCAGCCCAGAGGATTTTCAAGGCTTCCTCCGGGCAGGCCGGGATGCATTCCGCACACCCGACGCACCGCTCGTACGTGAAGTGGGCTTTCCCGCTCTTGATATGGATCGCCCCGTATTGGCAGACCGTGGCGCAGCGAGCGCAGCCGGTGCAGGCGGCCCGATCCGAGAACTCGGGACGGACGGTGCCGCTGTGCATCAGCTGCTTCATGGAGCGGGACCCCAGCCCCATCCCGATGTTCTTCAGCGTGCCGCCGAACGCGCAGGCCAGGTGCCCCTTGAAATGGGAAAGGCTCACCAGAGCATCCATCTCACCCACGACGCTGCCCACCTTCACCTGACGAAAATGCTTCAGGTTCACCTCGGTCTCGAGATAACTTTCCGACCTCAGGCCGTCCGCCATGATGATGGGTGCGCCCACCTGTGTCAGTCCGAAGCCGTGCTCCTCGGCGAGGATGAGATGGTCCACCGAGTTGGTGCGGTGTCCGTGGTACAGGGTGTTGGAATCCGTGAGGAAGGGTTTGGCACCCCGGGCCTTGAGCGTGTCCACCACCCGGCGGACGAACGGCGGGCGCAGAAACGCGGTGTTGCCGCGCTCGCCGAAACTCAGTTTGATCCCCACCAGGTCGCGCGGCCGGATGAACTCGAGCCCCGCCGCTTCCAGCAGTTTTTCCAGCCGATCCAGCAAGCTGCGCTTGCCCGTCAACCGCGACCGAATAAAAAAGACGTCCTTCATGGCTGCCCCTTCCGAACGAATGGCTGAGTGGAACCCGGTGCGAAGTTATTATAGAATGCTACCATCCTATCCGCCAACAGGTGATCGCCATGAAGCTACCTGCCCAGTTGCAGCAAACCAAGATCGTGGCCACCTACGGGCCCTCCCTGAAGCCCCCGGACGTGCTGCGATCGGTGCTCAGACTCGGCGTCGACGTCATCCGCTATAACTTTTCCCACGGCAAGCCCGACGAGTTCACGCGACTGGTCCGGACGCTGCGGCGTTTGGAGCACGAACTGGGCCGGCCCATCGGGATCCTCGCCGACCTGCAGGGACCGAAGATTCGGACCGGCGAGCTGGCCGGCCACCAGCCCGTGGCCATCACCACCGGCCAAGACTTCTTCCTGACCCGCCGGGCGGTCGCCGGCACTGCCCGCGGGATGTCCATCTCGTACGCTTTCACTTCCGATGAGTTCCAGCCCGGCGCACGGATTCTGATGGACGACGGCAAGATCGTCCTGCGCGTCGTCCGGATCACGGACGACACGCTACACTGCACCGTTGAGAAAGGGGGCGGACTGCGCGAACGTCAAGGAGTCAACTTCCCCGGAACCTCCACCCGCCTGCCGGCGATGACCGCCAAAGACCGATCCGATGCCGTTGCCGCCTTGACCGCCGGGGCTGATTTTCTGGCGCTCAGCTTCGTCCGGCAGGGGACGGATGTGAAGCTGTTGCGTCGGCTCATCGATGCCGCCGGCGCTGAGACGGCCATCGTCGCCAAAATCGAGAAACCTCAAGCGCTCGACAACCTCGATGACATCCTGGCAGCCACCGACGCGGTCATGGTCGCTCGCGGCGATCTGGGTGTCGAGGTGGATATCGAGCGGATCGGCGTGCTTCAGAAACAGATCATCGGCCGTTGTCGTCGGGCAGGCATTCCGGTCATCGTCGCCACCCAGATGCTGGAGAGCATGACCGACCAACCCCGGCCCACCCGGGCGGAAGCGACCGACGTCACCAACGCCATTCTCGACGGCACCGACGCGGTCATGCTGTCCGGCGAGACATCCCTGGGACGTTACCCCATGGAGACCGTGCGCACCATGGCCACCATTGCGGCTGAAACGGAGCGTTACCTGCGCCAAATGCCCAATCTGCTGGCCGATCCGGATCCGCTTGAATCCGGTGATGATCCCCTGACCGCCATCGCCCGCGCCGCCTATCATGCCAGTCGCGAAGTCCACGCCGCGGCCATCAGCGTACACACGCTCTCGGGGCGGACCGCCCGCGTGCTGTCCCGATTCAGGCCCGACTGCCCCATCGCCGCCATGACTCCGGATCCCGCCGCCTGGCGGCGCATGTCCTTGTACTATGGGGTGCATCCCGTACGGATCCCGGCATCGCGTTCCAGCGATCACCTGATGGAGCAGGCGGAAAGCTGGGCAAAGCGCCATTTCCAGTCGGACCGGCCGGCCCATTTCGTGATCCTGTCCGGGCAGGCGCGGTCCGTCGGCGCCACCAACACGATGCGCATTGCCACCATCCACACCCCGCGGCGGGAGCGCTCGGCCAAGCCTCGGCGAGGCTAGTTCGCGTCGGCACCCCGCCAGCGGGCTCCCGTGGGCGATAGCGGTTGCGTTTTCAGACAGGATTTGCTATTGATACCTACAGAATGAAGACATTCGGACACACGCTGCGATCTGTCCGAAGCCGGCACCTGTTTCTCTTCCTGATGCCGGCCTTGCTGTGCGGTGCCTGCCGGACGGTTTTCTCCGCCCCGCCCACCCGTTCGTGCGAGGGCGTCAAAGGCGTCAACATTTTTCTGGTGGACAACTCACGTTCCGTCCCCCGCATTGACGCGAATGTGGAACGTGCCCAGGTTCTGCGTGAGTTGATGAACCTGCTTCAGGGCTATGAGAACCGGTTGGTTCTCTTCGGTGGTCGTTCCGAAATCGACGTGGATGTGCCGGACCGCTACGTGAACGACGGCTGGCACACCGATTTCTATTACGGCTTCAAGGCCGCGGCCGAGATCCGTCGGGAATACGCGGCGGAGTGTGACGTCAAGTTCATATTGATCACCGACGGCATCCTGGACGCCTTCCCCGAGGACTACCCGGACGAGCAGTTTGAACTCAAGCATCAGGCCCAATCCTACGCCCGCGGGCAAACATACCAGTTACTGGAAGGCGAACGGATCCCAACTTACATCATTCTCCTTGGCGACCAGTACGATCCCCACCTGATCGAACAATTTTCCATCAAAGCCAACGGCCTGGCCAGAGCTAACCCGTTGGTGGAGAAAGCCTCCGAGTTCCTAAAAAACAACGGCTTTTTGTTGAAGCGCTTCGTGTACCGGATCGAGCCCGAGGTCGGCTTGCCGCAAGTCAAACAGATTGTTCGGGAGATTGCCGCCAAGGACGCGCCGCGGGTGGAGTATGCGCTGCTCTTGCTGCTTCTGGTTGCGGTGATCGTCCTCGTGATCCTCGCCATCCGCAGCTTCCCGGCTCCGGGCGACAAGGAGATCATCGACCTGACCGACGGCGCACCGGTGCTGATCGGCGCCGATCAGCCCCTGCAGATGCTGTTATCCACGCCGCGGCGGGCTTCCCGGCACGGATTGCAGCCTGTCGTCGCCACGTCGGCCGCCGTCGCCAGTGTCAGCTACCAGCGCCGGATCTTCGACTTCACGTCGCGCGGCCTCCGGAACGTCCAGAAACTGTCGCCCATCTATCGGCAGCTGCTGGATATGGACGTTCGGGACCTGGGTCGACACCTGGAGCGGATGGAGCGCAACGGAACCGACGACGAAATCATCGCCGCGACCGACCTTAAGTATTACTGCTCCAACATGGACGTCGACCACATCAAGAACATCCTTCGGGCGCGGGAAATGGAGCGGATGGACATCGACGCCAAAGAGTTCCTGATGGCCAAGGTATACGTATCGCTGGCCCCCGACCTGGTTCAGGAGATGACGGAACAGCGGATCACTATCAGCATCCCGAATCGGAACATGATCCGGGCGCAACTCCAGGAAGGCCAATTGTACGATCTGGGGAGGTACCAGGTCCGGGTGGTGGCCCTGCGCAAGGATTCACCCACCACGGCCCGCCTGGTGCTGGAGTACACCCGGATGCCGTCAACCCTGGGCCTGAAGCGGATCATTCCGTCCGCCATCCAACGGGTGATCCGCTGCCGCAAGCCCGTCACCGCGTTTTTCAACGCCCCCGGCGCCTGAGCCCGGGGTATCAATTTCCCGCCGCCCAAACAGTTCCCAGAGAATCGCGACCCGGACCGGACTGCAGACCCGAACCGATTCCGGTACGTGCGGACTTCCCGAACTGACGAACATGAAACTTTTCCGGGTGTTCCGCCGTACTAGTCAAAGATCGAAAACAAGGCGGAGGATCCATGGACAAGAAGAAAAAGCGCGCCATGTGGTGGATTGCGGGCGGGGCTGCGCTCGTCGTCATCATCATCGTCATCCTGCTGCTGGCGTTCAAAAGCAACGGCCGCCCCATTGTGGAAGCCGACCAGGTGCAGCTTTCGGACAAATTGACTGCGATCGTCACCGCTTCCGGGGAGATCAAACCGAAGAACTACGTGGATCTCCAGTCGGAGATCACCGGCGTCATCCAGGAGCTGTACGTTAAGGAGGGCGACTCGGTGCAGAAGGGTGATGTTCTCCTGAAAATCGACCCGTTCCAGACCGAAGCCGACGCCCGTTCGGCGGAATTTCAGTTCCGCGCCACGGAAGAGGAGGCCCGCAATACCAAACACCAGATCGACGAGTCCAAACTCAACCTGCGGATCACAGAGGCCAATCTCCAGAGTGCCCGGGCCGAATTGGATCAGGCGCAGATCAATCTGGAGCACGAATCCTCCCTCTTCAAGCGCAAACAGCAATTACACGAGGACAACCTGGTGTCCCGCGAGGAATACGACCTGGCCCGCTCCAGTTTCCGATTGGCGGAAAGCCGCGTTGAGGCGGCCAAGGCCCGGCTCAGCGAGCTGGAAACGCGGATTGAGGTGTCCAAGGTAAATATTCAGCAGATGGAGAACAACTACCAGGCCGCGGCCAGCCGGGTGGGCCAGTTTCAGGCCATGCTGGACCGGGCCCGCGACCTGCTGAACAAAACCGTGCTGACTTCCCCGCTCACCGGTGTGATCACCAAGCTGGAAGTAGAGAAAGGCGAGCGTGCCGTGCCGGGCATGATGTTCAACCCCTCCGCCACGCTGATGACCATTGCGGATCTCTCCGTGATCGAAACCGAGGTCAAGGTCGATGAGACCGATATCGTCAACGTCAAGCTCAACCAGCCGGTAATCGTCAAGGTGGATGCGCTGCCTGACCGCCCGCTCAAGGGCCACGTCACCGAGATCGGCAACAGCGCCATCACCACGGGAACCACCACCACGACCGACCAGGCCAAAGATTTCAAGGTGGTGGTCCAGCTGGACAATCCGCCTGTCCAGCTCCGGCCGGGTCTGTCCGCCACCGCCGAAATCACCACCGCGGTCAAGGAAAACATCCTGGCCATCCCGCTTCAGGCGGTGGTGATGCGAGAGGTGGAGCTGGATGGCATCGGCGGCGTTGTCCACCCGTGGCAGAAGAAAGATGCCAAAAAGGAAAAGGACGCCAAAAAGCCGAAACTCGTCGAGAAGCAAGGCGTGTTCAAGGTAGACAAGGAGAATCGGGTGGTCTTCGTCCTGGTGGAGACCGGCATCACCGGTGAAACCAAGATCGAGGTCCTCAAGGGTCTGGCAGAGGGCGACGAGATTGTCGTGGGCAGCTTCAAGACGCTGCGTAACCTGAAGGATGGCGATTTTATCCAGAAACGGCGTCCGGGCACAGGCCCGGCCCGCGAAGAGGAGCAGGGCTCATGAGCCAGGGCAACCACATCACCATCAAGACCGAGGATCTCTGGAAAACCTACATCATGGGCACGGTGGAGATCCAAGCGCTCCGCGGGGTGGACTGCGAGGTCAAGCGCAGTGAATTCGTGGCGATCATGGGACCCTCCGGATCTGGCAAGTCCACACTGATGAACCTGATCGGATGCCTGGACACACCGTCCAAGGGCAATTATTTCCTCAACGGGCAACTGGTCAGCCAGCTCGACGATAACGAGCTGGCCCAGATCCGGAACAAGGAAATCGGGTTTGTCTTCCAGACCTTCAACCTGCTGGCCCGCTCCACGGCCTTGCAGAACGTGGAACTGCCCCTCATCTACAGCGGCATACCGGCTAAAAAGCGGCGCGAGATGGCCGAGGTCGCCCTGCAAAACGTGGAACTGGCCGACCGGATGAGCCATCGGCCCAACGAACTTTCCGGCGGCCAGCGCCAACGCGTGGCGATCGCCCGGGCGCTGGTCAACACCCCTTCCATCTTGCTCGCCGACGAGCCGACGGGCAACCTGGACTCCAAAACCGGTGAAGAGATCCTGAGCCTGTTCCACCGGCTGCACGAGCGCGGCAACACCATCATCCTGGTCACTCACGAACGGGACGTGGCCGCGCACGCCCAGCGCGTCATCCACCTGCGCGACGGCCTCATCGAATTCGAGGAGACCAACCCTCCGTACGTCGCCTCCGCGCCCCAGGCGGTTTCCTGAGACGGCCGGCGACACCCGGACGCGCCGGCTCGACGGCCCGGCCGTTTGACGGACGGGCAGACAGGTCCGGGCCCGGTGCAATCGGATCAGCCCAGGGGAATGACCGGCCGTGGTACCCGGCTCGACGAGACATTTGCCGGCAGCGTGCATCTCACCCAAGTGTAATCGGTCAGCGGCGAGACAGCGCAGACATCACATTCAAACTCGGGGGGTTTCGTGAAACGAACGTTGATCGCCTGCGGACTTGGCGTCGCCCTGGTTTGCGCGGCCTGGGCCGCGGATTTCTGGCTGCAGAAACCCTACACCCAGTGGCGCGAGAATGAGGCGCGCCAGATCCTCACCAGCTCGCCATGGACCTACGTGTACCAGTGGGGGTACATCGGCAGCATTCAACAGAACATCGCGGGCACAGGCGACTCGGAACGTGAATTTGTAGTAATCATCCGGGCCCACCTGTTCTCGGCACGGACGGTGCGGCAAGCCTACGTCGCGCTGATCGCCCGGGGCGACCAAGACCGGCTTGCCCGCTATCGGGACATCGCGACTCGGGACTATCCCGACGAGATCGTCGTGTCGCTCACCGTTGATTCCAAACCCAAGGGTGTTTCGGCTGTCTTTGATGTCGAGCGCGCGTTGCACAACCTCAGTCTGCCCGAGCTGCGTTCGAACACTTTTCTGGCCACCAACTCCGGCAAGAAAGTCTACATCAAGGATTATATCGCCCCGACCCCGGACGGCTCCGGTGCGAAGTTCATTTTTCCTCGCTATGCCGATGACGGGGTTCCCTTAGTCACGCGCGACGACAAAACCCTTCGTTTTCAAACAACCAAGATCAAGATCAAGAATCTCAGCGACCTGGAAGAGGATGAAAACCGGCCCTCGGAAAATTTGGCCTATGTCCTCAGCACCCGCACGCTGATTCAGAACGAGCTGGAGATCGACGCCACGTTCAAGATCGACAAGCTCCTTCTGAACAACCGCCTGGATTTCTGAGCGCAGCCACCCCGGACGGATTGTCTTCGTCCCACGCTTCATCTACAATGGGCGCGGCACACCGATAATCGATGCCGGCATCCCCCGGGCCGCATCCCGGCGGGTGGCGGCGACACGTGGAGGCCCCATGCCCGAGCGTCCCCGGATCCTGCTGGTGGAGGATGAGAAATCCATTGCCGACATCCTGCTCTACGCGCTGGACACTGACGGGTTCAAAACCAGTTGGGTGAGCACGGGCGGTGAGGCACTCACGGCGCTGACGCGCGATCCGGTCGACTTGGCGATCGTGGACATCGGACTGCCTGACCTGAGTGGTTTCGAGCTGTTTGCGGAAATCCGCCGGCACCATCCGATTCCGGTCATCTTCCTCACCGCGCGCGGCAGCGAGGTCGACCGCGTCTCCGGCCTGGAGATGGGCGCTGACGATTACGTGGTCAAACCGTTCAGCCCGCGGGAGGTGGCGGCGCGGGTCCGGGCGGTTCTCCGTCGGGGGCAGCGGCCGGCCGTTGGACCACCGGCCGAGACCCGGCAGCCGCTCCCGTTCACCGTGGACATCCAGCGGCGCACGATCAGCTACTTCGGCCGGGTACTGGAACTGTCGCGGTACGAATACCGCATCCTGGAAAAGCTCATCGAGCATCCCGGCTGGGTGTTCTCTCGTGAGCGGCTGATGGAACTCGTTTGGGAATGTCCGGAGATGAGCCTTGACCGCACGGTCGACACCCATATCAAGACCCTGCGCGCAAAACTCCGGGAGGTGCGCCCCGAGCCCGACCCCATCGTGACGCACCGGGGGGTGGGGTACGCCTTGCGGGAGGACTGGTGAGCATCCGCCTGCGGATCTTCCTCGGGTTTTGTCTTGCGATCATCGCCGGCTTTCTGGCCTTGAGCCTGTGGATCACGGAGGACATCCGGCTCCAGCCGCTGAAATCCACGGAAGAGGCCATGGTGGATACGGCCAACATCCTTGCGGCCGGACTGGAGGACCGCCTCCGGGAGGAGCGCCCCGACATCATGGATCTTCGCGCCGCCATGGATCGGGCGCTCCGGCGCAAGCTTGACGCGCGCTTGTACCAACTGGAGAAACGGGCGGTGACGACCCGCGTGTACGTCACCGACTCGCTCGGCGTCGTGATCTACGACTCTCACGGCGGGACCGATGAGGGCAAGGATTACTCCCGCTGGAACGACGTTTACCTGACCTTGCGCGGTCAGTACGGCGCTCGGGCCACGCGGGGAGACGCCAAGGACTTTTATTCCACCGTGCTCTACGTGGCGGCCCCGATTCACGCCGGTGGCCGGGTGGCCGGGGTGCTCACCGTGGCCAAGCCCGTGAACAGCGTCAAGGTGTTCATCACCGAGATCACCCGCAAAATCGCCCTGGCGGCGGTGGTTTCTTTTCTGGCAGCCGCGGTATTGAGCTTCGTCATCTCCACCTGGATCACCCGCCCACTCGACCGCTTGGCTGGGTATGCCCAGTCTGTCCGCGACAGCCGGCGCGCCAGTCTGCCCCCGTTGGGCAGCAGTGAAATCCGTACTTTGGGCCAGGCGTTCGAGCAGATGCGCGATGCCCTCGAAGGCAAACAGTACGTGGAACAGTACGTTCAGACACTGACCCACGAGATCAAGGCACCCTTGTCATCAATTCGAGGCGCCGCCGAACTTCTCCAGGAGGAGCCGCCACCGGAGGCCCGCCGCCGCTTCGCCGCCACCATCGCCGACGCCGGCACCCGGATCCAGCGGTTGGTGGACCGGCTGTTGGATCTGACCGCGCTGGAGAGCCGCAAAGGTCTGGTGCAGGTTGAATCCGTCAGCCTGCGTGAGTTGGTGGATGACGTCGCCGCGGCGGTTGACACCCGGCTTCAGGCCAAGGGAATCGCACTGGACCTTTCGCTTACTCCGGACCTGGCCGTGCCGGGCGAGCGCTTTCTGCTCCGCAGCGCACTGGTCAACCTGATCCAGAACGCCATCGACTTCACACCAGTCGGTGGCAACATCCAGGTCGCTGCGGCCGCGGAGATCGGGATGGCAATTATCACGGTTCGCGACAGTGGCCCGGGCATTCCGGAATATGCGCTGGATCGGGTGTTCGAACGCTTCTACTCGCTGCCCCGTCCAGACACGGGGACCAAGAGCACCGGCCTCGGCTTGGCGTTGGTGCGCGAGGCGGTGACGCTCCACGGTGGAAGTGTCGAACTGGCCAATCACCCGGACGGAGGCACCCTGGCGACCCTCCGTTTGCCGCTGGCGCCCCCCGCCGCATGATCCACGCCCACCTTCCGCTCCTGTCGGGCCGCTGACCAGCGGTCCGGCGGTATCGGTCAGGCAGCGCGCGGCCCCCGCGCCGCACCGCTGCTTCACTGAAAATTCACCACGATCACCTGACCAGTTCAAACTTCGTTCACCCCACGGCGGGATGCTTGAAGCAGAAAAGAATCTGTCAGTCGGGAGGTCGCCATGAATATCCGCTCGCTGCTCGGGGTCCTGCTCCTCGTCAGCTGGATGGCCGGCTTCGGTTCGGCTCAGGATGATTGCGATGCGGGCCAGAGCCTGTCTCCGTTTTTCTATGTCCAAAGCAACGATCCGTCCACCGACCGACTGCCGCTGAAGTCCACGGCGGCCGACGTGCGCATCGCCGGCATCATCGCCGACGTTACCGTCACCCAGATCTACCGGAACGAAGGGACACGGGCGCTGGAGGCGATATATATTTTCCCCGCCTCCACCCGCGCCGCGGTGTACGCCATGACCATGACCATCGGCGAGCGCACGGTTGTCGCCCGAATCCGGGAAAAACAACAGGCCCGCCAGGAGTACGAAGCCGCCAAGCGCAGCGGCCGGAGCACCTCGCTGCTGGAGCAACACCGCCCCAACGTCTTCCAGATGAATGTGGCCAACATCCTGCCCGGTGACGAGATTCGAGTGGTCCTGGCTTACACGGAACTGCTCGTACCCACAGAAGGAGTCTACGAGTTTGTGTACCCAGTCGTGGTCGGACCACGATACGTGGGCCAGCCGGCGTCCGACACTCTGCCAGCTGAACACTGGACCGCCAACCCATACCTCCACTCAGGTGAGCCGTCATCCTACGTGTTCACCATGAAGGTGCATGTGAATGCTGGCCTGCCCATCCAGGACATCCGGTGTACCAGCCACGAAGTCACCATCGACTACCAGGGGACCGATCATGCCTCCATCGGACTGGTCCCTCACGAGCGGACCGGCGGCAACCGGTCGTTCGTCCTGCAATATCGGCTGACCGGCGACACCATTCGGTCCGGATTACTGCTGGCCCGAGGACCGGAGGAGAATTTCTTTCTCCTGACGCTCCAGCCGCCCCGTCGGATCACGCCGGCGGTCATCACTCCTCGCGAGTACATTTTTGTGCTGGATGTGTCAGGATCCATGCGCGGGTTCCCGCTCGACACCACCAAATCGCTGATGCGCCAGTTATTGGGTGGTCTGCGTTCATCAGACCGATTCAACATCCTGTTGTTCGCCGGTGGCTCCCAACTCATGGCGGAGCGATCCGTCGCCGTCAATCCTGAAAACATGGCCTGTGCCACTAGACTGATCGACGACCAGGCCGGCGGCGGCGGCACCGAGCTCTTACCTGCATTGCGGCGGGCGCTGGAGCTGCCCGTTTACGAGGGTTGCTCGCGCAGCGTCGTCGTGATCACCGACGGCTACGTGAACGTTGAAACCGAGGCGTTCCGTTTGATCCGAGACAATCTGCACAAAGCCAACGTGTTTGCGTTCGGCATCGGCAGCGAAATCAACCGCTGGCTCATCGAGAGCATGGCCCGTGCGGGTATGGGCGAGCCATTCGTGGTAACCAGACCGGCAGAGGCCGCCACCGTCTGCGCTCGGTTCGGCGCATACATCCGGTCGCCGGTTTTGACCCGGGTGGAGCTTGAATGTGCAGGATTCGACGCCTATGACGTGGAGCCCGTTCGGGTGCCCGACCTCCTGGCGGAACGGCCGGTGACCGTGTTCGGCAAGTGGCGGGGCGACGCCGCCGGAGTGATCCGGATGACCGGCCTGGCGGCGGACCGTCCGTACGAGGCGACGCTGTCGGTGGATCGCTTCAAGATCGATGCGTCGTTGCCTGCACTGCGCAATCTGTGGGCGCGCCACCGGATCGCCCAACTGGCGGACGATTACACCCTGCAACCCACCGACCCGGTTCGGGAGGCGATTACTGATCTGGGCTTGCGGTACGCCCTGCTGACACCGTTCACCTCTTTTGTGGCGGTTGATGAAGTCGTCCGAAGGAAAGACGGAGAGGTGCAAAAGGTCAAGCAGCCCCTGCCCCTGCCCGAAGGCGTGGCGGACACGGCTGTCGGCGAATACGTGCCCACCACACCCGAACCGGAGACCTGGTCGCTGATTCTCCTCGCGTTGGGCGCCGTGGGCTGGCTCATGCTGCGGCGATGGCTGTCATGAGAGTCATCCTGGACCACCCCTTGGCCCTGCTCGTTGGTCTGACCGCCGCCACCTGGCCGGTGTGGCGGTGGTATGTGTTGCGACTGGGGGACGGCTCCGACGAACAGTGGGGGGTGCTGGCGCTGGGTGCGGTGATCGCTCTGGCGCTGGGTCGGAGAGCCACGACCCGGTTGCCGGCATCGCTGCTTCCGGTGCTGACTGGACTGCTTGCGGTCTATGCCCTGTGCCTCTGTTGGGCGCCGCCTTTGGTGCGGGCGGTTCCGGCCACGCTGGCGCTGGGCGTCCTGGCCAGCGCGACATGTTTCGCCCGGCTGTTCCACCCGGGGCTGGCCGGCCTGCTGCTCCTGGCCCTGCCGGTGGGCGCATCCATGCATTACTTTTTGGGCTATCCACTACGACTGGCAGCCACCGCGATCGCCGCGCCGTTGATCCGGCTCTCAGGTTTTGCTGTCGAAGCCCATGGCGTCACTCTGAATTGGTTGGGGGAGACGGTGCTGTTGGACGCCCCGTGCAGTGGTGTACGGATGCTCTGGACCGGCCTGCTCATGGCCTGCTTCCTGGCGGTCTGGATGGGATTCGGTCTCTGGCGCACTCTGGGCGCGCTCGTCGGCGCCGCCGGCGCCGTAGTTCTGGCTAACGGGATTCGGAACGCCGTGTTGTTTTTCCGTGAGACCGCCATCGTCCCAATGCCGGCTTGGGCGCACGAAGGCATCGGCTTGGGAGTGTTCGCCGCCGCGGCGGGGGTGGTACTGCTGCTGATGCACCTGCTGGATCGGAGGGTGCCATGCTCCGCCGCGTGATCTTCTGGATCGCATGCGCCGCCGTTGCCGGACTTCCAGTCGTGACGCCGACGGGCAACCGGACTCCCCGCCCTGCGGCGTTCCCCGGCTGGCCGGCAACCTTCGAGGGCTGCTCGTTGGTTCCGGCGTCGCTGACCGATTTCGACCGCTCGGTTGCCGCCCGGTTCCCCGGTCAGATCGGCCGGTTTCACCTCGACGGACGCGTGGTGCTGTTACGCTGGCTGGCCGAACCATCACGCGGATTGCATCCGGCAGCGGACTGTTTTCGCGGTTCAGGTTATCAGGTCCGTCCACTGCCCGTCTGGGCGGCACCAAGCGGCTCCCGGTGGGGGTGTTTGCACGCGGAACGCGGCGCCGAGCGGCTGCGGATCCGGGAGCGGATCATCGACGCCGGCGGCGCAACCTGGACCGACATTTCCAGCTGGTACTGGGCGGCTCTGCTGGGCCGCAGCCGGGGCCCCTGGTGGGCCGTGACGGTGATCGAGCCGGCATGAGTCCGATCACTGCAACAGCTTGAAATTCCGGCTCATGTTCTCGACCAGTGGCGCATGAGTCCTTCCTGCTGCTTTGGCCGTTCCATCCTTCAACACGATGTGCCGGGTTGGGCGAGCGTTCACCATCCCGGTCGTTCCGTCAACGTTGAGCCATCCACCATTGCACCGATTGCGCTTCCGCTGGCGAGCCATGCTAGAAATGCGCCTGCCGGCGGGACACCGCAACGGGTGTCGCGGCTGTCCTGTTTGCGGTTTCCTTAACTGGGAGATTCAGGTTTGAAAAATTTCTATCAGGCAGGCCCGGAGACCGCTGACGGGAATCGGTAACCAGGCGGGCCGGTTGTTGATTTCATAGTCCAGCTCGTAGACCGCTTTTTCCAGCTTGAGCACGGTCAAGAATTCGGACAATTCGCTGCTTTCAGTCCAGCCCATTTCCGCGAAATAGGTATCCCGGAAGATTTGTTCCACCGACCGATTCCATTCCGCCAGCCGGCATTCCAGGGCTCTAAAGGCTTCCCGCGACAGCGGGTGCCGCTCCTCCCAGTCGAAGAGGGCGGCGTACATGGCGTAGTGGAACGAACGGAGCAGGCCGGCCACATCCTTGAGCGGGCTGTATTTGGCAACCCGTTGCGCCGCTGCTTTGAGGGGCTCGCCCTCGAAATCCATGACGAAACAATCGTCTCCCACCAGCAGGACCTGCCCCAGGTGGAAATCGCCATGAATCCGGCACTTGATCCATCCGTCAAGTCGGAGTGCGGCCAGTCGACGGAAGGCGTCCGGGATCTGACGGCGTATTTCCGGAAGGTGTTCGTGGAAATCACGCATGACCGGGTGCGATCCGGGCTCCCGGGACGCGATCTTGTCAAGGATGGCGGCCGCACCCGCTGCCATTGCGCCGCTCCAACGGGCCAGATCCGCCTGTGTGATCGGCTCTGGTGCAAATGCCGCCTCCAGTCCCTCCGCAGTCAATGTGCGATGCATCGTCGCCAAAACGTTCGCCAGACGGCGCACCCGATCCAGATAGCTGGAGGTATCTTTAAACGGCGGCTCCGTACCGGATTCCGGTCGGGTTTCCGTCAGCAGATGGAGCCAGTGGGATAAAAAGTGCAGAGTGCCGTGCCAGAAATCGCCCTGGTTCTCCACATACCGCCGGGCGATGACCAGGGTGTGTTCCCCTCCACTGGCATCCCGGTAACTGAGCGCCCCCTCCAGAGGCGGCAGGTTCTGGAACGAACCGGCGGCGGCGAGGAAACGGTTCATCTCCAGTTCTGACGACTGGCCGGCGGGCAACCGGCGGATGAACTTACAGACCACGTCAGCCTTGATCAGGATCAGCGAATTGGTTGAATTCTGCGCCAGCGGATGGACCTGTCGCCAGAGTGGCGGCGGGAATGATTCGAAGTGGAACGTGCCGCGCCCGCCCGCCAGTGTGCACCCCTCACCCATGAGCCGGATCATCACTGCGTGCAACGCCGGTTCCTCCAGCGCCTCGCGCACCGTCCAGCCCGCTCCCACCGAAAACGAGGGTTCTGGTCCCGTTCCCCTGTCCGGTTCCAGACAAAGCGGGAGCTGGTACAACTCAGGGGATCCGTCGCCGGCGGCCACCTCCACCAGGGCGATTGCCAGGCAGCGATCTCCCGGTGGCAATAGCGGAGACAAGTCCAGGACGTCAACCAGTCGAATCGAACGCACCGTCTCTGCTTTGGCCTGGAACCAGCGGGCCGCGCGGAACCACTCCGCCGGCAGGGCGGCCACGGCCACGGTCCAGGCAGGCGCCGGTTGGGTGTGAATGTTCATGCCTCCGCCTCTCCCACCCTTCGAGCCCGTCGGACCCTCAGTATCGGTCGCCGGTTGACCACTCCGGCGACGGCGACGATGACCGCAGCCAGTTGACCGCGTCGAGCCGGACGGAACCGAACGAGCCTCCCTCCCGCAGGGCTAGACTGTGGGCCGGCTGTCAGCCTGACGTTCGGCTTGCCGGAACGGGCGTTCTGCGGTATCGAGCAGGCCATGAACATCTCCTCGCCGGAGTTGCCGTCACAGGCGAAGGCCTTGCGGCCGGCCGGAAAAACCAATATGATGCATTGTACTGTAAGAAGCGCAATCCCCGAAAGGGCTTTGGAGCCACGCCTTGCCACACCCGAGTCGAATCGCCATCCTCACCAAGGAATACCCGCCCTATGTGTACGGCGGCGCCGGCGTTCACGTGGAGTACCTGAGCCGGGAACTGTCCCGCCTTGTCCCGGTGCTGGTCCGGAGTTTTGGCGACCAGACGGTGGACGGCCCCGATCTCACTGTCCGCGGGTACGGAATGTGGACCGAAGCCGGCCAGCACACCGACATCCGATTCGAGGGTGCGCTGGACGCCCTGCACCGCAGCCTGTGCATGGCCAAGGACCGGTTGGACGCGAGCGTCGTCCACACCCACACATGGTACACGGCCATGGCCGGCTTCTGGGCCAAGAAATTGTGGGCCGTCCCCCATGTGCTGACGGTGCACTCTCTGGAACCGCTCCGTCCATGGAAGGAAGAGCAGTTGGGCGCCGGATACCGCCTCAGCTGCTGGATGGAGCGCACCGCCATGGAAGCGGCGGACGCCATCGTCGCAGTCTCGCGGGAGACACGTGCGGATGTGCTGCGCCATTTCCAGGTCCAGCCGGAACGTGTGCATGTCATTCACAACGGGATCGATCTGGACCAATACCGCCGTACGGCGGCGGTGGACGCCTTGAGCCGCTGGGGTGTGGATCCGGCCAGACCTTTCGTCCTGTTCGTCGGGCGGATCACCCGGCAGAAAGGAATCATCCATCTGGTCCGCGCCATCCCCCACATCGACCCCGGCCTTCAGGTGGTGCTTTGCGCCGGCGCGCCCGACACCGACGACATCCGGCGCGAGATGACCGATGGTGTCGCCCGCGCCGCTGCCGGCCGGCCCGGCGTGATCTGGATCCAGGAGATGCTGCCGCGCGATCAGGTCATCCAGTTTTACTCCCACGCGGCCGTCTTCTGCTGCCCGTCGGTCTACGAACCTTTCGGCATCATCAACCTGGAGGCCATGGCCTGCGAGACGCCGGTGGTGGCTTCGGCCGTCGGCGGCATAAAGGAGGTGGTCGTTCCCGAAGAGACCGGGCTGCTTGTCCCGTTGGCCCTTCGGGAAGGAACCTTCGAACCGGTCGATGCCGAAGCCTTCTCGCGCGATCTGGCCGCCGCCATCAACCGGGTGGCCAGTGCGCCGGCGTTGGCCCGGTCAATGGGCCTCGCCGGCCGGGCGCGCGTCGAAGCACATTTCTCCTGGACAGCCATTGCCCGGAAGACCTTCAGCCTCTACGAATCCCTGATTTAAGACCCCTCGCGTCCGCATCACGCAAGCAGGCTGGATGGAGGCGGACAGGTAGACACGCGATGTCGGGATTACGAGAGCGACAGTATCCGAAAGCTGCGGCATGACCCCGGTTCATCAGGCTGGACGGCAACCCAGCCAAGTCCCCTCTGCCGTGTGTCAATTTGACATACCTGAACTCGATCAGATATAATGGGTGACGTTCCAAGAGGCAACGACCATGCATTTCAACATCGGTGACAAGGTCATCTACCCGAACCATGGATTGGGTGTAGTGGAGACCATCACCCGGCAGAATGTCTTCGGTCAGGAGATCCAGTTCTATCAGCTCCGGTTGTTTGAGAACAACTCCATGATCCTCGTGCCGGTACAGAACGCCGAGACCATCGGCCTGCGCGGCATCATCTCCAAGAAGGATGCCCGCAACCTGCTTTTCCTGCTCCAGATGGCCAATCCCGAGGTGAAGCAGCAGATCAAGGAGTGGAAGAGCCGGTTTCGCGAAAATACCGAGCGGATGAAAAGCGGCCGGATCACCGACGTCGTCGAAGTCGTCCGGATCCTGGCCAAAGTGAACAGCCGAAAGAGCCTGTCGTTCCGAGAAAAAAAGATGTACGACAAGGCTAAAAGACTCCTGGTGTCGGAACTCGCCGCCGCCGAAAACATGCCGGAAGATGCTGTCGAACGGCAGATTGACCAGGCCCTGGTGGTGTCCCTGGGCACCAAGAACATTGGGAACGCCTAAATCGCAGCCGGCATGCAATACCTGTTTCTTGGAATTGGAATCCTCATCACAATCGGACTGTCGTTTTTTTTCTCTCTGTCCGAGACGGCGTTACTTTCGCTCAACCGGTACCGCATCCGGTTCCTGGCAGACAACAAGACCCGGCGCTCGGAATTTCTCCTGACCATTCTGGACCATCCGGAAAAGGTACTTTCCCCCATTCTGCTGGGCAATACCCTGGTCAACACCGCCACAGCAGTGTTGACATCCTATCTCATCGCCACCTTGACCACTCGGGAAATCCTACGTATTCAAAATGAGATCGCCCAAGTCGCCGCCAGCATTTTGATTTCCATCATCATTCTCGTCTTCGGCGAGATCACTCCCAAAACCCTGGCCGCCCGGCAGCCGGAGCGCTACGCCTTTCGGGTGATTCTACCAATCCGCGGTGTCACCTGGTTGCTTTCCCCGATTGTCCGCGTGTCGATGGCCGCCAGTCGCGTGTTGCTTCGCCTGTTCATCGATGTTCACGAGCAGTCACCTCTCCAGCGACTGTCCATAGAAGAACTGAAAACGCTGCTCACCCATTACAGCGATAATGATATCCCACCCGAATCACTGGAGATGATCCACAAGCTGTTTGAATTCGCCAATATTCCGGTGCGCGAGGTCATGGTCCCGCGACCCAAGGTCGTGATGGTCGATATCGCGGCCGGTCTCGATGAAATCCAAGCCGTTTTCCTGCGGCATGATTTTTCGACCGTCCCGGTTTATGACACCGTGCCGGAAAACATTGTGGGGGTTGTTCGGCTGCGGGACCTGTTCAGCCGGATGGCACATGCCAGAACCGGCACCCCCGGTTTGACTATACGGCAGCTGGTCAGCCCGGCCACCTTTGTCCCGGAAACGGCCCCCATCGACGACATTCTCAGGCAGTTCCGGAGCACCGGCGTCCAGTTCGCTGTGGTTGTAGATGAACTCGGACAGTTCGAAGGCGTGGTGACCATGGATGATGTGCTCGAAGAAATCGTCGGTGAGATCCAGCGGATGAGCGATGCGGGTCATTTCCCCATCCACCGGCTGGGCCCAGGCCAGTATTCGCTCGAAGGCCTGCTGCCGATCCGGGAGTTCAACCGGTATTTCCCCGAGCCGCTCCCGAGCGATGAAACCTATGCCACCCTGGCCGGCTTCCTGATGGATCAACTGGGTCGGGTGCCCGAGCTTCATCAGTCGCTGAACTGGGGCAATTACCGATTTTCTGTGCAGGAAGTATCCAATCGACAGGTTCGGAGGGTCCGCCTGACCATCCTCGAACACTCCGCTGCGTCCACCACCGCTGACGCCTGATCCGAAGCGGTTCCGAAAACGATCTGAACGTGCCGGCTGGGGCGCGGTGCAACCGATCAGATGCGCCGTCTGGCCGGACATTCCCTCAATCCCGTGGATGTTCCCCGGATCGCGGGCGGGCACCCCGGCCATCCATGTGCCGCTCCATCAACCGGCGGCGCATCTCGCCGCGCAGTTCTTCTTTCAACCGCTTCAATTCGATCCGCTGCTCCGGAGTCAGCCGGTCCCGGATGTCCAACTGCATCAGGATGGTGTTTCGTACCATTTCCGCGCGTGCCTGGGCAATCTGATCCACCAGCCGGAGCGTCTGCTCCCGGTTCACGTCCACCTGATCGGAGACCTGTTGAAAGTCCAGCAGGAGTTTCTCCAAACGGGCTTTGCCATCCACCAATTTTTTCCGGTGCTCCACAAACACGGTGTCGATCTGCTCGATCTGCGCCGGGGTGAGCTTCAGTTCGGCGACCACCCGCTCGTGCTTCCACCACTTGCCGGGCAAATCCAGCAGATCCAGCCGTTTCATGTCAGGATCCTGGGCTGCCAGGGGCAGGCACAAGGCCGCCCAAAGGACCGCCAGCACCATGCCGGCCGGCATGTAGCGGGGACATATCGTCATGGTTACCTCCAAATGATCACGCTTTGAATGAGCCGTTCGCGGAACCCGACGACAGCACCTTGGCCGGCGCTCCACCCGACGGCACCTGGCCATCCGCTGGATCCGCGTCTTCGGGCTCGGAGGGACGGTTCTCATTGGTCACGTCCCATTCCTCGTAAACGTCCAGCAAGCGACTTTCATCAAAATCCATCAACCGGTCCACCTCCAGCAGGAGTTGCTGGTCGCTCTGGTCGTTGGCCGAGAACTCCACCGGCGCCGGCGAGGGGGCCGACGGCAGCAGGAGCAGCAGGCTGCACGCAATCAGCAATGCCGCCGCCCCCGACCACGCCACGATTCGGACCGGCGGCGGCAGGAATGCAAGCCGCAGCAGCCGGAGGGGCTGCCGCACTTCCGCGGCTTCGATCTTGCGCCAGACCGCCTGGTTGAATCCGGGCGACGGATCGAGTCCGGGGTGGGCGGACAAGGCGGACCATGTTTTGTCCACCCCCTCGAGCAGCTCCCGGCACTCGGCGCAGCCCGCCAGATGACGGGCAACCTCCGGATCCCGGACCGGGTCATTCTCGTCATCGAGATTGAGGATGTGATCGCGCACGTCTTCACACTCCATAATGCACCTGCCTAATCTGTGGCCGTGGGATCCAGCCGGCTTTCTGCTCGGAGCAGCGTCTCCCGCAGCCTGAGTTTGCCCCGGTGGATATGCGTCTTGATGGCCGCCACGCTGCATTTCATGATGTCGGCGATCTCTTGATATGAGCAGCCCTCATACTTTCGCAGCGTGAGCGCGACCTTCTCCTTGTCCGGCAACGCCACCAGGGCCTGTTGCACCAGCAGTCCCAATTCCTTCCGCTCCAGCGACTCATGGGCACCGTCATTCTCACCGGCGGTGAGGAGATCCAGGAAGCGCTCCCGTGTTTCCGTCGCCAGCTCGGACTCCCGGACCACCCGCCGGTGCTTCCGGATGTGCTTCAAGGTGGTGTTGGTGGCCACCTTGAACAACCAGGTCGAAAACCGGGCACTGGCGGTGTACCGCTTGCGCGCCAGGTAGATCTGGACAAACACGTCCTGGGCGATTTCCTCCGCTGCCGCGGCATCGCGGACCATCCGATAGACGAAATTGATGACCGGTCTCCGGTAACGATCCATCAGCAAGTCGAAACTCGCGGTATCGCCGTCCCGGACTCGTTCCATCAACTGCGCGTCGGCGTCCATCGGTTCGCTCCACCACTCCGTCCGATAATTAAATCCTGTCGCCGTCAAAAAGTTGCATGGTGGGATAACGGATCAATTCCTTGACACGCGGAAAGCGGGTATAGTTAAATACCTGCTGAAACTTCCCATGAGCTTTGGAATCATTTTATTTTGAGAGTGTTCTGCGTTGACGTTGAGCCCCGACGTTGACAATCTGATCCGTAGAACCCGTGATGGCGATCTCCACGCGTTCCACCAATTATACGACCAATACTCCAAACGGGTGCTCAACTTCAGCTATCGCCTGACCGGATCTCGGGAAACCGCCGAGGAGGTTTGCCAGGAAACGTTCATTTCGGTCTTTAAAAACATGAAAGCGCTCAAGGACACTTCCCGGTTCGAGCCCTGGCTGTTCATGATCGCCCGGAACTTCGTTTACCAGGTGTACCGGCGGAAACGTTTGCCCACGGTCTCCACCGATGAAACCGACGAGGACAACCGGGAGATCATCCACCTGGAAGACGAAGACAGCACCCCCGAGGAACAGATGCTCCGGGGAGAATTGCAGCAGGTGGCCCGTCAAGTCATCCAGTCTCTGGCGCTCAAGTACCGGGAGGTGTTTGTCCTGGCCGTCCTGGAAGGCTTCAGCTACCAGGAAGTGGCTAAACTGGTGGGCCGTAAACCTCAATCGGTCAAAACCGACATCCACCGAGCGCGGTTGATGATTCGAGAACGGCTGGCCCGCTACCTTCGCGAAGGATCTGTGGAATCATGAATTGCGGCGACTTTAACAACAAGATTTCTGAATACCTGGACGGGGAACTTCCCGCCGGGGAACGGGACCGTTTTGACGCCCACGTTCGGAGCTGTGCCGCATGCCGCCGCGAAGTGACAGCCCTGCTCGAAGCCCAGCGGCTCCTCGTCGCCAACCTGCCGCAATTGGAACCCGCCCCGCGCGTCTGGTTGGCGGTCGCCGACGCGCTGTCCACGCCGGAACCGCACAGATGGTGGGATTTTCTGCGCAGTCGCCCCTGGGTGCTGGCGGGAAGTGCGGCGGCCTTCCTGGCCTTCGTCGGAGTGGGGATTGTTATTTGGCAAGCCCAGCGCGACGTCTTCAACACAATGAACCTGCAAAGCGAAATGGAGGCGCATGTCCGCTACCGCGCGTCGGTGGTCGCCCAGGGCAATCCCTTCCAGACCAACGTGGCTCCGGCCGATAATCGGGCGCGGGATCCCGAAAATCCGTTCTCACCCTACTTGCGCGGTCACTTCGCCAACCCTTTCATGGAGATGGAAGATGGTGAGTAAATTCTGTTTGCTGATTGCAATCACCGGCTTCGCGCTTGTCGCCTCGCTGCTGGGCGTCGAACCTCCCGATCAAACGCTTGAAGACAAGAAGTCCATTGCAGTATCCCAGCATGAGCTGCTGGTTCTGCTTATCGACAAAGGCCAGTATGACAAGGTGCAACCGGAGCTTCAGAAGATTCTGGATCTCAAATTCACCGACAAGCACGAGAAGTACGTCGTCGACGAAATTCTCATCCTCTCCGAGCTCCTCTCAAAGAAGAATCAGCACAAATTAGCGCTCCAGCTGGCCGACATGGGTTTGGGCTCGCTCCGCGAAAAGGATAGCCAGGCCCGTCTGTACAAGGAAAAAGGGTTCATCTACAAGCAACTGGGTCTTTCCGATAAGGCCATGGAAATGTTTGAGAAGGGCAAGGCCCTCGAAGTTCCAAGCGGAAAGTAACCGGCTGCCCATATCCGGTGCAAGCAAGGGATCACAACAGGCCCCCACCTGAATATCGGGTTCCGTCCAATGGCGTGCTATTGTCTTCAGACAACCTGGATATGGGCGGATCATGCCGGTTTTCCGTTTCACTTGAACCTCCTCCGACCGGATGCGTCGAATGCCTGAAGAGGGTGTTGTGATTCACCATTTGGTTGACCGGGCGTTGATTCGATTTGCGGTTGTCGTACTGTTGGGCACCGGAGTCGTCCGTACGTCGATGGCTGCCCAACCGCTCCAGCCCCGGCTGGTCGCTCAGGAGACAGATGAATTCAACCGCCTGCGGCGGGACGGATTCAATGCGCTCTACAACATGGATTACTCAGGCGCCCGCGACCGATTCGAATCGCTGGGCCAGCTGGCACCCCGGCATCCGGCTGCCCAGTTGTACCAGGCAACCACGCTCTGGCTGGAAATACTCAACCGGCAGCGCCGGTTGAGGTCCAATCTGTTCAGCGGAAATTCCTTTTTCGCCGAGACCGAGGAGAAGGTCGATCCTGCAACTGATAAACGGTTGCGCGCTTTCGCCAATGCCGCCATCGGGTGCAGCCAGCGAGCATTGGCAACTCATCCGAACGATACGGAAGCGCTCTATTACCAGGGCATGGCTCACGGATTGATTGCCAGTTATGAGGCGACTGTGACCCGCTCTTTTTTTTCCGCCCTCCGCAACGGACTCGCATCAGTCCGGCTTCATGAACAGGTGCTGAAACTGGATCCCGAATACGTGGACGCGCGCCTGACCACCGGCACCTATAATTACATCATGGGCAGCCTTCCACTTTACGTGAAGATCCTGGCCGCCCTCGGCGGATACAGGGGCTCCCGCGAACGGGGGCTGGAGGCGATCCGCACGGTCGCCGAGCACGGGCGTTGGGCCAATGACGATGCGCGCGTCGCGCTGCTGACTTTCTACGCACGGGAGCGGCGGTATGCGGACGCCCTGCAAACCGTGAGCGTCCTGGCCCAGAAGTATCCCCAAAATTATGTTTTCCAGCTGGAGCGGGCCGGTTTGCTGATCGAACTGGGCCGCGGTGCGGAGAGCCGGCGGATCTTTGAGGCCCTGCTGGACAACCCGGCGAGGTCGTCCGTGGCCGATCTGATCCATTACCAGTATGCTGAAGCTTTGGCCGCGCAGAGACAACCTGACGAGGCCATCCGCCACTTTGTGGCGGCGGCGTCCGCGCCCAAAGCCGCCGCCGAACTCGAGACCAGAGCCACATTGCGGGCCGGCCAGATGTCGGATCTCCTGGGGCGGCGCGATGCGGCCATGCAGCATTACCGACACGTCTTGGACATGCCGAACGTTTACGACTCCCACGAGCAAGCGCGGCGAGGTCTGAAGCAGGCCTACCGCGAAGCGAACTAAGCCGCAGACCGTTGGGCGGGGCCGCTACCATCCGTTCAGGGTCGAGGTTGGAGATGAGCACAATACACGCGTTCAAGGATGCGCAAAGGGCCCAGCAGAGCTTGCTGGCTCCGTTGGAAAAGAAGGCGCTGATCTGGATGGCGGCGCGCCTGCCGGCCTGGGTCAATTCCGACCATCTCACCGGTCTCGGCCTCCTGGCCATGCTCGGCGTCGGACTGTCCTACTGGTACGCCAGCCAGAGCCGATTCGGTCTGGTGCTGGCGAGCGCCTGGCTGGTGGTCAACTGGTTCGGTGACAGTCTCGACGGAACCGTGGCGCGGGTGCGGAACCAGCTGCGGCCGCGCTACGGGTTCTACGTGGACCATATCTGCGATGCCTTCGGCACCTTCTTCATGCTGGGAGGCTTGGCACTGTCGAGCTACATGTCGCCCCCGGTGGCCGCCGCCCTGCTCATCGCCTACCTGTTATTGAATATCGAGGTGTATCTCGCCACCTACACGCTCGGGGCCTTTCATATGTCGTTCTGGAAATTCAGCCCTACCGAATTGCGGCTCCTGTTAATCGTCGGCAACACCGCCCTGTTATACCGCCCCGTGACCAAGATTTTCGGTCCGCCGCTGCTCGTCTACGACGTGGGCGGCGTCATCGGCGCCGCCTGCATCTTCGCCACCCTGGTGGTCACGGCGATCCGCCATACCCGACAGCTCTACCGCGAGGAAACCAAGTGGTGACTGCCGCCCCAAACGGCGAGAGCTGGCGCGACCTGGCACGGCACTGGCTCCGGTTCAACGCCGTGGGCGCGCTGGGCATCGTTGTCCAGTTGCTGGTCCTGGCGGGACTGATCGACGGCCTGGGCCTGAACTACCTTTGGGCCACGCTTGTCGCCGTCGAAGCAGCCATTTTGCACAATTTCGCCTGGCATGAATGCTGGACCTGGGCGGATCGGACCCGCCACCGCCCCGGTGCCATCATGGTCCGGCTTCTCCGATTCAATTTGGTTACCGGCCTTACGTCCATCCTCGGGAACCTGATCCTGATGCAGCTGTTTGTCGGCGCGCTCCGCCTCCATTACCTGGCGGCCAACCTGTTGTCCATTTCCTTGTGCTATGTGCTGAATTTCGCAGCCAGCGAATGGTTTGTTTTCAGAACCCACAGGACCGAGAACCCGATGGGTCCGCCGGCCGCGGAGTCCCGCAAACCAGATGCCGGCTCACTCCGCTGAGCATCACGGGAGGGCCGGCGCCGCGTCTGATCACTGTCTGGACCCGGGTCGCTTCGCCCAATCGCTCTCGGCCCGGCGGATCACTCCTGCCGCGATCCCCGTTTGGCGCGCCTCGCGCAACAACGCCTCCCGTCCCTGTTGGGCATCTTCGAATTCCCGTCGCGCAGCGGCGTGGACCAGCCGGGCCGCTTCCAAACGCTCCCGGCGGACGGCGATGGTTTCGGGACTCTCCCGCTCAATCGTCCAGATGTTGCCCGGCATGCCCGGCATGAACACGTCGAACGGCTGCGCGAGCTGGTAGGCGGACTCCGCCCGGATCAGGTCCGTCTCCGCCTGGGCAAGGTTTTTCCGGGCGTCCTCGATCGCCTGGAATTGGTCCATGAGCCGGTGATAAAACGCCTCGTCGGGATCAGCGGTTGAGGAGCCAACCGGCACCACCGGTCCCGCCGACGGAATGCCAGTCTCCGCGGCGTCGGCCCTGGACAGGCGGGATTGGGAGACATGACCCTTGGCATTTTTCAGGTCCTGGTTCGTGTAGACCTTGGCCGGTTTTCCCTTTACAGCCTTCTCGCGGCCGCGGGCAGCCAGATCGGCCACACTCTGAGCCCCGCACCAGACGGTAGCGAAACACACCAGCAGTACCGTGCCCGCTTTGCGAACCGCTTGCGTGTCCGTCATCTCGATCCTCACTGCAAACCATTATACTCGGAAACTCGCATCACCCTCAGATCAGATGGTTGCTGCGCGGTGTCAGATCCGCACCCAGCTCTCCACGTGAGTCGATTTGTGTCTGGTATAATGCCATGCAGGATGCTCCCGGAGCCTGCGGCGAAGATGCAACCCATGCGACACATCCTGCTGACCGGAGCCACCGGCTACATTGGCCGGCGCCTCCTGCTGCGGCTGGCCGGCGATCCGGCGGTTGCTCTGCGCATCCTGGTTCGGACGCGGGCCAAGCTGCCGCAACTGCCGGACCGCGTCGAGGTGGTTGAGGGCAGCACGTTCCAGCCGGATGCGCTCACCACCGCTGTCCAAGGGATTGACCTTGCCTATTACCTGATCCATTCCATGGGCCAAGGCGCGGATTTCGAAGAAATGGACCGGGTCAGTGCTCACAATTTTGTCGATGCCTGCGTCGCGGCGGGAGTTCGGCGGATCGTGTACTTGGGCGGGTTGGGCCGGCCTGAAAGTGCCAGCCCGCACCTGCGCAGCCGGATGGAAACCGGGGCGATCCTATCATCACGCCCTGACCGCATTCAGACCATCCACTTCCGGGCGGGAGTGATCATCGGCTCCGGCTCTACCAGCTTCGAGATTATCCGGCATTTGGTTCAGAAGCTGCCGGTGCTGGTCACGCCGCGCTGGGTGTCCACCCGGACCCAGCCCATCGGCGTGAACGATGTGCTGACCTATCTGCAGGCCGCCCGGCAACTGGCAGCGGATGGTAGCTTTGAAGTCGACATCGGCGGCGAGGCGATGACCTTCGGCGAGATGATGCTGGCCACCGGCCAGGCCATGGGTCTACGCCGCTGGATCATCCGCGTGCCGGTGCTTACTCCGAAACTATCATCCTACTGGCTGATCCTGTTCACCCCCGTGCCCTACCGACTGGCTGCCGCCCTGATCGAAGGATTACGATCAGAGACGGTGGTCACGAATGACCGGTCGCATCAGCTCTTTCCCGGAATCCAGACCGAGCCTTTCGAGCAGTCCGTGCGCACCGCCATTGCCGAAATCGAACAACGCCAGGTCATCAGCCGCTGGAGCGACAGCAGCGGTGAGATCCGCGAGGATCCTGACGCGCCGCTGGAACAGGCCGTATTCCAAGACCGCCGCCGTTACGCCTTGAACGGCACATCCAAAGCCTCCGTCTACCGCGCCTTCACTTCCATCGGTGGCGAACACGGCTGGTTTTCGTACAACATTCTCTGGCGGCTCCGCGGACTGATCGACAAGCTGGCCGGCGGGTACGGCCTGAATCGCGGACGCCGCGATCCGGAGGCGCTGCGCATCGGTGACAGCATCGATTTCTGGACCGTCGCCCACTTGATCCCTGATCGCCGTCTCCTTCTGCAGGCCCAGATGAAATTGCCCGGTCGCGCCTGGCTCGAGTTCTTGCTGACTGATCGCGAGCTCGTCCAGACCGCATACTACTATCCCAACGGGTTATGGGGCCGCCTTTACTGGCACCTCGTGCTACCGTTCCACGGCTTGGTGTTCCGCAAGATGGGCCGGAGCATCATTCGGGAAGCACGACGCATCGAAGCCGCTGACGACCGCGCGTGCGGAGGTGATCGGTGAGCGAGTCCACCGCCGACTTTTTTCAACACGTCTCCCGGGAACTGGCGCTGGGGCGAACCGTGGCTGTCGCCGTAGTCACCCGTCGGCATGGATCCGGACCCAGAGAGCCGGGTGCCAAAATGGCCATGGACAACGACGGACGCCTCTGGGGAACCATCGGTGGCGGCGAACTCGAGCATCGCGTTATGGAGCGCGCCCGGGGCGTGCTGCAAACCGGCCGGCCTGAACGGATAGAATTCGAAATGAAGAATGAGGACGCAGCCGCCGCCGGCATGATGTGCGGCGGTTGGGTCGAAGTCCTGGTGGCCCGCCTCCAGCCAGAAGATCCGCACGTCAACCGCATGATCGCAGGCGCGGATGCCGCCCTGGCTTCGCGACAACCCTTCGTTCTGATCATTGCTCTGTCCGGCGAAGGTCTTTCCCTGAAGGCGGTCTGGGACTTGGTTGTTGGTGGGCGTCCTGTGATGGCGACCGCCTACACCGCAAGATTGGCGGCAGCCTGGGCCACGCCGCCGTCTGTGGTTGGACTACCCGAATACCGGGCTTCAGCCGATGGGTTTCTTTACCTCGAGTGGGTCCTGCCACCGGAAGCGGTGTACATCTTCGGTGCCGGTCATATCGGCGTCGAGCTGGTCCCCCTGTGCCGGCGCGCCGGTTTTCGGACGGTGGTGCTGGACGACCGGATCGATTATGCCGACTCCGCCCGACTGCCCGACGCTCACGAGGTGTTGGTCCTGGACAGTTTTATTGGCTGCATGGACCGGTTGCCCATCGACGACCGGTCTTTCATTGTCATCGTCACCCGTGGGCACATGCACGACCGCGAGGTGCTCGAACAAGCGCTGAGAACCAGCGCCCGGTACGTAGGTATGATCGGCAGCGCCCGCAAGAAATCGACGGTTTTTACCGCGTTGGCAGCCGCTGGGTTTACTGCCAACGAGTTGGATCAGGTGCGTTGTCCCATCGGTTTGACAATCGGCGCAGAATCCCCCGCGGAGATCGCGCTGTGCATTGTGGCCGAACTGGTGGCTGTGCGCCGGGGGGTCCTGCCATCACGTCGTTGTTCCTGAAGGCGTGCTGTCTGCGGTGTCCTTGAACAAGGCACCGAAGCGTTCGTACAACACCCAAGGTGCAACTCAATGGTTCGCCTCTGGACACATCTCTATCGGTTCGTATTGCTGACGCTGACTATCGTGCTCTCGAGCATGTTGTTAGCGTGCGTGCCGCCGCGCCTGAAAATCCTGCCGCCTGATGCCCCTCCGGCTTCACCCACCGGTCTGGAATATGACCTGTCTGATCGTTTGCCCGAACTGCTGCTGGCACCGCCCGGCTCTCCACCCGTCCGTCCCGCATCGGCTGCTCTCACCGACTCCCTCGCCGATTTGCTGCGCGGAGAGTATGCCGCCGCTGCCGATCGACTGGCGGACACGCTCAACCGTCTGGGACCAGGCGACGAACGCCGCGTGACCGCAGACCTGCTTGGTGAGACCTTGTTCCTTCTTGGCGATTGGGATCGGTTTCTGCACTACGCACCGTCCTACAGCGCCGGTTTGTACGACGATCGTGTCCTGGCCCAAACGTTTTCTGGACAAGCACCATTCCGTGTAGTCATTCCGGCCGAACCCGTTACGCTGCCACTGTCCGCCAGCCCGATCGGGACGCCTGCCCTCGCAGTCAAGGTCAATGGTCGAGACAGCCGGTTTTGGTTAGACACCGGTGCCGGCTTGACCGTGCTGACCGAATCAACCGCCGGGCGTTGTGGCATCGTTTCCGCCGGACCGAAGACCACCGCCGACACGACCACACGACACAAGGTCGTCGTGCGAGGAGCGATTATCCAAGAACTGCGAGCGGGCGATGTCGTTTTTCACAATCTGCCCGCCATCGTCCTGTCCGACCGGGACCTCCGCCTGCCCGGACCGCTGGGTCATCCCATTTCTCTTGATGGTCTGATCGGGTGGAATGCGTTGCGCCACCTGGCTGTCGACCTAGACTTGGCGACCGGCTGCTGCCGGCTCGGCCCATCACGGCCGGCAGCCGACAGCCGGCGCAATCTGTTTTGGTTGGGTTACCCCTGCGCCTGCGCCGCCACGGCCGACGGTCGCCCGCTTGTGTTCGGGCTGGACACCGGTGCCGCTGCAACCAGCCTGCGCCAGCCGTTCCTGGAGAAGTCGGGCACTCGATCGCTGCCGCGACGGAGAACCAAGATCGCCGGAGCCGGCGGGATCGAAAGTCGTGAAGTTCAGATCGTCCCGCGATTGACGGTCCGACTGGGCGGGCAGTCACTCGTATGGCGCGATCTGGCGATTTGGCCCGTTTCCGGTTACGCCCTGACGCCTCTGGATGGCGTGCTTGGTGCCGACGTGCTCGCTGTCGCGCGATTGAAGCTGGATCCTGCGGCCGGACGTTTGATCCTATATCCCCATCTCCGTTGACGTAGCCTCTTATCAACGGGATCATCGCTATGATAGAATATTCGTTGTTGTGAGGAGGATGAATTTCGTGCGACGCGTGGTGCTCTGGCTTGTTTTAATTGTTTCGACGCTCTCTATTGCCGGACAGAGCCTGGTTGGCCTGTCCCGGAAGGAAAAAGCCCGCGCCGCGCAGAAGCCCGCCACGACGAACGCTGATCAAAACGCGACCGCATCCTCTCCGGCGACCTTGGCCGGCTTGTCGAAAAAGAAAAGCACAGCTTCCACCAAGACGGGCGCCAGGGTATTCACCAACAAGGACCTGGCCACAGCGAGCGGAAGCATCAGTCAATCCAGAGTACCCGCCTCGGTGGCCCAGGCCGCCCAGCCTAAAGGCGGTCCCGGCAAGCCCCGGTCCGTCGCCCCGCAATCCGGATCCCGCGCCGCGAGCCCGGCAACCAATCAAATGACACCCATCGGGGCCGCGGGCGTCACAGTACGCCGTACCGGCTGAAGCCGGCGCTGAGCTGGGATCGGTCCGATCCCACCCACACCCAACGCAATCACACGACTGTTTTTACAGCCCAAGGTTATGTCGATTCAGGATTATGATCGCCGCGCATCGTCGGGAACCACGCGACTCGTCGGTTCGATAGCTGACGATTCGCCCGCTAAATGATGGACGATCACCCTCCAATTTTGGCTCCGCATTCGCCGCAAAACTTGGTTCCCGGGGGAACGGTCGCGCCACACTCGGGGCAGGCCGTTTTCTGCTGGAGCGCCCCGCCGCACTCCGGACAGAACTTCTGTTTTTTGGCCAGCGGCACGCCGCAGTGAGGGCATGTGGCCCGCGCGCCTTCCCGCCAACTGCTCTCCTTGAGCATCTCGCGGTCTTCCTCCGCCATCTTGGAATGGGCCCAGATTTCCTCGACAGTGCGGGAGGATTGCGCGGCCGCCATTTCCACACCCAGGTCCGGGGAGCAGTTCTTGCATAAACCGCGCTGGCTGTTCCAGCAGCTTTTCCGGCACACCCAGCCGGAGCAACGCGGGCACTGGATGAAATCAGGCCGCAACTCTTCCATGGCGGCGGTGAACGCGTCGTCGTGCGCTTTCTCCCAGCTGGCCGAACGGGCTCGTTCGCCCAGGTCCGCCGCCTGGCCGAACAACCCACCGAACAGGCTGCCGGCCGCGTTCAAGGCCTCGGTGACCCGGCTGAGAGTCGACGCCTGGAAACGGGTCCGAAAACCCGACCCGCAGCGATCGCAGTAGAATTCGAACTGGAATCCCTGGTTCGTGCTCAGGTCGGAATAATTCTTAGTGAACGCAATCTTGTCGCTCATGTCCGTCGCTCCTTCAACCTCCTGTTTTCGCGCAGTCATTATACACCTGAACCTTTTGTCCGTCAGGCGGATCAGATGGAATGTCGGGCCGCCGTTTGTTGGAGAGACGCCATGTTCCGCTCGTTTCTTGTCTTGATGCTGCTGATGGGTGCCGGTGCGCTACCCGCCGGAGACCGCCGCGACACTCCGGATTGTTTCACCGGGATGGATGCGACCTATTCCGGCTCTTGGGAGCGTTGGGACATTGACTTGGCGGATGGCGGCGGCACGCTGACCGCCACCTATTCCGGCGCTGTCGACCGGTGGAGCGTCAGGATCGGAAACCGAAGCGCTTCCATCAGCGCCACCTACTCGAATTCCATGGAGAGGTGGAGCTACGGCGACGTAACTATCCGAACCGTATACTCCGGCAGTTTCGAGCGATGGGAGGTCTCCCGTGGCGGGCGGACACTCCGCGTCGCCACGGTCTACAGCGACGATTGGCAGCGTTGGAGCGTATCCGGACCCGCCGGCACCATGGATGTGTCGACAACTTACAGCCGCGACTGGTCACGCTGGCAAATTGATGACCGGATGTGCACGGAGGATGTGGAATTGCGGATGGGCGCCGTGTTCGCCTGCGTCGTCTCCGCCATTTGGGCCCATCGCGACACTAAGTGATGGCCTGCGGAATCAGTCGGCCATGCTCTAGGTCGGCGTCCGGGACGGCCCACTCGGAGCCGTCCCGGCCGAATCCGGTGGCGCTGCGCCGGCGTTTTTGAGTCGACCTGCCCGGCGCAGCGCTTCCTGCAAGACATATTCGATCTGGCTGTTCACGCTGCGCAGGTCGTCAGCCGCCCATTTTTCCAAGGCGGCATACACGCGGTCATCGATGCGCAGCAGGAACCGTTTTTTCTCTCTCATCCAAACAACGTCCCGGTGTTGATGATGGGCTGGGTTTCCTGTTCCGAAACCAGAGCGACCAGCAGATTGTTCACCATGGCTGCCTTGCGCTCCTCGTCCAACTGCACCAATTTTTGATCACTGAGCATTTGCAGCGCCATCTGAACCATTCCCACAGCACCTTCCACGATCTTCTGGCGGGCCGCGATGATCGCCTGAGCCTGCTGGCGACGCAACATCGCCTGAGCGATTTCCGGTGCGTACGCCAGATGGCTGATGCGGGCGTCAAGCACCTCTACGCCGGCGATTTCCAGTCGGTTGTGCACTTCGCCGCGCAGATTGTCCGCCACCTCGGATGGACTGCCCCGCAGCGAGCTTTCTCCCTCCTCGTGGCTGTCATACGGGTAGGTGCTGGCCATTCCCCGGATCGCCGTTTCGCTCTGGATGGCCACAAACTGCTCGTAGTTCTCGACGTCGAACATTGCCTTGGCCGAGTCCACCACCCGCCAGACGATGACTGCGGCGATTTCGATGGGATTGCCCTGCGCGTCATTGACCTTGAGTTTTTCGCTGTTGAAATTGTGCACCCGCAGGGACAATCGCTTCTTGACCGTGAACGGATTGGTCCACCAGAATCCGCTGTCTCGGACACTGCCCACATAACGGCCGAAGAAGATGAGAACCCTCGACTCATTGGGATGCACGACGAAAAATCCACCCGTCATGATGCTGCCCACAATCATGCCGGCAATGCCAAAACCAAGCGGACCGAACACCGACGTGTCGTCCAGTCGGGCCGCGGTGATGATTCCGAGCACGCTCCAGAAAAAGATCACCAGGTTGATGAGCAGGAGTAGAAAACCGTTGATCCGCCATGCGGGCCGTTCGAATAGGGCATCCATGCCACACCTCCACCGATTAGATATTAGGATGATATCATTATGTAATCATCCTGTCAATCTGTTTATGCTGCCCAGCCTGTATTTCACACGAACGGAGTTATTTCTCGTTTCGCCACCGTCGATCAAAAACAATCGTAAGGGGACGCTGTGTATCGTCACTGGTTTGGTTTACAATAAGCGGACCGGGGTTCTCGCAGACGGTCGCACGGAGGTAACAGATGGAGCAGTTCGTCATCGAGGGGGGGCATCCGCTGCAGGGCGAGGTCACCCCGTCGGGCAACAAGAATGCCGCACTGCCCCTGCTCGCCGCCTGCCTGCTCACCGAGGAACCGGTCACGCTCCACAACGTCCCCGACATCGGCGATGTGCGCACCATGCGCGCGTTGATGGAGAGCCTGGGCGTGAGTGTGACCGACCAGAGTGGCGGCTCCTGGTGTGTCCAGGCGAGCCACGTCCGACCCGCCGACTTGGATCTGGAGCTTTGTTTGAAGATCCGCGCCTCCATTTTGCTGGCCGGTCCTGTGACCGCCCGCTGCGGCAACCTGCGCCTGCCCCCGCCGGGCGGTGATGTCATCGGGCGGCGGCGGCTGGACACCCATCTGTTGGCCCTGCAAGCATTGGGTGCCCGAACCGACTTCGACCGAATCCGCAAGGAGTTTCAGTTTCACAGCGAGGGCTTGAACGGTGCCGACATCCTGCTGGATGAAGCGGGGGTCACCGCCACCGAGAACGCCATTATGGGCGCGGTGACGGCCCGCGGCACCACCTACCTGCGCAACGCGGCCTCCGAGCCCCACGTCCAGGAGCTCTGCCTGTTCCTCAACCGCATGGGCGCGCGGATCGACCACGTCGGGTCCAACGTCTTGCGCATTGAGGGGGTGCCCCGGTTGAAAGGCGCAGAGTTCACCATCGGGCCCGACTATATGGAGGTTGTCAGTTTCATCGGTGCGGCCGCGGTCACTCGAGGCTCCGTTAGAATCCGCCGTGCCGGACCGCAATATTTGAGCATGATCCGCATGACCTTCAACAAATTCGGCATCGACTGGGCAGTGGACGGCGACGACGTGGTGGTTTCTGCCGATCAGCGCCTGGTTGTCGAACCGGAGCTCGGCGGCGCCATCCCGGAGGTTCGGGTGATGCCGTGGCCGGCGTTTCCCACCGACCTGATGAGCATCGCCATCGTCACCGCCACCCAGAGCCGCGGCAGCGTGCTCTTCCATGATTGGATGTATCCCAGCCGGATGTTCTTCACCGACAAGCTGGTTGCGATGGGAGCCCAGATCGTGCTCTGCGACCCCCACCGGTGCATCGTGCAGGGACCCAGCAAACTGTATGGGGAAAACATGGAAAGCCCCGACATCCGCGCTGGCATGGCCTTAATTTTGGCTGCGCTGGCAGCCCAGGGAAAATCGGTCATCCGAAATATCCACCAGATCGAGCGCGGGTACGCCCAAGTGGATTCCAAGCTACGTGCCCTGGGTGCTCGCATCACCCGGGTCTGTAAAACCTGATCCGCGTCA
>JAGOHA010000238.1 GCA_017996395.1 Acidobacteriota bacterium | reverse complement strand
TCCGGATACTCGCGCATGAACGAAGGGCCCGCCGCACCCCGCAGCAGGCTGCCGCCCCAGACGATGAACACCCCGGGGTTGGCGGCCTTGATCCGCCGGCCGAGCAGGACGTTGGCGAAGAGCTGATGGAAGGTGGCGCTCAGGCCCACCACGTCGGCCGCCGCGGCCAGGCGTCCGGCCAGCTCGGCGGCGTGCGCGTCGATGGCGTCGCGGATTCCCGCCGGGTCTGCGTCGGGCGGAGGCGGCATCATGGCCTTCGCCGCGTCCGCGGCGAAGGCCGAGCGCAGCAGGCCGGGCAGGCCGCCGCGGCACTCCGGATAGACGAGGCCGGCGTACAGCGCCTCGCCGGCCAGCGGATCGTCATGGATGGCCCGGTAGGCCGTGCGGCCCAGGCGGCGGGCCACCGCCACGTGTTCCGGCCAGACGGCGGCCGCGCAGCCGGGGACCCGCGCCGCCACCCACGCCTTCAGGGCCGCCAGCGCCGCCGACGGGACGTGGTCGTCAAGCCACGGCATGGAAACCAGGGCGACGCGCATCATGTCCAATCAGATGGCCGGGAGACGCCCACGGTCACTTGTGTTTGATCTCGGGCGGCCGGAGTTGGTCGCCCTT
Organism: Acidobacteriota bacterium; assembly: GCA_017996395.1. Taxonomy (GTDB): domain Bacteria; phylum Acidobacteriota; class JAAYUB01; order JAAYUB01; family JAAYUB01; genus JAAYUB01. The sequence goes on along the minus strand of JAGOHA010000238.1, from coordinate 2,124 downwards.
GATGTCGTCGATCAGGTTCGCGTTCTCGCCAATGGATCCGCGCAGAAGGACGGCCGACTCCACGCCCTGATCCATCTTGACCTGCGCTTTGACGGCGCCCAAGTCGACTTTTTTGTTGAGCACGGCGTCGAGATCACCCGCATCCACCAGCTTGTGCTCGCCCTTGATCTGGACACCGTCCACCGATTCACCCGCCGATTCGCCGGCTATCCGATCGCCCCAAATGTTCTTCGTCGGGGCCATGCCCAGATTCTCGGCCATCTTCACGTGCTTCCCTTCGACCGCGTCATGCTGCACCGTAGCGCCGACGCCCGCCCACGATCTGCCGGCCTGATCCAGTTTCACGGAGGATTTCAACAGGTTCGCGACGTCCTCCTTGATTCCGTCCCCTGACGCCAATCCCGCTTCGACCTTCCGGTGCTTGCCTTCGGCGATCTCCTGTCCCCCTTTGATCCATTCCTTGTATTCGAAGTTCTTGTGTCCCTTGACATCGTCGATTTTCAGGGCAGCCTCGTCCCCGCCCTGGAGCTTGCTCTCCCAGACACCCCGTTCATCGGGGGCACCGCCGACCACGGACATTCTCTGGTCGGCGAAATCGATCTTGCCCTGCACCTGCATGTCCTTGTCCATCTTGACCAGGACCTCGCCAGGCAGCTTGTGGGACAACTGAGAGACCCTCTCGTCGCCGAGTTGGACCTCGTGCTTGACCTGCAGGTCGCCGGGCAGCTTGTGCGATATCTGGGCAACCTTCTCGTCGCCGAGCTGGATCTTATGCTTGATCTGCAAATCGTCGGCTCCCCTGGGTGGCCGCGCCGCCAGCTGCATTTGCATCTTTTCGTCGGCGAGCTGGAGCTCGTGCTTGCCCTGCAGCTCGCCGGCCGGCAGATTTTTGTGATCTCCGGGTTGGATCGCTTTATATTTGCACGCGACCGAATCACCAAGCTGGAGCTGATCCCGAACCAGCAGGCCTTGCGTCGTGTGCTCCCCGAGCCGCGACGCGTCCGCCGAGTCCGGCTTGGACGAAGCGGTCAGCGGCGTCTCTTGTTCGGCGATGCCTTTCACCATCTCGCCGCCCTGGAGGGCTTCGGTCCCCCGGACCTTCGCCGCCCCCGCATCGGCGGTCTCGTCGTGTCCGCCGTCGTCCATGCCCAGGGGCTGCGAGCCGATTTTGTCGATGGACATATAACCTCCTCCCGAATCAATATTTCAAGCATTGCCTACTTATCGGCATTTTGGGCGCCGTGTTGCGTCCCGGCGCCGGGATGGCGCCGGGACGGACGGATCCGCCGCTTCCCGCCAGCAGGTTTCGATGTGTTCGCGCACCGCGGTGGCGGCGGGCAACCGGGTGATCCGGCCGTCGGCGTCGAAGGCGGCCAGGGCCGTCAGCGCGTCGAAGTGCTCCAGACTCAGGCGCAGATAGCCGGGCGGCCGCGGCCGGCCCAAGCGCACCCGCGGAGCGCACCCCCAGGCGTCGAGGTACTTGCACTCCAGCGGCCGTTCCGGCTGCCCGTAGGCGGCGCACCGGCCGCCGACGAGGTGGCGGCATGTGGTACGGACAATGAGCTGCCAGTCTGCCTCGGCCACGCCCACCGACAGGCCGGGAAACCCCAGCATGAACCGGAGGAAATCGAGGTTCGTCGCCGTCGCCGGCTTGTCGTGAGGCAGCAGGACGGCCCGGCAGCACCAGGCCTCGCAGCCGGCGCACGGGTCGGCAAGGTCCGCGTACGTGTGCGTCGCCGTCGCCGCCCCGGACGCGCCGCATGCCGCTTCCTCCCGCCAGGCCTGGTCCATGGGATCGGCCGCGGGTAGATCTCCTTCGACGGGCCAACCCGGCATCGGCAGCGGACGGAAGGCGGCGCCCATGGCCGCCCAGCCGGGCACGTCCACCAGCCGGCCCTGGCCGTCGAACACCAGCAGCGGGAGGAGCGCTTCCAGCCGCCGCCGGTCCACCCGGAGGAAGTCGTCCGTGTCACCGGCAAGCGACGTCTTGTACCAGCACCGGTACGGGTTGTAGTGGCGACAGACGCGCGGCTGCTCCGGTTGGTCGTGGATTTGGCAGGCGCCTTGGGCCGGATCGAGAAACCGGCACGGCGCCCGGTAGAACAGCTCCCAGCGCCCGGTGCG
>JAGOHA010000098.1 GCA_017996395.1 Acidobacteriota bacterium | reverse complement strand
CCGACCACCAGCTGGTGATCCTCACCGGGCCCAACATGGGGGGCAAGAGCACGTACCTGCGCCAGACCGCGCTCATCGCCATCATGGCCCAGCTGGGCTCGTTCGTCCCCGCCGAGTCCGCCCGGATCGGCCTGGTGGACCAGATCTTCACCCGCGTGGGCGCCTCCGACAACCTGGCCCGCGGGCGCTCCACCTTCATGGTGGAGATGGTGGAGACCGCCGGCATCCTGCACACCTGCACGCCGCGCAGCCTGATCCTGCTCGACGAGGTGGGCCGGGGCACCGCCACCTTCGACGGGCTGTCCATCGCCTGGGCCGTGGCCGAATACCTGCACAACACGCCCGCCCACCGGGCCCGGACGCTGTTCGCCACCCACTACCACGAGATCACCCGCCTGGCCGCCCTCTACCCGGGCATCCAGAACTACTGCGTCACGGTCAAGGAGGGGATGGGCGAGATCGTGTTCCTGCGCAAGGTGATCCCGGGCACCGGCAGTCGCAGCTACGGGATCGAGGTGGCCCGGCTGGCGGGCATGCCGCCGGCGGTGCTGGAGCGGGCCGGATCCATTCTCAAGAAGCTGGAACGCAAGGAAATCGACCTGGCCGCCACCCCGCGCGGCAAGGGTTCGGAGGATGAGATCATTGCCGAGATCCAAAAGCGGTTGTTCTGATTGGATGGCGGCCGCCCTGGTCGAAGCCCGTGCGGCCGCCCGGGAGGGCGAGGTCCCCGTGGGCTGCGTTGTCGTGCTCGACGGCCGGGTCATCGCCGCCGACCACAACCGGACCATCCAGCTCGGCGATCCCACCGCCCATGCCGAAATCCTGGCCATCCGCCGCGCCGCCGCGGCGGTGGGCAACCATCGCCTGACCCGGTGCGAGCTGGCCGTGACGTTGGAGCCGTGCGCCATGTGCGTCGGCGCGTGCGTGCAGGCCCGCCTGCACCGGGTGATATACGGCTGCGCCGACCCCCGCTGGGGGGCGCTCGGCTCCCGGCTGGACCTGGGGCGTCCGGGGCTCTTCAACCACGATCTGGCCGTGGAGGGCGGGATCATGGCCGACGCGTGCCGGGAGCCGCTGCAGGAATTCTTCCGCGAGCGCCGCGGCCGCCGGCCGAGCGATGAGCGGTCCGAGGACGGATCATGCGCGTCATCCTGAAGATCCAGCCGCACCTCCTGATCAAGTACGCCCTCCTGCTGGCTCTGGCTGCCGCGATCGTGGCGGCGGGCGCCGGTCTCTACCTGTACAGCCATTATGCCCGCCTCGTGGACAAGGCGCTGCTGGTCCGGCCGTGGGATCGGACCCCCACCGTCTACAGCGCGCCCACCCGGCTCTTTCCCGGCCAACGGCTCACGGCGTCGGCCCTGGCCAACCTGCTCTACCGCCGGGGTTACCTCCGGTCGTCCCGGCTGGACCGACCCCCGGTGTTCACCATGGCCATGGACGGGGGCTCCGTCACCATCGCCAACGAACGCGATTGGGCGGATCTGCGGCCGACACCGCCGGTTCCCGTGCGGGTGGAGTTCGCGGAGGACCGGATCGCCCGGATCGTCCCGGCCGCCGGCTCGCCCCTGCCGGTGTTCCACATCCGGCCGGCGGTGCTGGCCGCCCAGCAGGCCGGCCGGCGCCGGGCGCGGGTGCCGTTCGGCGAGCTGCCCCAGAATCTGGTCTATGCGGTCCTCGCCGCCGAGGACCAGCACTTCTTCACGCACGGCGGCATCGACTGGCAGGGCATCCTGCGCGCGTTCTTCCGGAACGCCCAGGCCGGCGGCATCCGGGAGGGCGGCAGCACCATCTCGCAGCAGTTGTCCAAAAACCTGTTCCTGACGACCGAGCGGACGGTTAACCGCAAGTTTTCCGAGGCGATGATCGCCCTGATCCTGGAGACGCGGCTGTCCAAGGAGCAGTTGTTCGAGATTTACGCCAACGACGTGTACCTTGGCCAGTGCGCCTCGTTCTCGGTGTACGGCCTGGCCGAAGCGGCCGAATTGTACTGCAGCAAAAGCGTCCGGAACCTGGACCTGGCCGAGTGCGCGCTGCTGGCCGGCCTGATCCGCTCGCCCAACCAGACCCAGCCCCTCCGCCACCCGGAGGAGGCCCGTCGCCGGCGCGACCAGGTGCTGGCGGCCATGGAGGACGCCGGCTTCATCCTGCGCCCCGAGCGCGCCGTCGCCGCCGCCCGGCCGCTGCCCGCCGCCAACACCACCCTGCTCGGCGCGGTCAAGGCGCCCTACTTTCTCGATTACCTGGCCACCCGGCCCGCCCCCGCGCCGGCGCCGGACGGAACCGCCCCGGTGGTGATGACCTCCCTGAACCTGGAGTTGCAGCAGGTCGCCGAGACGGCTCTGATAGAGGGAGCCGGCCGGGTCCGCGCCGTCCTGCGGGGCAAGTACCCGGACGAGCCGGCGGACTCCTTCCAGGCGGCGTTCGTGGTCCTGGACGCCGCCAGCGGGGAGATTCTGGCCATGGCCGGCGGTCTTGAGTACACCACGTCCGCCTTCAACCGGGCCGCATCGGCGCACCGCCAAGCCGGCTCCGTCATCAAGCCGTTCATCTTCGCCCGGTTGCTGGACCTGGCCCGCCGGCCGTCCGGCCCCGCGCTCACCGCCGCCAGCGTCGTGGTGGATCGGCCGTGCACCATCCGCTACGGCGGCCGCGCCTACCGGCCCCACAATTACCGCAACCAGTATCACGGCGCGGTCACCATGAAGACGGCGCTGGCCAAGTCACTCAATGCGGCCACGGTCCTGTTCGCCCAGCAGGGCGGTTTCCCGCAGGTGGCGGAAGCGGTCAACCAGCTCGGCTTCTCCGGCCGGGCCGTCCCCTACCCGTCCACCGCGCTGGGCACGGTGGACGTCTCGCCGCTGGAGGTGGCCGCGGCGTACACCGTGTTCCTCAACGGCGGGCGCCGTCTGCCGCCCAGCTCCTGGCGCGCCGGCACGGCGGCCCGGCCGGCCGACGGTCCGGCGGTTTTCAGCCCGGAATCGGCCTTCATCGTCCTGGACATGATGCAGGCGGCGGTGGCGCGGGGCACCGCCCAGAACATCGGCCGGCAGGGCATCACCTGGCCACTGGCCGCCAAGACCGGCACCGCCCGGGACGGGTGGTTCGTGGGCCTGACCGGCAACCTCATCGGCTGCGCCTGGATGGGCTACGACGACCGCCGCGAGTTCCCGCTCAGCGGCGGCGAGAGCGCCCTGTTCATTTTCACGGAGTTCCTCAGCCGGGCCGGCGACATGTACCCCGTCGCCCCCCTGGCCCCGGAGCCTCCCCCCGGATTGACGGCGTGCACGGTCTGTCCCGTCTCGGGGCGCCTGGCCCGGGCCGGCTGCCCGACCCCCGAGACGAGCTGGTTCGTCGCCGGCACCGAGCCCCGAGAAACTTGCCTTTCAACGCATTAAGTTGATACAATTGTGCTTTATGGACAAGCCCGCGGTCGATTCCATCGAGGGAAAGAAGATCCGTGACTTCATCACCCTGAAGCCGTACGACGGGGTCTACTCGCTCGAGGGCCTGTCGCAGGAAAACATCATCCAGTCTTACATCTTCACCGACGAATCCACCCACAACTTCACCACGCTGTTCCAGGAACTGGCCAAGGAGCCGGGCACGGAGCGCCGATCGTTCATCCTGTCCGGCGACCGCGGCGTGGGCAAAACCCACTCGCTGGCGGTGATCCGGGAAGTGCTGCAGCACCCGGACACGGGGCGCCTGATCCAGAGTCCCGCGATCCAGCAGGCCATCGCCCGGCTGAACCGAAAGCACTTCGTCGTCGAGATCCACTGCCAGCCCAGTCAGGAGGAATCCCTCAAGGAGTTGTTCTACCGGGCCTTCGCCGAGAGTTACCGGAAAGCGTGCCACGACGAGCTGCCGCCCATGGAGCACTGGCTGGAGCTGGAGGACTCCGACGAACAGATCCGGTTCATCTGCGACTTCATCCCCGAGGGCCAGGAGATGCTGATTCTCCTGGACGACATCTCCGAAAAGCTCCTCGCCTACCGCAACGTGACCCGGATCACCGGCGATCTGGAATTCGTGCTGACCATTGCCCTGGCCACCAGCATGTACCCGGTGTTCATGGTGGCGACGTTCTTCGACCACCTGCTCAATCCGCCCGCGTTCAACTCCCGCTACCAGAACATCCACCAGAAAATCGTCGAGTACCAGCTGCCGGGCGCGTTCATCATCCAGCACATCACCAAGCGCAATGTCCTGGATCTGGCCAACCGCAACATCATCATCAAGACCGACCAGCAGCGGCGGCAGCTGCTGGAGATCTACAACCACCTGGCGAAGGCCGTGCCTTACTTCCGCCACGACCAGCAGCTCTTCCTGGACCTCTACCCGGTCCACCCGGTGGTGTTCCAGGTCAGCTTCTACCTGCATCGCTACATCAAGAACTTCTCCCTGCTCCCCTTCATCTACTCCACGGCCAACAAGATCCTGGGATACCGCTGCTCGGCCCTGGCCACCATCGACCTGGTGTTCGACCTGCTGTACCACGAGTTCAAGAAGGTGCCCGAGCTGCAGATCGCGCTGCAATCGTTCGAGACCATCCAGAAGGACACCATCCCCAACCTGCCCGTGGGCCAGCGGCTGCTCGCCCGCCTGGTGCTCAAGGCCGTCTTCCTGCTGAGCATCACCGAGGAGTGCCGCCCTACCATCGAGAACGTGATCGACGCGCTCCTGTTGTCCGACTACCAGAACAAGCCCGTCACCCCCGACGATATCGCCCAGATCCTGCTCTTCTTCGAGGAGCAGGCGCCCCAGTGCCTGCGCAAGATCCAGCAGGAGGAGGGCCTGGAGTTCCAGTTGGTCACCATCGACCACACGTCCCTCGACTACGTCATCCACGAGGTGCTCAAAGAGGACGCCAACCTGGACGAGAAAATCCAGCGCCTGATCTACCAGAAGGCGATCCAGGTGCTGCCCGGCATGAACCTGACCCGGGAGAACTACACCCAGCCGGTCTCCAGCGAGCCGCTCACCATCATCTGGCGGGGCACCACGCGCCGCGGCATCGCCGGCTGGGCCGATCGGTACGAGCAGCTCCACGTGACGCCCCTCAAGCTCCGCAGCCAGTCGCTGCTCCAGGAGCTGGCCGACAAGACCGACACCGAGGACTGGTGCGACACGTTCCCCGAAGGTCTCCCCAAGCCGCACGGCGCGGGCGAAACCGGCGCCGCCTACGGCGCGGCCAAGGTCTACGACTGGCAGCTCTGGATCCTGTCGCCCCACCACGAGAAGTGGCCGCTGAAAACCATCCGGGAACTGGTCATCCAGTACCCCCAGTTGCTGATCCTCCAACCGGGTCAGCTGACCCCCGAAGAGATCCAGCGCTTCGCGGTGGCTTCCGTCCTGTCGTCGGAAGAGCACCGCTACCGCTTTTTCGACATGGAGGAGGAATATCAGAACCGCCTCCGCGCGGTCGACGAGGACATCCGCGCCATCCTGCAGAAAAAGTATTTCGCCGACGGCATCCTGCACTACAACCAGACATCCCAATGTATGGCCGACGGCTGCCCGGAGCCGGACCAGTTGCATCCGTTCCTGAAGCAGTTGCTCGTGGAAGTCTACGACGAGTACTTCCCCCTGCACCCCAAATTCGAGCTCGTGGACGCCGCCGAGAAGAGCCGGTCCCAGGCGGCGGAGATTTTCCTCCGCAAGGACATCGACCGGCCGGAAGGCCGCGAGTTCGCTGAGAAGGTCCTCCTCCCCCTGCATCTGGTCAAGAAGGCGGGCAGCACCTACCGCTTCGAACCGGAATCCGACAATTTCCTCGAATCCCAGTTCATCGCCGAGGTCATCTTCCTGATCGGGTCGTACCCGCAGATCACCTTCCCGCTGGCCTTCTTCTACAAGTCGTTCGCCAACTCACCCTACGGCCTGAACCAGTCGCTGGTGGACATCATCCTCATCGCCCTGGTGGCGGCGGGGAAGATCAAGATCTTCCAGAGCAACAAGGCCGACCTCGACGTGCTCAACCGCATGAGCCTGTCGGGCGAGTTCGACCTGACCTACTTCGATTCGGTCCAGGCCATCGAGGAGAAAGTGCTCCCCCTGCCGGAGCTGCTGCAGTGGGGCTACATCCTGTGCAACACCCAGATCGAGGCCACGGGCGGCATCACGCAGTCGCGCAAGCATCTCAAGAACCTGCTCCCGGAATGGCTCGATTTCGAGCGGTGCAACTCGCTGGAGCAGATGCTGCAACAGATCCCCAACGAGATGGTCACCACCCTGCTGTGGCGGGAGCTGCAGTCGTGCCACCGCAACGCCAAGGCCATCGAGAACATCGTCGAGAACATCGTCAACCAGCAGTACAACCTGGACGACGGTCTGGCCGTGCTGGCCCGCACCTTCTCCAACAACCTGAAGGCGTTCCAGTCGGTGCTAAAGGAAATCGGCAACATCCGCGATTTCCTGCAATGGATGCCGGCCTTCCAGGAGACGAAGAGCTACATCCTGACCTCCGACAAGACCGGCGACCAGGCGATCGAAAACCTGCGCCTGGAGCTGTCCAATTTCTTCGAGCGGCCCACCAAGCTCATCGACGCGGGGCGGCGCGCCTACTACCAGGAGAAGTACCAGCTCTTCAAACAGGCCTACACGCAGCACTATCTGGCGGTGCACGACCGGCACCTCAACGGCCTCACCGACAAGAGCGAGCTGGCGCTCCTCATGAAAACCGAGTGGTGGAAGAACCTGCCGAAACTCGCCCGCGTCATCACGATCAACTCGTACAGCGTCAAATCGCTGTACCGGATGATGGCCATGCTCCAGGAGCGGGAGTGCGATTTCCCCACCGCGGCAGTCCTGGAGCGGTCCCCCCGCTGCCTGTGCGGCTTCCGGATGAACTCCTCCACCAACGTGGAGGCGTTGATCAACCGGATCATCGACACCGTCGAGCGGCTGAAGGTCGAATACCAGACCTTCTTCTCCACCTACCGCAAGATGGTCATCCGGGAACTGCAGAAGATCTCGTCCGTGGAGGACAGCGTGGCCCGCGAGGTGGTCAACTGCATCAACGGCAACCTGGACGTGCCTATCTCGCTGGACGCCCTGAAGCTCGTCAGTTTCATCCTGAAGCGGAAGATCAAGGTGGTGTCGCTCCAGTCGCTGAGCGGCGAGGCCGTGGACCGGGCCATGCCCCGCGACGAGTTCATCCAGAACATGTCGCGCACGCTGAAGGAACTCGAGGAATCCCGCGAACTCTACTTCATGCTCGAGGGCGAGCTTTGAGACCGGCGGGCTGGACGGGCGCGTCGGCGGCCCTGCTCCTGAGCCTCGGCGCCGTGCTCCTCGCCGCCACGCCGGCCAGGCCCGACCTCCGGACGCTGGCCGGTCGCTGCGAAGCCAAGATCATCCAGCTCAAATCGATACGGCCCCCGGCGTCGCTCCGGGTTTCGGAGGACGAAGTCAACGCCTACATCGAGGTGCATCGGGACGAGCTGTTTTACTCGGCGGCCCGCGAGGTTCGCGTCCGGCTGGACAAGGACCGCGTGCATGCCCTGGTCACCGCCGACCTGGCGCGCGCGAAGATCAAGCTGGAATCCCCGCTGCACCGGGCCTTCGTCTGGATCCTGTCGGGCGAGCACCGCTACGAGGCGCAGATCCATTTCCGTTCCGACAAAGGGGTGGGCCGCTACCGGGTGGAAAAGCTCAGGGTGGACGGCGTGACCGTGCCCGACAGCCTGGCGGCGGTGCTGGCCAACCAGGCCGGCCGGCTCAACCGCCCCCCCATGCCGCCCGGCGAGGACTTCCCCCTCCCGTACAACCTCAGGCGCTGCGAGGTGCTGCCCAAGGCGTTCGTCTGCCACCCGCGCCCGCGCTGAGCTCCGGCTGCAGGCGGCTCGTGGTCCGAGGCGGACAGGCGATCCCGGCTGCGGGAACGCTCCCCCTCACACCTGGTCCAGCAGATGACCCAGCTTGTCCTTTTTGGTTTTGAGGTACTGGTTGGAGCGCTCGTCGGACGGCATCTCCAGGGGCACGCGTTCCATGACGCGGATCCCCGCCGCCTCCAACGAGCGGATTTTCGACGGATTGTTGGAGAGCAGCCGCACCCGGTTCACCCCCAGGCGGTGCAGGATCTCGCCGCACGCCGCGTATTCGCGCAGATCGGCTTCGAAACCGAGCATCTGGTTGGCCTCCACCGTGTCGGCGCCCTCGTCCTGGAGCTGGTAGCTCATCAGCTTGTTGAGGATTCCGATCCCGCGTCCCTCCTGGAGCTGGTAGATCAGCAGACCGCAGCCGGACTCCTGGATGAGGCGCAGCGCCGTCTGGAGCTGGTAGCCGCAGTCGCAGCGTCGGGAGCCCAGCGCGTCGCCGGTGAGGCATTGCGAGTGGATGCGGAGCAGCGGCACCGCCTCGCCGTCGAGCGGTCCGCGCACCAGCACCACGAACGGCTCGCCCGTGGGCAGATGCTCGAAGCCGAAGATCTCGAAATCCCCGTACCGGCTGGGGAAATCCGCCCGTGACACCAGCCGGACCGCGGGGTTTGAATCCGGGATCGCGTTCATCTCATCACCTTGATGCTTCTAGTCTTCCAGACCGCGGATTGTATCATTTCCATTAACATCCCCCAAGCCATTTGATACAATGCCTCGAGTGAACGCTATCCTTCGGCTCCGCGCACCGGTGGCTCTGCTGATCGGGCTGGCCGCGGCGGGTTCGGTCACCGCCCAGTCCGGCACGGCCTGGAAATCGGCCTACGTCCAGCGATATCAGAACAAGACTCTCTTCTTGAAAGTCCCCCTCCCCGCGGGGACCATCAAGGTGTTCGTCTCCGGCAGCCGCTACCGGCTGACCTCCGAGGTCGAGGGGCCCACGATCTTCGGCGTCGGGCAGCAGGTGCGGATCACCGACGTCGACTTCGGCAGCCGGGAGGTGCGCCTCAAGTTCACCTCCCTCGATCTGCGCCAGCAGGCCGAGATCCGCTACCAGTTCCCCGCGCCGCTGGATGAACGCCCCCCCGGCGAGGAGTTCAACCAGGTGCTGGCCAAGTTCTTCACCACCGGTCTGAGCTACACCGAGATCGAGTCGGCCAAGCGCGAGTACATCGAGGACCGGTACGCCGGATTCGTCGAGGCGGAAGCCCGGACCGCCGACATGCCCGACCAGGGCGTGCACGAGATCGTCACCCGCGCCAACCCGGTGGGCAAGGCGCTGTGGCGCGACCTCCAGTCCGCCGGCGCCCGCGTCGAGGAGCTGTCCGGACGGCTGGCGGCCCTGGAGCGGGACAAGAACGCCGTGCAGACCAGGCTCAATGCCATCCAGCAGGAGAAAACCGTCCTCGACTCGGCCGGCAAGGACCTGCGCGAGCGGATCCGCCTGCTGCAGACCACCGAGGCCGAGCTGAAAAAACAGCTGGCCCGAACCGAGGGGGAGGCGCAGAAGCTGGAGCGGGCCATCCGGGCCGCCTGCACCGAGGCCGGCCTGCAGTCGGCGCCGGCGACGCCGGCCGCCGAACTCCTGGACGCGCTGGCCGGCGCCTACACGCAGCTCTCCGCCGGCAACCGGGCGTACCAGTCCCGCGTCCAGGAGATGGAAGCCGCCATCGCGCGGCTCGAGAACACCCAGGCGGAGCTGACCCGGAACCTGGCCGCCGCGCAGGCCGAGAAGCAGACCCTGGCCCGCCAGCTCGAGGTCCTGGCCACCAAGGATAAGGATCTGGCCCGCGAGATGTTCCAGCTGCAGCACGACAAGAACGTGATCCAGTCCAAGCTCCTGTCGCGGCAGGTGCTGAGTTTCCGGGTGAACCGCGAGCAGCAGGCCGACCGGCGGACATACCGCGTGGACGTCCGGCTCAAGGAGCTGCCGCTGGGCGCCGTCGAGATCACGGCGCCGGCGACGCTGGCGGCCGGCCGGCCGCAGCGCCTCACCCTGGCGGCCGCGATGCGTCCGGCCCGGGAGCTGGATCCCCGGCAGGATCCCGACCTGGCCCTGCTCCTGAAGTACCTGAAGGATTTTCCCCAGCTCGCCTTCACCCTGGAAAACCGGACCGCCCGGCTCGAGCTCCGCCAGATCCAGTCGCCCGAGCGCGACAACACCGACCTGTGGGTGTGGGAGATCGTCCCCCAGGCCGGCCAGGACGCCGACCTCGTGTTCCGCTTCCACTCGACCATCGAGTCGGAGCCGCTCCCCCTGTTCGACCTGCCGCTCCTCGTGCCGTACCCCACGGTGGAGCGCACCCTGTTCGAGTACTTCCAGCCGGTGCCGCTGGGAATCGGACTGGCGGCGGGGCTGCTCATCGCCCTGCCGTTTTTCCTCATCCACCGGCGTCGCAACCGGCGCCTGCCGCCGCAGGCCCCGTCGACCCCAACGCGCCGCCTCCACTTTGAAAAAAAGGAACTGTGACCCGCGCCGGTCGACGCAGTTGTCCCGGCCGGACGGATTTGTTATAATTTTTCTAAATTTCCCCAAGGACCGCCTATGAGTCTTGAGCGCCTGATGGACAAGATCTATATCGTCAAGCCGCACCCCGCGCCCACGGGCCCGGAGGTGAAGCACCACTACGCCAAGTGGATCAGCCCGCGCGCCAAGGACATCCGGGTGGACCGGATGTTCGATCTGCCCTATGCCAACATCAACTTCATCGCCGCCTACGCCCGCGGCGAGTTCGAGACCGGCGAGCGCTACATCGACCTGGGCGTCGTGGGCTTTCCCATGATCGTCCGCGCGCCGTTCTCCTCCCTCTCCGCCAACGAATTCCGATTCCCCAGCCGCAACATCGACCAGAATGTCCGGCACGTGGTGACCGAACTCATCGCCAACGGCCGGATCGTCGGCATGAGCGAGGAGACGTACCGCTTCCTGCACGGCAAGCAGATCCACTGCCTCGACGCGTTCGCCGCGCAGGCCCACATCGCCGCCTACTTCTGCATGGTCCGCGACAAGGTGCCCATCCGCTGCGACGGGTGCAAGAAATTCATCTGGATCGAAGTGGGCAAGCTGCCGGTCAATCCCGTCCGCACCAAATGCCCCACCTGCAGCCATCAGTTTCAGGTGCAGCGGCCGCCGGAGATCGACACGCAACTCTCGCGCTACCTCTCCACCACCGGCACCAACCTCATGCCCCAGCAGGGGGACCTGCTCCTGGGCGCCACCGGCGAATTCAGAGGCAAGGACCAGCCCGCCGGAATGGCCAAGTCAGACGGGCTGGATCTCGACCTGGAGGGCATTCTCGGACCGACGCCGGCCGCTCCGGCCGCCCCGGCTGAGCCGGCCATCGACCCGGCAGCCGCCGCCAAACCGCCCATGGAAGACGCGCTCGCCGCCATCTTCGGGTCGCCGGCGGCGGCCGATGCGGCGCCGTCCGTCGGGCTGGACGACGATTTCTTCAAAGAGATCACCCCGGACAAGGCGGCCGCCGCCAAAGCCGCCGCACCGCAGGGTCCAGCGGTGCTCGGCAATGAGCTCAAGGAGTCCGTAACGGATATCCTCAACTCAGCCGACATCATCGCCGACGTCTTCCAGACCAAGCCCCAGGCCCAGGGAGCGGTTTGCCCGTCCTGCGGCACCGAGGTGGGCGCCGAGAGGGTCTGCCCCAACTGCTTCATGGAACTCCTGCCTGCCGACACGGCGTTCAGCGCGTCCGGCGACATGGAGGTTCCCTCCGAATCCCGGATCGAAATCCGGCTCAAAGACCTGCCCGACGAGAAGCCCGCCACCGCCTATGCGCCGCCGGAGGCCGAGGCGCCGGCCGGGCCGGGACCGGCCGTAACTGCTGCGGGCGAGGCGCCCGCCGGCGCCAAAGCGGAAGTAAAAGATGCGGGCGACGGCCTGACCTCGGTCTGGGACGACAAGGTCTGGTCGGTGAAGATCGGAGACGAGATTTACGAGAACCTCGACATGCGGACCATCGAGGAGTGGATCCTCGGCGGCAGCGTCCTGGCCACCGATCTGATCCGGAAGGGCGAAGCCAAGTGGGCTGAGCTGGGCGCGGTCCCCTATTTCCGCAACTCCTTCAAGATGGCGCGCGACAAGGTGCGTCTGGGCGGCACCGACGCGCTGGCCAGCTTCCAACCCGCCACGCCGCTGAAGCGGGTGATCGCCTTGATCATCGACCTGGTCATCACCGGGCTCCTCAGCCTGCTGGGCAGCGTCGCGCTGGGTCTCAGCGCCGGCGAGGGGGAGGGTCTGTTCTCGCTGCTGATGAGCCTGCTCGGCGCCGTGCTTCTCCCCTTCATGTACCTCACCTTCACGAACGGCGTGCTGGGCCGTTCCATCGGCAAGCGGCTGCTGAACCTGGCCGTTATCGACAAGCAGGGCAATCCCATCGGCCTGAAGAACGGCGCCGTGCGGACGCTGGTCTGGGCGTTCGTGATCGGCTGGTTCTTCGCCCTGAACAATCCGGCCCAGCAGGCGCTGCACGACAAGGCGGCCGGCAGCTACGTGATCCAGTTGGAATAGTCGGCTTCAGGCCCCAATGTAGCGCAGCAATGACGGCAGGGAGTGCTTGAACCGGACCA